>JAUMXN010000004.1 GCA_030529095.1 Candidatus Saccharimonadota bacterium
TGAAAATGTCGAACACGATTTTAATATTGGAACAGTAGTAAGAAACGCAAATTCGTTTAATGTGGCCAAGGTTCATATCATCGGACGCAAAAAATACAACCGCCGTGGGGCGATGTGTACGGATAAATATCTTGAGATTCTGCATTGGGATACGATTGATGAGTTCTTGGCTAATCAAGAGGGAAGAGAACTGGTGGCGATTGAGAATAATACACCGCGTGCCTTGCCTCTGGGCGAGAAGAAGTTTAAAGAAAATACGACTCTGATTTTTGGTAGTGAAAACAATGGGATATCGGCAGAATTACTAGAGAAAGCTGCGGATGTGCGCTACATTGAGAGCTTCGGTTCGACACGCTCTGTAAATGTGGGCGTGGCCTCTGGTATCGCGATGTATGAGTGGGTCAGGCAGCTAGTTTTATAGGGGTAGAAGACAAAGAAAAATCGCCTATTTTGGGCGATTTTTGTAGGTCATATTTTCTTAAGTAGCCTCGTAGTTTGCAAACCACTTAAGATACTTACATTATATATCATGACGTGAATATAGTCAATAGCTTTTTTCCACAGAAAGTGGAAAAAGTCGCAGGCGGTTTGTTCGGTTTTTTCTAAGCAGAAGTGTGTTGACAAAACGAAAGCGGTATGCTATAATATGGATATACACCCAATTAAGGGAGTGGTTTTTATATTAAGAATTTGGTGGGCAGATAGGAGTTCTAGAGAAATGGCTGGAACTAAAGCTGGCGGCATGAAAGCTGCTGCTACCAATAAAGCCAAATATGGCAAAGAGTTCTACGCTCGTATTGGTAAAAAAGGCGGTGAGAATGGCCACACTGGTGGTTTCGCTGCTAATCCGGCTCTCGCTCGTATCGCTGGTGCCAAAGGTGGTCGTATTTCCCGCCGTGGCCCAGCTAAGAAAGAGGCCTAACAAAAATAATCCCTTCGGGGATTATTTTTGTTATCTGTTGCAGTGGGGGCAATGGTAGGTACCATCAGGGGTTTGGTAGCGGGTAAGCCCGCATTTTTTACAGCGAGATTTTTGGTGGAGCCAATTACGGTAGGAGTCGAGCTCGGTTTCGATGAACTCCTCGTCGATTACGATTGGCTGATCCTTGGTGCTGAGCTCTGCTGCGATCTCTTTGGCCTTTTCCCAAGCGGCACGTTCCATTTTGAGACGCTTGATATCAGTATCAAATGTGAAGTGTCCAAGTAGGGCGTGGCCGAGCTCGTGCAGAAGTAGGGAATCAAATTCGGGGGAATCGGCAGCGTAGCATATGGTCTTTGGTGGGCGGAAAGAGAACTTTTTGCCGAGCTTAAAAACGAACTCTGGGTAGGCGGTTTCGAGTGTTTTTAAGAGGGAATTAGTCATAAGCTTATTGAACAAATTATTTATACAATTAGTATAGCATACGGTTAGGCGGCTGCGGGCGAAATAAGGGGTGGACTTTTTGCAAATTTTTTGCTAAAATTAAGGGAATTTCAGGTTCATTCAAAAGCGGGGGGATTTTTGAATGAGCCTGAAGAAAGGAAAATATAATAATGGCAAAAGTTGCCAAAAAAGTAACGATGGATGAACTTCTCGCTGGTAGCGAAGAATCATTCAAACACGTCATGGCAGGTGACACCGTAAAAGGTACTGTTCTCTCTGTCAAAAAGCACGAGGTTTTGATCGACCTTGGTGCTCAAGGTGTTGGTCTTGTGCCACGCCGCGAAGCCGGTTTCGCACGCAACCTTAAGGTTGGTGACGAGGTTACGGTTTCTGTGATCGAAGCCGAAATGGAAGATGGCTACGTGCTACTTTCACTTCGCAAAGCTGTCAAAGATAAAGGATGGGACGAAATCCAGGCTAAACTCGATGCAGCCGAGATTGTCGAAGTTACTCCATTTGACGCCAACCGTGGCGGTCTCTTGGTCGAGTACGAAGGCATTCGTGGTTTCTTGCCAGTTTCTCAACTTTCTGCCGAACACTACCCACGTGTAGGTTCTGCCGATAAGGATGAAATTTTGCAACGCCTTAACTCTTTGGTTGGCAAAGAAATTCGTGTCCGCATTTTGGATGCTAACAAGAAAGAAAACAAGCTCATCTTCTCTGAGAAGGAAGCTATCAAAGACGGCCTAGCTGAGCGCTTTGCTGAGCTTAAGGTTGGCGACACCGTTAAAGGTGTGGTTACTGGTGTGGTCGACTTTGGTGTATTCGTCAATGTTGACGGTATCGAAGGTTTGGTTCACATTTCTGAGATCTCTTGGGAACGTGTTAACAACCCAGCCGACTACGTCAAAGTTGGTGAAACTATCGAAGCTAAGATTATCGCTATCGACAAGGAACGCTTGTCTCTCTCTATGAAACAACTCGTTGAAGATCCATGGATCTCTGAAGTTGAGAATCTTAAGAAAGGCTCAAAGGTTGAAGGTACGATTACTCGTATCACTCCATTTGGTGCTTTCGTTCAGATTTCTCCAGCTGTCGAGGCTTTAGTTCATGTTTCTGAGCTTGGCGAAGGTTCTGATGTTGATCCAGAGAAAATCTTTACTCTGAATGAGCGCAAAGATTTTAAGGTACTCGACATCGACAAAGAAGGTCGCAAGATCTCTCTTTCAATCGCTAAGAAATAAGCACTAGCTTAAACCAAAAAACTGCCTTTTCTGGGCAGTTTTTTGATATAATAGTCTTAAGGAGAATTAATGAAAAAGAGAGAATACGAGGAGCGTCCTTGGATTAAGTTTTATGAGGATGAGGGGATTCCGGCGAACTTGGAATATCCAGATTGTTCGATGGTCGATATGGTGTTAAGAAGTGCCGAGGAGTGGCCAGATAACATGGCTTACTCTTACTACGGGCACAAGGTTACCTATAAGAGCTTTGTAAAAAAGATTGAAAAAACCGCACGCGCATTAAAGAATTACGGCGTGAAAGAAGGCGACAGAGTTACGATTTGTATGCCGAATACCCCAGAGGCTTTAACGATGGTCTATGCCGTGAATATGGTTGGCGCGGTGGCAAACATGGTGCACCCACTATCTTCGGAAAAGGAGATTGAATATTATATCCGCGCGGCCGAGTCGAAATACGTGTTGGTGTTTGATGCGATGTTTGATAAGGTCTATCGTCTTTGTGATTCAGCGGGGTTGGCTCGTATTATCGTGGTGCGCCCATCAGATGGCCTAGGCTTCCTTAAGAAGAAAATGTACCGCTTGCTACATGTGAAGAAAGTGCGCCTACCAATGAATGACTCACGTGTGGTGCTCTGGGAAGATTTCATTGCTAACTCGTATTTCTACCAGGGAAATGTGCACGAAGAACGTGGCGCTAATGACCTCGCAGCGATTCTTTATTCTGGCGGTACGACTGGTGCGCCAAAGGGAATTTTGCTTTCGAACTTGAATTTCAACGCTCTTGGTTTGATGGCGACGACTGTGATTCGCCAGGCTCAGCCAGGCGCTTCAATCTTGGCGATTTTGCCAAACTTCCATGCCTTTGGTCTCGGTGTTTGTATGCATACTCCGCTTTCTCATGGTATGGGTGTGATTCTGATCCCAGTATTTTCACATAAACAATTTGCAGACATTATCAGAAAGAACGAGCCGAACTTTATCGCTGGTGTGCCAACACTTTATGAATCGCTCATCAATACTAAGCTCAAATCAGATGACCTTAAATCTGTAAATGCTGTGATCTGCGGTGGTGATGCCTTGAACTCAACTTTGCGTGATAAGGTTAATGCTTATCTTGAATCACACGGCTCAAGTGCTAAGATTCGCGTGGGTTTTGGTCTAACTGAGGCTTGTGGTGCTACCTGTCTTTCACCAGAGAATTCGTTTAAAGATGGTATCATTGGGGCGCCTTTCCCGGATATGTATTTCAAGATTGTGAAGGTTGGTACGCACGAACGTGCTGATGATGGTGAAGAGGGCGAGATTTGTATTTCTGGTCCGCTCGTGATGATGGGCTACCTCAACGACGATGCTGAAACCGCGCAAGCTCTTAGGTTGCATGAAGATGGCCGCGTGTGGCTTCATACTGGCGACATTGGCTATTTGAGCAAAGACGATCACTTCATTTATTTTACACAACGTTTGAAACGAATTATTGTGTCGTCTGGATACAATATTTATCCAACTTATCTCGAATCGGTGATTAACTCGCACGAAGCGGTGCTAACTTCTACCGTTATCGGGGTAGATCACCCACACAAGGGGCAGGTGGCAAAGGCCTTTATCGTGTTAAAACCTGGATACAGAGCTGGTAAAAAACTTGAACGAGAGATTAGGGAATTATTGGAACGCCACGTGGCGATCTACGCTTTGCCAGCGTCGTATGAATTTCGTGATAAGCTGCCAACAACTTTGGTTGGTAAAGTTGCCTTCAAAAAACTTGAAGACGAAGAACGCGCTAAGAAACAATAAAGGAGGTACTATATGTGTGGTATCGTTGGCTATGTTGGGAATCAACAGGCGAAGGGGGTACTACTAAACGGTCTAAAGAGGCTGGAATATCGTGGGTATGACTCATCCGGTATTGCGACTCTGGACGATAAAGGCGAGCCACATTTGGTGCGGGCGGTGGGCAAGATCGCGGAGCTCGAGAAGGCTCTCGTAAAATCTTCGCCAAATGGCTGCATGGGTATTGGGCATACGCGTTGGGCGACCCACGGTGGGGTGACGGTTGAGAATGCGCACCCACATCATGTCGAGAATGTTTTTTTGGTGCACAACGGCATTATTGAGAACTTTAAAGATATCAAAGCGTTTTTAAAGAAGCAGAAATTTAATTCTGATACCGATTCCGAGGTGTTGGCTGCTCTGATTAATCACTATTATAAGAATGGGATCAAGCTTGAAGATGCCGTGGCGAAAGCTCTTAAGAAAGTGCGCGGCACTTACGGTATCGCCGTATTTTCACCGCTTGAACCAGGCAAGATTGTAACGGCCAGGCTTGGTAGCCCACTCGTGATTGGTCTTGGCAATGGCGAGACGATTATTGCATCTGATGCTTCGGCATTGCTCGGCTATACTCGCAAGGCAATCTATCTGAATGATGGCGAGATGGCGGTCTGTACGGCTGACAACGTGAATGTTTTTGATTTGAGTTTGAAGGCAGTAGAGAATAGCCCAGAGGAAATCGAGGGCGATGCTTCGCAAATTCAAAAAGGTGGCTACGATCACTTCCTACTCAAAGAAATCATGGAACAACCGACGACCTTACTAAACACTTTGTCTGGCCGTGTTGATCCGAAGAAGGGAACTTTGCATCTTGGCGGGCCAAACTTGACTCCGCAAGAGATTAACAAAATTGAACACGTGGTGATTGTGGGTTGTGGCACAGCTTATTACGCTGGGCTCCTGGCTTCTTATTACATGGAGCAATTGGTGCCAAACTTAACCACTGAGGTAGTGGTGGCATCAGAATATCGTTATCGCTCCTTCCATTTGCCAAAACATTCGGTGGCGCTCGTGGTGTCACAGTCTGGTGAGACGGCTGATACGTTGGCGTGTTTGCGTGAGATTAAGAAACGTGGCGTGAAGACGTTTGGTATCGTGAACGTGGTCGGTTCGACAATTGCGCGCGAAGTTGACGGCGGCACCTATATTTATGCTGGCCCAGAGATGTCCGTGGCTTCGACCAAGGCCTTTACGGCGCAGGCGGTGGCAATGTTGATCTTTGCCGGTATGCTAGCGGGGCATCGTGGTGGTGATCCAGCCAAGTTACACCAGTTAGCTGAGGAATTGGTAGCTTTGCCAGATGAAATTGCGAAGGTTTTGAAAAAACACCAGGGTCAAATCGAGAAGCTAGCTAAGAAATATGCGAAGTATGAAGATGCATTCTTCCTTGGTCGCGATACGGCCTATCCGATTGCGCTCGAAGGCGCGCTTAAACTGAAGGAAATTTCTTATATTCATGCGGAAGGTTATGCCTCTGGCGAGCTTAAACATGGCCCAATTGCGCTAGTTGACGAGAAATTCTTTGAGGTGTTTTCGATCTTAGACAACTGGTTATTTGAGAAGTCGATTGGTGGTTTGCAAGAGGTGCGTGCACGCGGTGGTAGGGCAATCGTGTTCACCGATTCGAAGCGCGAAATTGAGGCGGACGATATTGTGCGAATCGAAACCGATATCAAGATGATTACGCCACTTCTGATCAATGTCTTGCAGCAGCTATTCGCTTATTACGTAGCGGTAAAACGCGGCAACGACGTGGACCAGCCACGCAATCTAGCAAAATCAGTAACGGTGGAATAAGGAGTTTATCATGAATAAATGGTTAGATTTAATTAGAAAAAGTGCGGGCGCGGCAGTTTTGATTGGGCTAGGGAACTTTGCCCTCTTGAAACTCGGTAATCCAATTGGGCCAATCATCTTTGCCTTTGGTTTGCTTGGCGTTTGCTATCTGGGTCAAAACCTGTTTACGGGGAAATGCGGATTCTTGTTCCAAGATAAGATTCCAGTGTTAGAGCTTTTGACGATTTTGGTGGTCAACTTGGTGGCTGGCTATCTGGTTGGCATGGCGTTTGCGGCGGCTGATCCGAGCATTGTGCCGGCAGCAAGTGACAAGGTAGCAAGCTGGGACTTCTCGATGGCCTACTTCATCAAATCTGTGCTTTGTGGCGTGGTGATGTATCTGGCGGTGGCAATCTACAAGAAGGGTTCGCCGCTGGGAATTATCTTCGGTATTCCACTGTTTATCTTTTGTGGATTCCAGCACTGTATCGCTAACGTGATTACGATGGGTGTGGCAACCGGGTTCTCTTGGAGCTTGGTCCTCGCCGTGGCAGGGAACTTTGCCGGGTCGTTAATCATCTGGTGGTTAGCTGGTGAACGCGCTGCTTTGAAGCCGAAAAAGAAAAGGTAACGGTTGACTTTTATCTAATTCTATGTTATAATGTAGGGAGAAGGTTCCCCTCTATTTTGAGGGGAGCAAGTTTTTTAAAAAAGAGGTGTTATTGCGCTACTGGACGACGAATAGGAGGTAATGAATTATGGGCGTAATTTTGAGTTTTGGCGAGGATGGCAAGCCGATCGTAAAACCTTTGGACTTGGGGAAAAACAAGAAAGGAGTGGCATACATTGAAAATGGCAAGATAGTGGTAGGCATGTTGACTGTATATGATGGATGCATGGCGTGTCCGTACTCTATCGTGACGCCAAATTCGTTGCAGGAGCATTTCGATGTTTATTGTTCTCTAAAAAAAGAAGAACATCCAGAATGTGACTCAGAGACAGACAAGAAGAAAATGTTCGAATACCATTCTCCATCCGAGAAGGAAAAGTTCCAGAACTTTATCCCGGAGGAATGTCCGTTAAGGGGGAAGAAAAAATGAAAATTGTGATCGATGTTAAAACATGTGAAGACTGTCCGTGCTGCAGCGTGGAAGAATTTGAACTACGAGACGTGTTTCGCTACGCTTCTCAGGTGCAGGTTTGTACAGAAATGGAAGCAGAAGAAGGCGCAGAGACTGAGTACAGATCCGTAGAAGATGAAAACGGAGAAGTGACTGGGGTGCCCAATTGGTGCCCACACCTCTTAAGAGAATAAAGAACCCCGCTTCGGCGGGGTTTTTTAATGCAAAAAAACAAGACCCTGCGGGTCTTCTTTGTTTTTTAATGGCTCCCGGGACTGGACTCGAACCAGCAACCTCGAAGTTAACAGCTTCTTGCTCCACCATTGAGCTACCCGGGAATGGGTCTATTATAGCATATTTTTCGGTTTTGTGATAAAATAATAGAAGTTTTTAAGAAGGCGACGCCGGCTGAGATTTTATTTACGGCCAAAAAGTCGAGAAAGGAAGCTGATGGACGAGCAGAAAAAAGTCATTCAAATTGCTGGCTCAATCACGGTAGATGAACTCGCTAAAGCCCTGGGGCTTTCGGTGACGTCGCTGATTGGTGAGCTTTTCAAAAATGGTATCGTAGCGACGATTAATCAACGTCTTGATTTTGAGACCGCTTCGATCATTATCGATGAGCTTGGTATGGAGAACGTGGTGCTCGAGCGCAAGAACACTGCAACCAAGACCTCTGATATTAGACACGAACTCTCTGATAAGGCAATCGCACGTCCACCGGTGGTGGCGGTGATGGGTCACGTCGACCATGGTAAAACTACTCTTCTTGATACTTTGCTCGGCAAAAAGACCGCTGAAGGTGAGGCTGGTGGTATCACTCAGCACATTTCGGCTTATCAGTTGAAACACGAAGATCGCTGGATTACTTTCCTCGATACCCCTGGCCATGAGGCTTTTGCGGCAATTCGCCAACACGGCGCAATGCTGACTGATATCGTGGTGATTGTGGTGGCAGCCGATGATGGCGTCAAGCCACAGACCGTAGAGGCAATTAAGTTCGCACAGAGCGCAAACGCTAAGATTATCGTAGCAATCAACAAGATTGACCGCGAGGGCGCTGATGTGCCACGCACGATGGCTGACCTTTCTCAACACGGTTTGCAGCCAGAGGAATGGGGTGGTGATATCGTGATGGTGCCGATTTCGGCTAAGGTTGGTACGAACCTTGATAAGTTGCTCGACATGATTTTGCTGACTGCTGATATTGAAGAGCTCAAGGCTGACGTTGATATTCCAGCTGAGGGCCTCGTGATTGAATCCCACATGGAAACTGGCCGTGGTTCAGTGGTGAACTTGCTCGTGACCGGTGGGGAACTGAAAGTTGGTGAGTATATCGTGGCCGGTTCGACCTATGGTAAAATCCGCACCATGCTAGATTGGCGCGGCAAACCAAAGGGCAAGGCTACCCCATCTATCCCTGTAACGATTACTGGTTTTAAGGATTTGCCAAGCTTTGGTGATCGCTTCGTAGAAGTTGCCGATGAAAAGACCGCTCGCAAGATGTCCCTTCTCAATGCACAAGCGATGGCTGACGAGTCTGCTTCGGCTAACGTTACTTCGACTGATCTTCTCCGTATGATGAACACCGCTGATAATTCGAAAGTCTTTAACGTGATTATCAAGGGCGACGTGCTCGGCTCGGTGACCTCGGTAGTTGATTCTTTGAAATTGATTGATACTAAGGGCGAGATTACTCTCAACATTGTTTCGACCGGCGTTGGTGATATTAATGAAAACGATGTCTACATGGCGGCTGGCGAGAACACCGTGGTTTATGGCTTTAACGTGTCGGTGCCAATTAACATTTCAAAGATGGCGGCACGTGATGGTGTGCCAATCAAGACTTACAAAGTGATTTATGAATTGCTCGATGATGCTAAGCACGAAATGGAGAACTTGCTCGATGCTGAGGTCGTGGAAGAAGACCAAGGCGAAATGAAGATTAAGGGCGTGTTTAGGACTGAAAAGACTTCGATTATTGCTGGTGGTGAGATGCTAACTGGTGTGGTGAAACCTGGTATGCTCGCTCGTGTGATTCGTGATAAGACTTATATTGGCGAGGTTGAAGTGACTTCTGTCCAAAAAGAGAAGATGGATGTAAAAGAGCTTGCTGCTGGTGAAACTGGTGGTCTTGCACTTAAGACTGAACACAAAATTACTGTTGAACTTAATGATCGTCTGAAATTCTTCACGCGCGAGATGAAAAAGAAAACGTTGTAGAACAAAACGGTTATGCTATAATTAGGGCATGGAACCGATTGATGAAGCTTTTTTGGCGGAAGTAGGACTTGCCGCAATGCCAGAACAAAAAAAGAAGGAATTCCTGGATTTTGTGCAGGAAGAACTTGAAGTTCGCATTGGCGAACGCATTGCTAAGGGTTTGCCAGAAGTTAAATTAAACGAATTCGATATGATTACCGATCGCGAAGAGGCGACTAAGTGGTTAGAAATCAATCGTCCAGATTATCGTGAGATTGTTGAGCGCACAATTAAAGAACTCAAAGACGAGATTCGTGCGAATAGTTCTAAACTTTTGAATATGTAATTATTTCTTATAGCCATTAAGAAAGCTCTTGGCATCCATTGCTTTGCGGCCTTCTGGCTGAAGTTCGTCGATGGCGATTTTTCCGCCGTCTGCACAGGTGATACTGATGGTCGGCTGTTCGTCTGCTGCGGCAAGATGAGCTTTTTTAATGATGCATTTAATACCATAGAAAATATACTTTGGTTTTGGAAAATCTTGGTAGGCGATGATTTTACGGAAGGTTTTCTCGGCAGTATCTGACTCTGGAGTGAGCTCGCCCATGGAGCGATCGAATTTACCACAGAAGGTAGCCTCTTTTTCGTTTTGTGCAGTCGGTTCTGGGAGATTGTCCATGTTTTCGATGAGCCAATTGGCGCCGGCGGCGGCGAGGGCTTCGTAGATGGCGGCTTTGCTTAATGGTAAATCATTTAAAGTGGTTTGATAATAGACTGGGCCGGCGTCCATAGCTTTAACTAGCTTCATGATAGAGACGGAAAACTCATTATCGCCGTTTAAAATGGCAGATTCGATTGGTGAAGCACCACGATATTTTGGCAAGAGGGAAGGATGGATATTCAAGATGCCTTCCGGTTCAAAAATATCGAGGACGTCGGGTTTAATCATGATGCCAAAAGAAGCGAGAACGCCCCTGGCTTCGGGGTTTTTAGCTTTGATTTCTTTGACGGTCCCTAAATCCTCCTTGCTTCTGGCATGAAAAATGATTTCACAGTGTTTTTCGAGGACGTTTTTGGCGGCGTCGGCAAGAGGGCCGTTACCGAAGAAAATAATCTTATTCATCAGGGAAGAGCTTTTTATTGTTTTTAATTTCTTTGTCGTAGTCTACTGGCTCGAGGTCGCCCTTGTCGTTCATGCGGGAGAAGGCGTCTTTTTCGTCTTTAATGTGGTCGATAAAGAGAATGCCGTTTAGGTGGTCGATTTCGTGAAGTAAAACGCGGGCCAAATCCTGCTCGACTTTGATACGAACTTCGGTGCCGTCTTCGAGCTGAGCCTTGATTTTGGCTTTGGTTGGACGAGGAACGAGACCGTAAATTTCTGGAACAGAGAGACAACCTTCATAATCGACCTTGATTTTGCCTTCGGTCTTGATGACTTCTGGGTTGATCAGGGCGGTGAAGTGATTGTTATCTTTGTCTTCCATGTCTTCGCGGACAATAATAATGCGTTTGTTAACGCCCATCTGAGGGGCGGCCATAGCGGCAGAAAGCTCGTATGGATGCTCTTTTTCCCAGTCGAGGGAAAGTTTGCGCATATCATCGATGATTTTGCGAATTTCATCATCAATAACGCCGACTTTGGTCGATTTCTGACGGAGACGCGGATCTGGTGTAGTGATGATTTTCATGCTCTATATTATATCATAAAAGAGACGGCGGGTCGAGGGTAACGTGAGCGGTTTCGTCGACAGTTTTTAGGGCTTTTAAGAGTTGCTCGCGCGAGGAGCTGCGGGCGATGATTTGCCAGTGGAAGCCGCGACCGGTGCGCTCATGAAAAGCTGGGGTTGGCGGCGAGATTTTGAGCTTTGGGTTTTTGATAAGCTCGCGGTAGATGGCGCGGATTTTCTTAAGGGCGAGCGACTCGGTTTTCATGACGATTTCGATCTTGGCAATAAAAGAAAAAGGCGGGAAATAGGTGTCTTTACGTTTTTTTAACAGATGTTCGGCGAAGGCTTCATAATCCTGTTTGATGGCAAAGTTGATAACTGGGGAACCAGGCTGGAAGGTCTGGACGAAAACTTCGGCGGTGTCGAGGTGGCCGCGACCAACACGGCCAATCACCTGAGTAATAAGTTCAAAGGTGCGCTCTTCGGCGGAATAATCTGGGAGGAAGAGGCCGGCATCGGCTTGTACAATGCCAACAGTGGCAAGCTTTGGCAGGTCGAGACCCTTGGCGATGGTTTGCGTGCCGATGATGATGTCGATTTTGCCAGCTTTGACTTCGTCATACATGGCGTCAAGGGAATTACTTTTAGTATTGTCGGCGTCGAAACGCATAATATTAGCGTCTTTGAAAAGCTTTTTCAACTCTGTTTCGAGGAGTTTGGTGCCGAAACCTTTATATAAGAGATTCGGCGAGCCGCAGTGCGGGCAGGCTTTTGGTACGCGCTGCTTAAAACCGCAGGTGTGGCAGATCAATTCATAGGTGTCGGCATGGAGGGTAAGGGGAAGGAAACAGTGTGGACAGAGCAAGCTTTCGCCACAATCTTCGCAAATGCTAAGGGGTGCGGAGCCGCGGCGGTTATGGAAGATTAGAGTTTGTTGATGATTTTCCAGGTTACGGTTAATGGACTCGAGTAATTTATTAGAGAAGTAGCGGTTTTTAGTGAAATTATCACGCTCTTTGAGGTCTATTACAGAGATTTGTGGCTCAGTGGCGGTGCCTTTGGCCTTCTCTTTAAGGGTGACTAAGGAATTATGGGTTTTGGCCAGATAATAATCTTGAATTAGAGGGGTGGCGGAGCCATCGATGCAGTCGATATTGAGGGTTTTTGCGATAAAGCTGGCCACGCGCAAGGTAGAATACTTTGGGGCGTTCTCTTGGAAATAGCTGGATTCGTGACATTCGTCGATAATAATAAGACCAAGATTGTTAACTGGGGCAAAGAGGGCAGAGCGGGGGCCGATGATGATGGACGGAGTGTTAGAACAGAGAAGAGATTCCCAGATTTTGTGACGTTCGGCCTCGGTTTTCTTAGAGTGAATCAGGATGACTTTTTGGCCGAAAGTCTCTTCGAAAACCCGAACAAGTTGGCTGGTTAAGGAGATTTCTGGCACTAAAAGGATAGTGGACTTTTGTTGTTTTAGGGCATTTTTAGCCATTTCTAGGTAGATATTGGTTTTGCCGCTTCCGGTTACGCCATGAAGCAGTTTGGTGGCTCCTGGGCTGTTTTGAAGCGAATTAAGGGCATTTTTCTGGGCCTTATTAAGCTCAATGAGCGGTAGTTTTGGGGTCTGTTCGGTTTTTTCGGCGTTTTTGGTGAATTTGCGACGATTTTTGGTGATGCCATTTGGCAGAATCAGATTAAGGATGGTTGGTAGTGGCGTGAGGTAATATTCGGACATCCAGACGATCATTTTGATGAGATGTTTTGGCAAAGGCTTGGCATACAAAACGCGTACGATTGGCTTGGTGGGGAAGTCTGGTTGAACAACTTTTTTATAAACGAGACCAACGGTGGTGGATTTTCCGAGGGGAATCTCAACGATTTGGCCTGGTTGAAGGCTAACATCAGAGGAGTAAGTCAAAAAACCAGCGCCCTTTTTGAATAGCTTCGCCGGGATGACCTCGTAAAACATATTAATATTATACCGTAAAAAATGTTGTATTTTTTACAGAACTTTTCGGCAAACGTGTTATAATGAATTAAAGAAAAGAGAGGTTACATGTTAGATATGTTGGTGACTTCCAGGGTGAGGAGGAAGATTATCGTTGTGTTTTCGAAGTACCCGGATTTCAAAACTCACGTACGTGGGTTGGCGAAACTCATTAAAGAGGATCCAGGAAATATCCAACGCGAGTTGACCAAACTAACCGCGGCTAAGTTTTTGATTATGACTAAAAAAGGCAACACGCGTATTTATCAGACCAACAAGCAGTATCCGATTTTAAAAGAGCTTCAGAGTATTGTGATTAAAAGTCAGCGGGGAAGTAAGCCAAGTAAAACGATTGGATAACCGATGAGTAGGTTATTTGAGCGTTTGATTGAGGCGCGCGGAATTCAGGCTGATTTTTTGCATCCGGAGTACGAGAAATTATCTGATCCGTTTTTGCTACCAGATATGGAAAAGGGGGCAGAACGAATTATACAGGCCATCGATAATGGTGAGAAGATTTTGATTTATGGCGATTACGATGTGGATGGCGTGACGGCGAGTACGGTGATGGCGGAAGCTTTGGAATTGGCTGGGGCGGAACCGGTGGAGATTATGTTGCCAGATCGGTTTGCAGATGGTTACGGTATGAGCCCAAAGTTGGTTGATAAAGCTACGAAAGGCGGGTTTGGTTTGGTGGTGACAGTAGACTGTGGCTCGAGGAATTTTGAGATTATTGATGAGCTAAGTAGCCATAATATTGATACTGTAGTAACCGATCATCATGAATGCCAAGAGGAATTGCCGAAGGCCGTGGCAGTGATTAATCCGAAGCGTAAAGATTACGAGGTTTTTCGTGATTTAGCTGGAGTGGCGGTGGCGTTTAAACTGGCGCAGGCGCTGGTTTTGAAGGGTAAAATTCCGGCTGGACAAGAGAAGTGGTTGCTTGATTTGGTACTGATCGGCACGATTTGTGACAGTATGCCGCTTACCGGCGAGAATCGCATTTTGGGATTCTTTGGTATGAAAGTGTTAGTAAAAACGCGTCGAGCCGGGCTAGTTGAATTGATGCAAAACGCTGGGGTGAAAAAGCTGAGTAGCGAGTCGGTTGGGTTCCAAATCGGGCCAAGGCTAAATGCGGCAGGCAGAATCGAATCGGCAGAACTGGCCCTTAAATTGGTAAGAACAAAATCTAAAGTTGAGGCTGCAGCGCTAGCCAACCAGCTGGAAGAGTTGAATAAGAAACGTCGTAACGAACAACGCGCGGCGGTAGAAGAGATCAAAAAGCGCGACAAAACCGACGAACCGGTAATGGTGGAGGTTGGCAAGTGGCACGAGGGTATTCTTGGTATTGTGGCTGGGCGTCTGACAGAGGATTACAAAAAGCCGTCTTTTGTTTTGACCGAAGTGGCGGATGGGATGCTGAAGGGGTCTGGTAGGAGCTTTGGTGAGTTTAGCTTGGCGGAGGCTTTATCGAAGGTGGCCGATACGATTGTCTCTGGTGGTGGTCATGCCGGCGCAGCTGGTGTGAGAGTAGAGAAGGATAAATTAGGGGAATTTGCTCAAGCAATTAACGATTATTATAAGAGTTTGAAATTAAAGGACCAGGAAAAATATTTGAAGTCTGGAGCGGACCTAGATGTTGATAAACTTGGTGAACTCTCGCGCGAGTTTTTAGAAGAGTTGAAGCTGCTTGAGCCGTTTGGTGAGGGGAATGAAGAGCCGATTTTCTGTCTAAAACAAGTGGAAGTGATGGAGTCGCGCCGCATGGGTAGCGAGGGGAATCATCTCTGTTTGATGGTGCGAGGAACGGATGATAAGACGATGAAGCTGGTGGCTTTCTCTGCGCCGGAAGCTTGGTTTACGATTTATCAGGGGGAGAAGATTGATGTTTTGGTGCGTCTAATTGAGAACGAGTGGAACGGTGTGGTGTCGGTTGAAGGGCGTATCATCGATATCTTATGATATAATTAGGGCATGAAAATTTTGTGGACTGACGGTAGTGCATCGCCAAACCCGGGACCGGGTGGTTTTGCCGTGATGGAAAACGGTAAGCCGGTGCGGCTAGGGGCTGAAAATCCATCTACCAATATCCGCATGGAAGGTCTCGCCATGATTGCGGCAATCGAATACGCCGGAGATGAAGGCTGTGAGATTCATTCCGATTCAGAATTCTGGATTAATGTACTCACTAAATGGGCGCCGGGCTGGGAGGCTAATGGCTGGAAGAAGAAAACTGGACCGATTCAGAACTTGGACATTGTACAAAAACTTTATTCACTTTTTAAAGAGTATCCGGTGGAGTTAGTTTGGATTCGCGGACACGCTGGAACAGAGGAAAACGAGCTCGCCGACGAGTGGGCCAACAAAGCACGTAAAGGAGAAACCCTATGAAAAAAATCATCGTAAAGTGTAAACTGGCTAGTCGTGATGGCTTTGTAGAGAAGCTATCTGATATCGATATGGATTTTTCGCCGATGTATTGGCAGCACGACCGTGTTTACGTGCCAAAAGGTTATAAGCGCGGTATTAACATGCCACGTCTCTTGATGCGTACCGAGATGAAGGCCGTAGACAAGCCAGCCAAATACTATTTGATTTTGAAGCGTCATATCGAAGACTCTGGTGTGGATGTGGTAGAAGAGACCGTGATTAAGGATTACACCGAGATGGTAAACATAATTTTGCAACTTGGCTTTAAGCCGCAAAAAGAGGTTTCACGCCGTCGCCAGGAAATTAAAATGAGCGATGATACGTCTTTGTTCCTCGATAAAATTGATGGGACCAATGGCTCGTTTGCTAAACTCGAGACTAACCTTAAAGAGGGTGACTCGGTAGAGGATGTTAAAAATGAACTCCTAAAGACTCTCGCTGTGTTTGGCGAGAAGAACGTGGTCGAAACGTCTTATTCGGAAATTGATTATTAATCAAAAAGACGCCCCGTAAAAGGGGCGCTTTTTGTTGGTTTAACCGCGTGGTGGTTCACCGTCTGGTTCGCCGAGAAGTTTCTTGGATTTAATTTCGTAGCGGCGACCGTTGACCGGGGAAACATAGTAGTCTTCGTTCAAAAGATTCACGAACATTGTGAGGTCTTTGTCGTCCATGATGATGATGGAGCCGTCGTCGTCGGTCATGAGGTCGAGCTGCATCTCGTCGGCATAATTGATCAAATCTTTTTGCGGCATTTCGGAAGCGATATCCATGGCCTGGAGTTTCTTTAAGACGGGCTTCTTATATTCGAGGAGGGAATTAAGGGTAACACCTTCGGCGAAGGAGAGTTTGTATTTGTCGGTAAGCTCTTTGGCCTTAGCTTCAGCGATAACCTGAGATTTGTAATCGTATTGGAAAAGATTCTCGAACTTGGATTGGTTAAAGATGACGATATTGCTGTCAACGATGGCAACCTGGTTGTCTTCTGGCATCTTGAGAGCAACTTCAGCAGAGAATGGCTCGAAGCTTTCGCCGTTGATCTCCCAGCTCGAGGCGCCTTTGAGTGCACTAGAGGCGGAAATAGCCTTGGCGATGTAGAAAGTCTTGGTGCCGGCGTCGCCACCAGGGTAGGTAAAGCGAGCGATGATACCCTTGATCTTCTTGAACTCGTATTCGTTATCAGAGAAAATGGCGATGTCTTTGTATTCGTTTTCGATGAGGTGAATTAGGGTCTCGGCGCGGCCAACCTTGCTAAGATCGGTGCGGTAGATGACGTTTTCTTCGCCATCGGCCTTTTCGTATTCGCGGCACTCCAAGCCTTTGTCGGCTTCTTCAATAATGAATTTAACAGCCGCCTGCATGAACATGGCTTTGACGCTGTTGGTTAGCTTGTCTGAGTACTTAATTTTGAACGGTGTATAATTTTTGTTGAATAAAAATAGTTCAGCACTGACATTATTCTTGATTTCGTCGATTTCATTGGCCCATAGAAAGACATCGAAATTTTTTTCCATATTTACCTCACTTTTTATGAAATATATTGTAGCACACGAAGTAAATATTAATCAAACAGGGAATTATACCTTTCTGCTCGAAGATAACCTCTTTGTTCGGTTTTTATAACATAATTTTGCGCGGTTGAAAAGTGAGGGTTGTTCGGGTTTTTAACAGAGAGTTTTCCACACATTGTGGGAAAATACTCGTGCAAAAAAGGTCTTGATTTTTTTTGGAAATAGGCTTACACTTAAGTCAGTGGAAAAATAAAATAAACACCACAAAAATCAAAAAGGTACATTAACAAGGTTTGAGATCGGCCAACTAGGAGTTTCGGCGCGCGTTAAATTTAGCGAGACGCGTCAAAGCAATCGTGCGTTCTTTCCTCAAAAAACACACCTCCCAATTAAAACTCTATATTAGGTCTAAAAAACCAACACAATAATCTCTCAACAATCATAATTATATGGTTAGCTTCGGCTGCCCAAATTATGGTAGAAAATTGTGCAAAACAAAAACTATAAGCAAAAAACAAAAACGCTGAAGTTTCTAGTTGAGCGATCTCAAACGAAGCGTGTATAATTATACACATGGAAGAACTTCATAAACCAGTTTTACTAACAGAAGTTCTGGAGGCTCTGAATCCTCAGCCTGGTGAATCTTATTTAGATTTAACAGCCGGATACGCAGGGCATGCCAGTAAGATTTTGGATGTGACACGGAATTATAAAGATTCAGTACTCGTGGATCGAGACGAAAACGCTGCAAGGTGTTTACGCGAGAAACTCGGCCCAGCGATTACCATTATGAACACGGATTTTTATAGCGCGGTGCTGCAGTTAATCGAGTGTGGAAAAACTTTTGATTTAGTACTAGCGGATTTTGGAGTTTCTTCTCCGCAACTAGATATGGAAGAGAGAGGTTTTTCTTTCTCCAAGGATGGTCCTTTGGATATGCGTATGGATAGAAGGCAGGATTTGACGGCGGACGAAATTGTAAATAAATGGAGCGAAAGAAGGCTCGCGGAAATTTTTGTGAAGTACGGCGAAGAAAAGCCGGGTAGAGCAAAAATGCTAGCGAGGGAAATTGTGCATCAAAGACCAATTCGGGGAACGAAAGCTTTGGCGGAGATTATTGCTAGCAAATCGCGTTATAGCAAGACTCATCCGGCGACTCAAATTTTCCAGGCAATTAGAATTGTGGTTAATGACGAGCTCGAAGAAATTGAAAAAACTTTGGAGCTTCTACCAAAGATTCTAAATCCAAAGGGAAGGGTTGCTTTAATTACATTCCATAGTCTCGAAGATCGCCTAGTAAAGGAATATTTCAAAGAAGCCAGTGAATACGGTGAAGAATCGGAACTCAAAATTTTAAATAAGAAACCAATTGTTGCGGGGAAATCGGAGTTAGTTATCAACCCGCGCAGTCGTAGTGCAAAACTACGAGCCGCTGAGCGGATTTGATAAAAATAAAAAAACCAAACAAAAAAAGGAGGCAACATGCCAAAGCAAATCGTTGTCGCGGGACGCTCTCGCACGCAAACCATCAAGGTTAGCTTCCGCTAAATTATGTCTTTAAACGGGTGGGGAACATCCCCACCCGCACAAAGGCAGCAAGGGGGCGACATGGGCCGGAAAGGCTCACCAATTTAGAGTTTTCCATAGGAGTGTGGAAAAACGTATGACCTTCCCGGGCGGGCAACCAGTTTACTTATAGCACTGACTGGTACGCCACCCGGACTAAGACAAAAATCAACATCAACATAAACAGCGAGAAAATTACAAAATGAGAAATCAAACTTACATGACGAGGAGAACTGGGGTTACGACCACGATGAACTTTTCGCGCAATCGTAATACGATTCGCCACGCTTCACGCAGGCTAGGTCCGATTTCCCAGGTTGTAATTGTTGGTTTAATTACTTTGTCGTTTGGCTTAATCTATGTAGCTGAGGGAACTAAAGCTACTGGTTATGATTATCAAATTTCATCAGTTGAATCAGAAATTTCAGAGATGGAAGCTAAAAAGGAGGACTTGGCAGTCGAGAAAGCTCGTTTGACATCGGTTGCAAATGCCAAAAACAGCACGATTGCTGCTATAATGGAAGATGCAACAGTTTCAGGTTATGCCGAGGATTAAATTTTTAAAGAAATTGATTTTAGCTGCACTCGCTTTGATCGTGGTGCGGCTATTTTTTATCCAAGTAATTGAACATAATTATTGGGTATCAAAAGCAGCCAGTCAGCAGACGTTGCTCGAGACGATTGTGGCTAAGCGTGGCGATATTTATGTGATGGAAGGCGATGAGCCAGTAAAAGTCGTAATGAATCAAAAGGTTTATTCGATTATTATTGACCCGCAAGTCACAAAAAAAGACGAGCTGAAAGCCTTGCTCGAAAAGCATGCTGCTGAATATATTACGGCCAATATTGACGAAGTTTATGAAGTTGAAGGATTGAGATATTCGGTGGTGGCCAAGAACGTACCAAGGGATGTTGCGGCGAAGATTTCGGAAGAAGGTGTGGGTGGCGTTTGGTTCCAGGAGAACAATAAACGCGTATATTCTGAAGGTGAAATGGCGGCGCAAACACTTGGTTTCGTGAACAGTGACGGAATTGGTCAGTATGGCATTGAAGGGGCTTTAAACGAACAGTTAGCAGGCAAAAACGGACTTCTTAAAACGATTTCAGACGTAAATAATATTGCGCTTTCTATTGGTAGCGACAATGTAAAAATCCCAGCGGTTGATGGTGAAGATGTGGTTTTGACTTTGGACCGTGGTTTGCAGAAGGCTACTGAAGAGGTTTTGGCTGATGCGCTTAGTCGAAACACGGATGGGGCAACAAATGCCGCAGCGATTATTATGGATCCAAATACTGGTGAAGTTTTTTCGATGGCGAGTGTGCCAACTTATGATCCGGCTAAGTATGACCAGGTGCAAGATTGGACTGCGTATTTGAACTATGTAACGGAAGTGCCATATGAACCGGCTAGCGTCTGCAAGACTTTTGTGTTTGCAGCGGCTCTCAATGAAGGCGTAATGACGCCGTGGTCAACATATTATAATACTGGTTCCACGGTTGTTGAAACGGCAACGATCAACAATGCTTCGAAGAGCCCAGCGGTTTATGGAACGATCGATATGTGGACGGCATTAAGCTGGTCACTTAACACTGGTAGTATTCAGGCTTTGAAGTGGTTGGGCGGTGACGCTGATAATGTGAATGAAGCTGGTCGTCAGAAGTTGTACGAATATTATCAAAAGTTCCGCTTAGGCAGGGCTACTGGTATTGAAGTGGCTGAAGCCGATGGTATTGTTCATACACCAAATGAAGAAGGTTTGTATGCTCCGAACTTGACTTACGCCGAAATGACATTCGGCCAGGGTACGAGTTTGACTATGTTGCAAGTAGCTTCGGCGTTTTCGGGGATTGTAAATGGTGGTTATATGATGACGCCAACGGTAGTGAAGGGAACTATGAAAGATGGCGTATTGGTGCCAAAGAAATACGAAGAAAAGGATGATACTCAGGTGATTTCTTCGGACACTAGCGCCACGATGCGTGAGATGCTACACGAAGCCAGAAGTCTGTATTTAAAGAAGGATAACCCAGGATATTATATCGGCGGTAAGAGTGGTACGGGCCAGGTTTATCTTGAAGATTTAGGTCGTTATAGTGACCCAGATGGGGAAACAACAGCGACTTATATTGGGTTCGGTGGCGTTGAAGGGGAGTTGCCAAAATACGTGATTATGGTTAAAATATGGGGGAGTGGAGCCAATGCCAGCGCAGTCGACTCCAAAAATGTATTTGACGAATTGTCTGATTTGACAATTGATTATCTAAAAATAAAACCGAGGTCATAATGAAAATAAGTGATGAAATGTTTTACGGGTTACTTCTAGCAATTGGCGCGTTCCTTTTTTCGATGCTTCTCACGCCGTTTTATACGCACTTTGCTTACAAACATAAGTTTTGGAAAAAGCAGAAAAAGGAAACTGTAACCGGCGATGCTTTGCCGATTATGACTAAGCTCCACGCGCATAAATTTAAGCGCCCATTTCCAACCATGGCGGGTTTGGTGGGCTTGATTGCGATTCCTGTAGTGACAGGGTTCTTTAATTTGGATCGTGGTCAAACTTGGTTGGTGCTCGCAGCTTATGTAGCTGGCGGTGCAATCGGTATGCTCGATGATATTATTAATGTTTTTGGTTCCGGTAAAGGCGCAGCGGGTTTGCGCGGGCCAGTAAAGTTTGTCTTGATTACGGCCGTAGGTATTGCACTCGGTTGGTTCTTTGCTGAAAAGATCGGTTGGACTACTTTGATGGTGCCGTACGTTGGCCGCATTGATATTGGTGTGGTTGGCATGATTTCTTTGTTTGCCTTTGCAGTGGTCGCAACGGCAAACTCGGTGAATATCACAGATGGTCTGGATGGTTTGTCTGGCGGTTTGTCGATGCTAGCTTATGGTGCATTCGGTATGATTGCGATGCTGCAAGGTCAATATTTGCTCTTTGGTTTTTGTATGACCGTTGTCGGTTGGCTGCTTTCTTACATTTGGTTTAATGTGCCACCAGCTCGTTTTATGATGGGGGATACCGGGTCGTTTGCCTTGGGCGCTGGGCTTGGTGTAGTAGCTGTGATGACCAATTCGTTCTTGTTGCTCCCGGTGATTGGTCTTTTGTTTGTGATCGAAACTGGCTCGAGCTTGATTCAAATTATTTCGAAGAAACTTTTCCATCGCAAAGTATTTATTTCGGCACCGCTTCATCATCACCTTGAGGCTAAGGGCTGGGGGGAAGCAAAGATTGTGATGCGTTTCTGGATTATTGGCGGCGTACTGGCGATTCTGGGTATTTTTCTCGCGGTAACTGGCGGAGTGATTTAAATGCAGGTGCGGGTGCGCAAACATAAAAGTGACCTAGCAATTCTTTTTGCGGTGATAGCGTTACTTGCGATTGGCGCTGTGATTATTTATGCGATTGGTCCAATGCGCGCAAACGTGCTCAATTCGGCTTACGGGATGAATTACGAGCCGAGCTATTTCTTTATCCATCATTTGATTAGTGTGATACTTGCGCTTACGATGTTTTTTGTAGCATTCAAAGTGATCCCACGTGAGAAGATTAGTCAGTTTTCGAAATGGTTTTTGATTGCGGGCTTGGCGGCGTCAGCTGCGCTCTGGCTTTTGTCGAAGGTTGGAAGTTCGATTGCGGTTTGTGAGCTCGGTGCTTGTCGCTGGCTTAGTGTGGGCGGTATGAGTTTTCAGCCGGCAGAACTTTTGAAAATTAGCTTAGTAATTTATCTTGCAAATTTTATTGAGCGCAAAAAATCCGAAGGGAAAATCGGCACCAAAGACTTTTGGGTTCCGATTGCAGTAATTAGTGCTTTATCGCTGTTCTTTGTGGTGGTTTTACAAAGTGACCTTGGCACGGGCCTTGCAATCATGGCAATTATTTTGAGTATTTTGCTAGTTAGTGGTGTGCCTTTGAAGCAATTTTTGCTGGTGATTGGTGTGATCGTAGCGGGGGGAGTTGCCGTGGTTTTGGCAACGCCATATCGTCTGGAACGCGTGATGACTTTTATGAGTGGTGGTACGGACGAATCGAGCTATCACGTTGAGAACGCGATGGTGGCGATTGGAACTGGTGGCTTGTTTGGTGTGGGGGTAGGGAATTCCGTGCAGGCGACGGGCTATTTGCCAGAATCGATTAACGACTCAGTGTTTGCCGTGATGGGTGAAACGTTTGGCTTGATTGGCCTCGTCGTGGTGCTTGGTGTGTTCTGTGTAATTTTGCTTAGAACCCTTAAGGTCGCGGAGGGAACGGAAGATCTAGAGGGGCGCTTAATTGCAATTGGTATTTTTGCGTGGATTGCTACACATGTAGTGGTAAATATTATGGCAATGACTGGGTTGATTCCGGTGACTGGCGTGACGCTGCCTTTGATGTCTTACGGCGGTACAAGTATGGTGTTTATTTCGTTCGGCCTAGGTCTCGTTATGCAACTTTCGTGTTATACTAGTAGAGAGGTAAAGAAGAAAGATGAAAGTATTAGTAGTGGGCGGGGGCTCGGGAGGACACATCACTCCAGCCGTAGCCGTGGTACGGGAAATTCTTAAAGTCCGACCAAGGGCCAGAATCGAATTTTGGACCGATTTTAAATATCATAAAAATGTAACCAAGCTGACGACCGAAATTGGTGTGGCTTGGGGCGAAGAATTAAAACGACCGATTAAGGAGTCGTATATTCGTGTGCGCAGAGTTCCGGCAGGGAAGTTACATCGTTACGCTGGCTGGAAATTTTTGGATTATTTTAAACGCTTTGACATTACTTTGAAGGATTTGATTATCGGAAATTTTTTGGGTTTCTTCGGATTCCTTGGCGGTTTGATTACTTGTTTCTTCCGCATGGTCAAAAAGAGTAGCCGCCCGGATGTAATTTTCTTAAAGGGTGGTTATGTGTGTTTGCCGGTGGGCTTAATTGCGAAACGCTTTAAGATTCCATTCGTGATTCATGAGTCTGACGCAGTACCGGGTTTAGCTAACCGTGTCTTGATGAACAAGGCAACCAAGGTAGCTTTTGGCGTGCCGCTTGACGATGAAGTGATGGAAAAACATCCAAATTATGTTTGGACCGGTATTCCGGTTGGGGCAGAGTTTAAGGAGGTTTCTGGGGCCAAACAATTGTCACTTAAAAAAGCCTTTGGCTTTTCTACCGAGAAGCCGCTGGTTGTGATTACGGGCGGTAGCCAAGGCTCGGAAAATTTAAATGAGGCAACCCGCGCAATCTTGCCGGAACTTCTTAAGTTCACGTCGGTTGGTTTGGTGGCTGGGCGTAAACATTATGAGGATATGACCGATCTTAAGCGTTATGAAAACTGGGAAAAGGCTGAGCTTGAGTCGAATTTTCGCATGTGGGAATTTAACACGACGATGGATGAGTTGATGGGTGCAGCGGACGTGGTGATTTCGCGTGCTGGCGCCACAACGATTGCTGAGATGGCAGCGTTGAAAAAAGCGACAGTCCTAGTGCCATTTGGTCGTTTGCCGGGCGGACATCAAACCAAGAATGCCGAGAGATTGAAGGCGCTTGGCGCAGTGAGCGTGGTTGATGATACTGATATGGTTAATGACCCTAAGTTGCTTTTAGAAGAAGTACGCACGCTAATTCGCAATCCAAGAAAGCGTGCCGACATGGCTGAGAAATTGCACAAAGAAGCGCGCAGTGATGCAGCAAAGCGTTTGGCGGAGATAATTTTAGAAATAGCAAGGTAAAGGATGGGCAAAAAAGAAGACGTACCAAAACCGCCGAAATTGGCGAGTCGCAGAACAAACCGCAAGTCTGGGATTAAGCTCGGGCGCACAATTGCAGGGCAAAGGGAACGACTCGAGACTTCTTCGGAGCGCATGGCGGCCAGGAAAAAGGTTCAGAAGAAAAAGATCACTCGTCTTATAATAACGATTTTGATTTTTGTGGTATTCTTTGGCTTTGCTGCCTATATGATGATTTCTTTTTTGAATAAAGACGCCGAATTAACTACGGAGGAAGCCAAGATTGAAGTCTCGTTTAACCCGACGATTGAGATTGTTGACGAGGACGCGGCAGTGTCGGGTAAGGCAATGACGGCGCGCATGAAAAGCTATATCGGCCAGGCCGAAGTAGATTTTAAGGATCTTGGCTATCAGCCCGTAAAGGCGGTGGTGCCGTCTGGATCGATTCGTGAGGTGGATTTTTATCTTGATGGTGTAAGTGGTTATATTAAGACCACAATCGACCGCGGGACTGGAGTCACTATCGAGGATGCAGACAGGATGATCCGTTATCTGTCTGGTATTGGTGAGTCTAATTTTGAGTATATAGATGTCCGTATCGACGGCAAAGCATACTGGAAGTAGGGAAATAGGGGCATTTTTAACAGGGGTGTAACGGGGGTAATTTTTGGGTTTCAGGGGTGTTTCCTCTGTTAAAAACATACTTCTCTACCCTTTTGTTCGGTTTTTGTTCTGCGAAATGGGGATATATTTGGTGCGGCAGAGAATCAAATATGTAAAATAACAGGGGAAAACACAAAAAGGGAAATAAAAAAGGGGAAAAGTCAAATTCAAAAAAAATAGGCGTGAAAGGCGGCGTGAAAGGATTTTAGGACATTAGCTTGTGGAAAAGTCAAATAAATCGGGGCCAAATGAGCCTAATAGACACTATCAGGGGCCGACTAGGGGTGTTATAGGGGTGTAATAGGGGTGGCGGATCCAGGGGTTTTCAGAATCGTTTCTGAGCCGTTTTTAAGAGCATTTTGGCAAGTATATTAGATAAAAATACCTGGACAATGAAATACATAGTTAAACGGGAATAAAAGAGGCCGTTTCCCTTGGTTCCCCTAGCCAGAATCGCTTTTTAGACGATTGTTGATGTGGGCTCGGTTTTACAGGTTATATGTCGCAAAATATGTATTGTGCGACATTACGATTATGTTTGGAAGACGGTTGACTTTACGTCTTTTGCAGGTAGATTTTATTCTGCTTATGGATATTTTGCCTGTACGTGGATTTTTGTATGGCGTGCTTTCCTGTTTGTGTGGCTGTGTGATTTGCTATTCATACGTTGGTTGAGGTTTTTATATTAATTTGTCGAGTTTTTATCTTTAGATATTTTGTTTTATAGAGGTCAAACAGAGAACTAACAGGGGTGCAACAGGGATAGAAATGGTGTTGAAATAATGACTTATAGGGGTTAATATGAGTGGTTCATAGAGGCATTATAGGGGCCTATAAGGGTTTATGAGGGGTCAAAAAGGCTCTTTTACAGGGGTACAACAGGGGTGGGGAAGCATCAAAAGAGGCTTATTTCCCTTTTTTGGTCTTCTTGGAGTTGCCTTTTTTTGGCGTTTGATTCCCTAATTCTTTGTTGGCTGCGAGCCTAGCAAGATCTTTTAAGCCGAGTGATTCCTTGCCCTCCGCGGCGTTCGGGCTGATTTTTTGCTTGATCATGTCGCCTTGTGGCGTGTGATTTTTTGGGAATTTTGGCTGATATTTAAAGTTCGGTTTTTGTTCGGGTCTAACTTGGAGCTGGCCTTCGGCATCTTGGCGACCAGAATCAGATAATACCTTCTTGTACTTTTCTGATTGCTCGATGGTATCTTTAATCTCTGCCTCGACGGCAGCGCGAGTACGAGCATAATTGGCACGAGAATGGGCCACAATGGCGTCGAAGTTGTCTTTTGGTGTATGAGGAATAGAAAGGGTTGTAGCGGAGAATGCAGGCACTTTTTCGCCGCCGATAATCATCGAGATAATGAAGTGGCGGTTGTTGAGCTGGATAATATCAGACTCCTCGAAGGTTGGCTCGAATTGCTTAACGAGCACTGGCGCGTCGTCGGCTGAAACACGGAAGCTGATAGTGGTACCGACGTTGCCAAAGACGGCATCGCGGACTGATTCGGTCATTTGTGAGACGTATTGGTTGGCCACGGTAAGGTTGAGGCCGTATTTACGAGCCTCAGAGAGGATTACGGCGAAGGAATCGGTAGCGAAGTTCTGGAACTCGTCTACATAAAGATAGAATGGTCGACGATCTTCGATGTTTGAAATGTCGGAGCGGCTCATAGCGGCGAGCTGAACTTTGGTGACTAGGAAGGCACCAAGAATAGCAGCGTTATCTTCGCCGATGAGACCTTTAGACAAGTTGACGATAAGGATCTTACCTTCATCCATGATTTTGCGGATATTGAAGCTAGACTTTGGCTGGCCGATGATATTACGAATGATTGGGTTGGCGGTGAAGGCGCCGACCTTGTTAAGAACTGGGGCGATAGATTCGTTAACCTGTTTTTCGTTCCATTGGCCGAATTCGTGTTTCCAGAATTGGAGAACCGTGACGTCGGTACAATACTCGAGAGTTTCTTTGCGGAATTCTTTATCGGTCAAGATGCGGGAAATATCGAGCAAGGTGGTTTCTGGGCGGTCGAGAAGGGCGAGAATAGTATAGCGCAAAATGTGCTCGAGGCGAGGACCCCAAGAATCGCCGAACATACGTTTAAGCACTCCGATTACTTCGGAACAGATATTTGGTTTGCGGGACGGATCATAAACTTCGAGTGGGTTAAAGGCGACAGGATAATCGACATCGGCTGGGTTGAAGTAAATAACATCTTTGATGCGTGATTCCGGAATAAAACGAAGGTTATCGATGGCAAAGTCACCGTGCGGATCGATAATACAGTAGCCGTGATTATAGAAAGTATCAGAGAGCGCTAAGAGTTCTAGAAGGCCGCTTTTCCCTGCCCCGGTCTGGCCAATAATATAAATATGACGAGAACGATCGCGGCGGAGCAAACCGAATTGGTGATTAATGCCGCGGAAGTTGGTAAGGCCAAAGGCGGAGATATTTTCATCCACCGAAGGCATACCGGTGAGAACCGGAAGCTTGGCCGGTGGTTCAGCCGTCTTGGAGTTAGCCCAGACAATATTAGGGGTTTCCACAGAGGTGTGTGGCAAGTGATAGACTGAGGCGAGTTCAGCGATATTAAGAATAAAGCCGTGATCGCTGAATTGACGCATCTTGTAGGCGTCGAGATCATTTGGATTGAAACTGCCGCCAACCATTTTGAAACCATTGAGGTTGGTGGAGTTATATTGTTTGAAGGTACCAACGAGAGCTTGCATATTTAGCTTGGCATCGACATCGGATTTACCGAGATAGGCCAAGCGAATTTTAACTTCGTAGCCAAGTTTGGTGGCTTTTTCTTCGGCCTTGGCGATGCGGGTTTTGTCGCGCTCAGAAAGCTCGATCTTTTCGTCGGAACCAGTGCCGCCGGCTGGTGGGCGGAACAAAGCCCCGAGAGCTTCGACGATCCAAGACCAGTCTACATTAGAAAATAGTGGTTTGCGGCCGGCTTTGACGCGCTTGACCCAAGCGTCGGTAGTGTTTTTGTGCCAATCATCAGGAATTGGACGAGTAAGAATTTGGATCCAGAGCTCTTCGGAATTATCCGGATCGAGTTTAGCCAAAGTACCAGTAATACCAGCGAGCGGGTCGACTTCGAACGTATCGAAAGTTTTGATTGGTAAGACTTCGTTGTCGGTAAGGGCAAGTTCGGAGGAATAAGTAACTGGATATTTGCCACGGCCATCGGTGTAATCTTCGGTCATGGTGTGGATTTGGACGGTTGGATATTGAGAATAAATCTGGCCTTCGACAAAGCTTTGCAAGACTTTTGGCACCCAAACATAGAAACGAATTTGGCCAGCGGTAGAAACAATTTCAAAAGACAAATGCTCTTGTACACCACCAGAATTTTTGAGCTCAGCCTTATCGCGTAAAATACCATGAAGTGAGGCAAAAAGCTGCTCGGCGGCAAGCTCTTTTTTGTCGTTGGTACGTGGAATTTCGAGCATCAAAAGCACGGAGTCGACATTTAATACTTTTAGCTTGTTGAGTTTTTTATAATTACGATAGGTTAGAAACGCCAAAATTGCTACGGCCGGAATCCAAACGATTGGCATAAGAATGAAATGTATGATGTTTTCCAACATGATACCTTTATTTTATCATAAAACTTAAGCTAGAGTGTAAGAATTCTTGTCTACTTTTTTGAAGAAAGTCTTGTTCTGAAGATTCAATAAAATAGTAGTTTCTTTGACTTTGCGGGTTTTAAGTACACGCTTAACGATTTCTTCGCGGGAAAGTGGCTCGCCGGCATTCTCGAGGATGCCTTTGATGATTTCGGCGACGGTGCCTTTAGAATAACCCCAAGACTTGAGAGCGTAGATACCACGACCAATCAAAATGAAGCGAGGGTCTTTAATGAGCTCGTTGTGGATAGCCTGGATAGTAACGTTTTTGCGTTTAAAATTAGACTCGGCGATCTCTTTGGCGATATCTGAGAAGTGCATTGGCTCTTTTTTGGTTTCGAGAATGACGAAGATTTTGTCGCGGATATTCTTTGGATTAACTGCTGGCCATTTGGTGAGACCATAGAGACCATTAAGAGAAGCGAGCAACTTAGAAATTGACGCAACGGCTTTAATATGATTAGGGTGCTCATAATTTAGCTTGTCGTCAAGTTCACTTAGAGTCATTGGGTTTTTGTTCTCTTTGATGATGTTGACGATTTCGTCAATCTTCTTGCGCATTTCTTTTTCGTTACCGTCTTTGGCGATAGCGATACCAGCGTAATACTTATCGTTCTCTTCTACTACGGTAAGGTTATTGGAAAAGGTAGCAATAAAATAAAGGCCGGTCCTCTCTGCGTTATTGGTGGATCGGTTATAAATTTTATCGGCGAGGTCGGAAATTTTAGCAGTACGACCCATTTCATCAAGATTTCTGATAATGATTTTTTCGGCTGCGGCGAGTTCGCCGATCTTGTTCTCTTCTGCGGAAATACGAAGACGAATAAGAATAGCTTTTTCGAGCTGACGGACGCGTTCGCGTGTGATCGATAACATTTCCCCGATTTGTTCAAGGGTTTCTTTGTTGCCGTTCAAACCGAAACGGCGGGATATGATTTCTTTTTCGCGGTCTTGTTCAATGATTGAAAGACTGCCAGAGATTGCTTTTTTTAGGATTTCCGCATTTTGATCCATTAAAGTGTTCCTTTTTTCCACCTCTGTTATTAATATAAATTTTTAATATGATACCATTTTTTATCGTAGTTGTCAACTACGATTTCTCCCGGTTCTTGAATATATTGTAGCATATATTTTGAAGAATTTGAAAAAAAATCTTTAAAAGTTTTAAACATTAGTGAAATGTGACTTAATAATGAGATGTTGGACATGAAAAATCCCGGGCCGTTCCATAAGCCCGGGGTCAAACACTAGTTTTTCTTGGCGGTTTTGGCTTTGGTTTTGGCGGTTTTTCTAGCGGCGCGGCGTTTGGTTTTTGGTTTGTTGGCTAAGTATTCTTTAGCCTGCTCTAAAGTAACGGTTTTTGGATCAACGTCTTTTGGCACGCGGACAAAGTTACGACGGCCTGGGCCTTTGACGTACGGGCCGTAGGCGCCATTAATAATCTGAATTTCGTCCCAGTCAGCAATGATCGAGTTGATTTTGGCTTCATAAAGAGGAAGAGCCTCATCGATTGTCACGGTGTATGGATCAATATCTTTAACTGGTATATTATATTTCCCTGCTTTGAGGTATGGGCCGAACGGACCATTGGCGGCGATGATTTCGGTGCCGTCTTTGGCGGTGCCAAGCGTGCGTGGCAAAGTCGGTAAAGCGAGCTGGGTGAGAGCTTGTTCTAGGGTAACAGTTTTGACGGATTTTCTCTTTGGGAGAGGCGCAAAACGTGGTTTTTTTCCAGTTTCCTTTTCGTTGCCGCCAAGCTGAATGAAGCCACCATTTTTGCCGATTTTAGCATAGATTGGCTCGCCAGTTTCTGGGTCATGGCCAAGCAAGCGTGAATTGTTGTAGCGCTCAACGCCATCGGCGGCGAGTACGGTGTTTTTAAATGGGCCGTAGAAGTCGCGGAGCATTTTGACGCGTTCGAGTTTGGCTTCGGCGATAAGGTCGAGGTCTTTTTCGATGTTAGCGGTAAATTTATAATCAACGATGTTTTTGAAATTGTCGACGAGGAAGCCGGCGACGAGTTCACCAATTGGAGTTGGGATGAGTTTGCCTTTGTTGGCGCCGAATTTTTCGGTAGCCATTTGGCGTTTAATTTCGGATGCTGGTTTGGCAGAAAGAGCGACCACTTCGCGGTCTTCTCCTTCGGACTCGCCTTTGATAACATAGCCACGAGCCTGAATAGCGGTCATGATAGAAGCATAGGTAGATGGGCGGCCGATGCCAAGTTCCTCGAGTTTTTTAACGAGAGAACCTTCGGTGTAGCGAGCGGCTGGTTTGGCGAAAGTTTGCTTAGCGGTGAGCTCGAGTAGGCTAACCGAGTCGCCTTTTTTGAGATGTGGAAGCTCCAAATCTTTGGATTTGCCGTAGACCTTAAGGAAACCGTCGAAGATTACAACTTCGCCTTTAGCGACGAATTTTTTATCGTTTCCTTCGATTTCGATGGTGGTTTTGGCAACCTTGGCGTTGGCCATTTGGGTAGCAACAGTACGAGACCAAATCAATTGGTAGAGCTTGCGTTCGTAGTCGTTCTTACCGGCCGAGGTGTTCTCGATATGGGTTGGACGGATAGCTTCGTGGGCTTCTTGGGCGGAAGCATCTTTGGTTTTGAACGAACGAACTTTAAGATAGTTTTTACCAAAGTTGGTCTCGATATAATTTGCGATAGAAGCGACGGCTTGGGATGAAAGATTGAGGGAGTCCGTACGATGGTAAGTAATCAAACCGGCTTGGTAGAGACCTTGCGCGGCGGTCATGGTAGTACGGGAGCTAAAGCCGAGTTTGGAGTTGGCTTCAATCTGGAGTGCGGCGGTCGTAAGTGGTACTGGGTTGGCCTTGCTTCCCTCAGCTTCTTCAATATCTGAAACGACGAATTTGGCATCTTTCAAATTATTGAGCAACTTGGTGGCCTCGTCTTCGTTTGCCGGGTTGTCGCCCTCGAGATTGGCTACGAATTTGGCTTGATTTTCGAAATCTCCACTAACTTTGAAGCTGGATTTTGATTCGAATTTTTCAATGTCTTTTTCGCGTTCGACAATTAGGCGAAGAGCTGGAGACTGGACGCGGCCAGCGGAAATAGCGCCTGGAACTTTGCGGCGAACGATGTCGGAAAGGTCGTAACCCACGAGCATATCGAGGGTTTGACGGGCCTGCTGAGAATAAACCATGTCCATATCGACGGTGCGAGGATTTTCGATGGCTTTTTCGAGCGCCGGTTTAGTGATTTCGTGGAAAGTAATCCTAGCGGTGTCTTTTGGTAGCTTCAGAACTTCAAGAAGGTGCCAAGAAATTGATTCTCCTTCGCGGTCTTCATCGGTTGCGAGCCAGATTTTGTCGGATTCTTTAACGGCTTTTTTGAGCGCGCTGATGATTTTGGTATGTTCTGGATCAATTTCATAAGTCACGTCGAAGGTGGATTTGTCGACCTTGGTATCTTTTCTAATATGGCCAACCGAGGCTAGGACCTGAAAGTCCTTCCCTAAATACTTCTCAATGGTCTGCGCTTTAGCAGGAGACTCGACGATGACTAGGTTTTTTGACATATATATAATAATAGCACACCTATGCAAGCATGAGCGAGTTGGGTCAGAAATTTTGACACCAAAAAACCTCAGGTAAGGGTGGGCATCACCTGAGGTTATTTGGCCCTCTAACACATCTCTTTTGACACCGGGAGAACCCCGGAAGCGCGACCCACCTCACACAATATTGGGGCCCGCCGGTTAGAGGGATTGCTATGCCTTCGAAATTGGTCCCCTGTAAGTGGAGGTAATACTTAAAGGCTCCAAACGCTAATAGAAGATGTTTGAAGTCTGGGGTTTCAAAAGCACGCAATTTCTGCTACAGTCTAAACAGTAGCCGAAATTATAATTTATTTAGGTGCGGTGTGAGACTAAATGTCTCAACTGTCTTTAATTATATCACTTGGGGATAAAAATGTCAACACCTTTTTCACACTTTTACAATAAAATCAATCAAATTTTGCCCCTGGAGAATAATTTTACAGGGGTGCTAGATGCTATTGCGGTTAAGCCTAAAATGTTGTATTTTCGTGGTAAAATTCCGCAAAATATGGTGGATGGTACTTTGACGGAGCGGTTAAAATGTGTCGCTATTGTAGGGACGAGGCATTGCACAAAATACGGAGAAGAAATTGCTTATAAAATGGCTTTTGAGTTGGCGCGGCGTGGTGCGGTGGTGATCTCGGGCTTGGCTTATGGGATTGACTCGATTGCGCACCGGGCGGCACTGGATGCCGGTGGTGTGACGGTGGCGGTACTAGGCACGCCGATTGATCAGATCTATCCGCGGGCGCATGAGGGTTTGGCGCGCGAAATTATAGAGAAAAACGGCCTGATTTTGTCCGAATACGCTCCGGGTGAGAAGGTTTATCCAAAAACCTCGTTTTTGGCCCGTAATCGGCTGATAGCGGGGCTTTCCGATGCGGTTGTAGTGGTTGAAGCGGCAGAACGCTCGGGATCCTTAAATACGGCTATGCACGCCTTGGACCAGGGTAAGGAGCTTTTTGTGGTGCCGGGCGATATCACACGGCCGATGTCGGCGGGGTGTAATAAGCTGTTGAAACAGGGGGCAAACCCCTATACCGATGTGGATGACTTGCTAGATTTATTGTTTCCAAAACGTCCAAAAGCTGGATTCAAACAGACAACGATCTTCGGGGATAGTAAAGAGGAGGTTTCCCTGTTAAGACTGATGAGCGAAGGTGTCAAAAACGGCGAAGAAATGATCGAAAAAACCAAGATGCCGGCGGCGATTTTTAATCAGACAATTACGATGCTTGAAATTAAGGGTTTAGTTAGGAGTTTAGGCGCGAATCGATGGATGCTAAAATAGCGGGTAATTTTTCGCGTTCTTCAGGGGTGAATTTAGATAAAACGAAGTCGACGTCGCCAATCTTTTTGCGAAGTTCGTCGTTCCCTGTGCCGAGCCTGAGGCGAGGAAACTCATCGGTGCCGAGTTCTTTAATGATGGATTTAAGGCCGTTATTACCGCCGGCGGAGCCGCGCTCGCGGTAGCGGATTTTACCGAACTCTAGTTCAAAATCGTCACAAACGACTAAAATATCAGAGAGATTCATCTTATAGAAGTTCACGAAAGCACGAACAGCTTTGCCGGATTCATTGTAGTAATCTTGCGGTTTAATGAAGAATGTATCGCCGACACGGGTCCAAACAGCGCCAAATTTAGGGTTGGTTTCCCAGTTAATTTGGTGAACTTTGCAGTAAAAATCAAGCGCCAAAAAACCGAAGTTGTGGCGGGTAAAATTATATTCGTTTCCCGGATTTCCTAGACCAACAATTAATCTCATAGAAGTTATTCCTCGTCCTTTTTGTCATCTGAACGATAAGAGAACATAATTGGCGTGCCGACAAAAGGATATTTTTCGCGGATTTTGCGCTCCAAAAAGCGCTTCCATGACCAGTGCAAAAGCTCGAGGTTGTGGCCATGAACCACGAACCAAGGTGGACAAGTGTCGGTTTGGACGATGTATTTTGGCTTTGGACGGGTGTTTTTGAGCCCGGCTGGAGCGTGTTCGACGATAGCTTCGGTGAGAACTTTATTGAGGTCGGAAGTTTTAATTTCGAGTTTTCTAGTTTCGAAAATGTCGGTGGCAAGCTCAAATAGCTTAGTTACGTTAGCGCCGGTTTCGGAACTGGTAAGAAGAAGCGGTGCGAATGGTAGGAAGTTGTAATCGCGCTCAAGTTCGTCCATGATGTGGTCGATTTCTTCGGCGTCAACGAGGTCGGTTTTGGTAAGAACGATAATAATTCCCTTGCCAGCTTCGATAATTTGGCCAGCGAGTGACTGATCAAGTTTGGAATGATATTCGGTAGCATCAACGAGCAAAGCACAGATATCGGCTTCTTCGATAGCAGCCAGAGTGCGAATGGCGGAGAATTTTTCGATACCAACTTCGCGTCTGCCTGGTTTTCTAAGGCCAGCAGTATCAAGAATTTCGAGATTCTGACCTTTAAATTTGACGTTGACACGATTTACATCGCGCGTGGTTCCCTGGCGGGAGCTAACTACGGCTTGTTGCTTTTTGGCTAAAGTGTTGAACAGGCTAGATTTGCCAACGTTTGGACGGCCAATCAAAGCGAGTTTAATTGAGCCTTCTTTAACAGGGGTAGATTTGGTAATAGCGAGCTTTTTGATGATCGCAGATTTAAGCTCGTTGGTGCCGCGGCCAGTGGTGGCGGAGGTACGGAAGGTATCATAATCTTTAATACCGAGTTTCAAAAATTCAGCATTATCGAGGCTTTCACCAAGATCACTCTTATTGAGCACGAGAAAAACCGGTTTTTTAGATTTCAGCGCGGCTTTAGCAATATCGCGGTCTTTTTGGCTAGGATATTTAGAAGAATCAACAGTGAGCAAAATCAGATCGGCAACTTCGATAGCGTCGTTGATTTGCTCTTGAATGCTGGCCTCAAAATCGTCTTCCGGGTTTTTAAGACCGGCGGTATCGATCAGCAAAAAACTATCATCAATGCTGGCGGAGACGTTATCACGCGTGGTGCCCTCTTCGCGAGCGACGATGGCGATATTCCTTCTAGCCATACGGTTTAAGAGGCTCGATTTGCCGGCATTGGTTTGACCAATTAAAGCGACGATTTTTTGGTTACTCATATCTGAATTATACCATAATTCTTATCTTTTGAAAAGCTCTCTAAATTGACTATCTATGTTTTTTGTGTTATAATTAAATTATGGGGGATTTTTTATATCCCTTTGAAGTTTAATAGATTGGTTCGTTTGTATTAGAGGAGGTGTTGGCAGTGAAGAAAAATTGTTATATGGGAATAGAAGAACTAAGAGAGGCGAACGCGAAATGGTTTAAGAATAACTGGGTATATCCTGCGCCTTATAAAAAAGATATATCGGTAACAGAAGGCGGACTTTTGGCGGATGCAAAAGAACATTGGGGTTTTGGTTTTAGGGTTATACTTAAAAAGAAACTCAAGTTTCATCTCAATGGCTACGTGCTATCTGGTAGCGACGTGATTGCTTTTTGGCATCCGGTTGACTATATAGCCGCAGGGCCGATCCCGGTGGAGTTCGGAATAGCTGAGTACGCAGTTGATGCGATTGGTTTTTTCGATGAGATAAAACCTGTGGCTTGGGTTTGCCAATCCGAACCTGATGTTAGCGGTGGTATTGTTGTCCGTGACGGCGTCGTAATACTCGACGCGTATGGCGATCCAATAAAGAGCATCGTGAATCATGCCTGTTATTTTAGCTTTGTGATAGAAACCCTGGTTGATTGTTTTAAGAAATTAACGCATCGGGTTTATGAAATTGAACCAATTTAAAACTTCAATGCCCTTGGCTTAGCCAAGGGCTTTTTCTTAGGCTTTAAGCGTAGCGGATTGACTATTCGCAGTTTTTATTGTATAATTAAGATAGTGAGAAGATAGAGTTTTCTCAAGAAACTTAAGGCCTGCACATAGCATCATAGACTATTAAAGGAGGTGGCAATATGGGTATGTGCAAATACTATGTCGAGGGGCCAGCTAATAAAGTAGACGCTTGGATGAAGCGGAACGGATTTAGAGCCGCTCAGGAGACGCGCACCATTTTTGATCCGAGTAGTAAGGAGAAAAAAGTGGTAGTTGAGCTCCAGAAATTCGATAAAATGGATGTCCCGTTTCTGTCGCGCAATGTCACGAGCAATGGCCAAAAGATTGGCACTTGGCGTTGTGTCGATGACGGTGGCTCTCGTAGCTTGGCAGTTTTGATCACACCAGTTTTTGCGGAGGAATAAGAATGAAAAGTAAGTTTTGCGTAACGATCGTGCCAGAGTCAAGCTGCAATGCTGTCGAGGAATGGCTTATTACACTTGGAGCGGAATGTTGTCATAAGTATCGTATGATGGATGACGAGGGGGGCTATACTTACTTTGTTGATAAGCCCAGATTTCGTCAGGGTCCGTTTGTTTTCTCGGGAGATGGTGAGCGACTGGGTGCTTATAGTCGCATCTATATGAAGTCTAGCTTGGTCGGAATTTTTATTTCAAAAACCAGAAAAGGTTTTCCTAAAGACCTTAAGGGGTATTTGAAAAAGGTTAAGACTAAGAGAGTCTACTTTCTGGCACCGTTTTGGATACCGGTTCGCAATAGACGAACTTATACCATATGGAATAAGACATTGGTTGATGATGTGGCCTAATCTAAATCCCCGGTTTAATACCGGGGATTTTTCTTGGTGGGAAGACGCTCACTAAAGTTCGCTATCTGCCTGCGGCGGGCGAACCCGTTGCGCGGCTTTGTCTCTGCGCGATAATCAAGAAACAAAAATAAGACCCTTTGGGCCTTCTTTTTGTTTTTTTGGTGAACCGAGTCCAATCGAATTGGAACGACCTCGTATTAGACATCTACCGCATCAAGGGTATTATTACTGTTTTATATCCTACAAACTTTATTCCCGGCCTCACTAGAACAGAAGAATACAACCCGAAGCATTAGCAACCCCAACCACAACAACCCGGCAACAAGATCCACTGCACCCACAAATCCAACTATAATTCACAAAAATCAAGTCTTGCGTTTAGCCACGACCATGATAAAATAAACATAAGTAAAGTGGAGAATGTTGTATGTGGAGCAACACTATCGGGGAGGGCAGATGCGCATGCGCAATCTAAAGAAAGAAAATCAAACCAGACGCCGTAATTGTCTGCCGAAAATCATTACTGCGGTTCTAGTCGTAGGTTTTGTAGTCTCAATTTTCTCCACCATCTCCGCTTTTGCGACGGCAAATCTTTTCAAAATCGAGAACGCCGAAATCAGCGAACTCTCCACTACCGCCGAAGGCGCCATCACGAGCTTCAATGAGACAAACATTGTATCAGACGTCACCTTCCATCAGCTCAATGACTCCGCAAAATACACCATCACGCTTAAAAACACAGATATCAAAGACCATGTCATCGAGTCCATTACTGACGACAACGAAAATCCGTATATCTCCTACGAATACGACCAGCACACAAACGAACAAATCAACGCTGGCGAAGATTTAATCTTTATCGTCACGGCTAAATATACTACGGCCATCACAGACATCAATCAGCGCGCACAAGCCACTAACGTCAAATTCTTCATTCATTTCACCGACATCGAGGAAGTAATCCCAATCATGCCAAATACTGGCGCGAACCCAAACACTGGTGACTTCGTCCATTTTAGCGTCATTTCGCTCGCCGTTTTTACTGCTAGCCTTGCCTTCGTTTGCATAGTCTTCCTCAAGAAACATAAAAAAATCCTTAAAATCTTCAGCGTTGCTATAGCTCTCATCTCTGCCGCAACGATCACGGTATTTGTCAATGCCACGGCCACTACAGACAACGAGTTGGACTTTTCCTTCAATATTAATCTTAAAGATCGTCTAGTCGTCTCATGGATTAATACCGACGGAAACAAAGAAGAAAAAACTATAAACTATGGCGAAACAATCAACATTCCAGAACCATCAAAGAACGGTTATACCTTTGCGGACTGGACAGACGAAGAAGGCAACACAATTAGCCTAGATGAAGCAATCACGGACGATATAACGCTTTCGCCGATATTCAACGCGAACGAATACACAATCAGACTAAACGCCAATAATACTAGCGGCGACATCCATGATATCGAAATGAAGTTCGACGAGACTAAGCAATTGCCGGCTAATCCATTCGCCTATGCCGGACACACCTTTACTGGTTGGAACACTGCCATAAACGGCTCCGGAGACGATTATGACGACGCGGCAGAAGTGTCTAATTTGAGCAGCGAAAATGGCACAACGATTAACCTTTATGCTCAATGGGCAGCAAACGCCTATATAATTACTTTCGATAGCAATGCTCCGGAATCAACGACGGTCGACGGTTCAATGGACGACGTTCAGATGACCTATAACGAAGCAAAAACACTCCCGTCAAATACCTTTAAAATCCAGGGATTCGTATTTAGCGGCTGGAACACAAAAGCCGACGGTACTGGCACGGCAATCGCCGACGAGGCAGAGGTTATTAATCTTGCCCAAAAAGATACTATAACCCTCTATGCCGTCTGGAAAGAGAAAATATATGTCTGTAGGGAAGCAACGGAACTTCATGTCGAAATTTGCGAAACTACAGGCACTGGTGGATGTGCGGCAAGTGGTGGCGGCTATGCACGAGGTGACGAGATTACGTTTGGCACACTAGTCGACGGAGACTCACCGAAGGGCGGCGATGCCTATGATTGCGACGTAAACGATGACGGCATTTATGACCAAGAGACCGAGCGTTTCTATTATCTACACACGAAACCTGGCAAGAAGGCCGTATTGCTCCATTATGCCAGCCACAGCGATACTGATGTTAAATATGACATCGCCCAAAGTGAGCAGCTTCCTTCTGCAGATGCCTGGTCCAACCCTAACCTAAAGTCGTTCGATAACGGCAAAACCTCACGCTTCCCAACTATTAGCGATTTGTCGGCTGGCTGTGGAGGAATTACCGTAACAAGCGATAATAGCTTATTAAATTGCAAATTCACCCTCGAAGACACGTCGTATGTGAGTGCCACCGACGCCGCCGGAAAAGCAAGAAGAAGCACCTACTGGGTTCAGACCGAAGGCACAAAGTATTACCGAGTACACAAGAATAGTCGCAAAGTAGATAATCCTACTTCCGATAGTACAAAGGTAAGCGTAGCTCACCCGGTTATCGAAGTTTATCTCAAAGATATCCAAGGGCTCGATACAGAAGAGAATATTAGCGACGAAGTCGTAACTTATGATATTACTAGCGATGCAGTCAACAACTATTATGCAAATGTCAATAATTGGATAGTAGACGAGACAACCTTCTTTACTAATATGAAGTCAAATTATGATGAAAATAACTGTAAGGCAACTAGCATTAATCCGCAGATTTCGACCGACTTTCCAACGAACTTCCACTACGCTACGACTGGTACCGTCTACTGCGATAAGCCAAAGGGCTACGACACCAAAACAACCGATGAATTAAAAGTCTACCTTTCCGACGAAAACACAAAAGAAAAGGGCGACGAAGCGAACTATGTTTCTGTTGCCAATGGCGTCATTACGAACATGATTCCTGGCATAACATACTATTGGGAATCAACCGCAGACGAAGATGTTCATGGTTACGTAAAGGCTGCCGGACAACGACGTTTAATTGATTTACCGAAGGCTCGCAACGTACGTGATCTTGGCGGAATTACCGCAGCAAACGGTAGAAAAATCCAATACGGCCGCATTATGCGTGGCGAAAGATTGGACAGCATGGACGTTACGGCTCTGGGCACACTCGGCCTAACTAAAGAATACGACGTTCGCAGCGAAAATAATGGCAGCCACTTCGCAGAAGGCTACGAGCGACATGCGTTGATAAATTATGACATCATGTACGACAAGGGGCATTACGACGCGGCAAGATCGGCTCTGACAAGTTTCATGAACGACATCATTGCTGGTGAAAATATTTACGTGCACTGCACTCATGGTTCCGACCGTACCGGCACGCTCATCTACCTCGCCGAGGCTTTGCTTGGCGTTAGCGACGAGGACCGCCATCGCGATTTCGACCTAACCTCAATCAGTGGTCGTCCAGACCGTACTCGATTCTATGACCATATGGCGCAGAATGTCAGCGGCTATGATTCAAGTCGCAAATATGTCTATATGAAAACTAATCTCCCAGACGAAGCAGCGGTACGCGAATGGTATTTCCACGGCAGTACCGACCGTGAAGCGGACGAACAGCTCATTGAAGCTTATCAAAATGCTGTCCTAGAATAGAATCGCTCAAAAGACCAACTCTTCGGGGTTGGTCTTTTATAAAAAGGCAAAATTTTTGGAACGGACGATTTAAACCCACTCTTCCCTGTTATAGACAACAAAAAAGAGCCTGATTCTGGCTCTGATTGCGAAATGGTGAACCGAGTAGAATCGAATTGGAACTACCTCGTATCAGACATCTATCGCATCAAGGGTATAATCAATGTTTTATATCCTACAAACTATATCCCTGGCCTCACTAGAACTGAAGAATACAACCCGAAGCATTAGCAACCCCAACCGCAACAACGCAACAACAAGATCCACTGCGTATACGAGCTACCTGTGCAAAACTTATAGAAAGACTATTATATTATATAAAGCTAATGTCTTCTTTTTTTTGGAGCTTATGCTAAAATTATATATAAGCATTTCATTTAAAGAGAAAGGTTAATTGTGGAGAAAAGTAGGAGTCTTTCTATTGCTGTTAGAGGGCTTTTTGTCTCCGCATTCCTCTCTGCTATCTTCGGCGTGGCAAACGCCAGTGCATATACGGTTACCTTTAATTCTACCTTCGGCGAGTTTGATGGCGGCGCTACTACTAACATTGTCGAATATAATGACGATCATACGGTTAAAAGTGGTGAATATAAAGAACCGGTCTATAACACTGGTGTGGATTCTTCAGACTTTATCACTTGGTATTCTGAATACGACGCCAAGAACCGCTTAAACCTAGATGAAATATCCAGCGACACTACTGTTTATGCGGCCTACGAAAAAGTTACTTGGCGCTGGGGCTATACTGGTAATGAACAGACTTTCGCACTCCCGATTACGGCAGGTCTTCAACTACATGTTTGGGGTGCGCAGGGCGGAAGTTATACGGATAAAGTCGGCGGATACGGTGGCTATGCGACAGGACTATATGATTTTGACGCTAATCAAATTATTTATATAAATGTTGGCGGAACTGCTACTTCTTATGTTGGTGGATATAATGGCGGCGGAACAGGTGCAGACCATTATAATGCACAAGGTGGTGGTGGTGCTACTCATATCGCATTGGATTCTGGTCTACTAAATGAATTTGAAGATAAAAAAGATTTAGTCGCAATAGTCGCTGGTGGTGGCGGCGGAATAGACCATTATAACCGGGGCTCAAATGGTGGTCATGGTGGCGGTTTTACTGGAGGATATGGCCAAGGATTTGACGCAGGGGCCCAAAGTTGGACTGTCTCTGGAGCGTTATTTGTTAGAGGAACACCAGGGACTCAGACACAGGGCGGCAGATCTGCCGGATTTGGCTTTGGCGGAACTTCAACAAATAACCATGGCGGCGGCGGAGGTGGCGGCTGGTATGGCGGTGGCGTAGGTACTTACCAGAGCGGCAAAGTCGGTGCCGGCGGCGGCGGCTCCGGATATATTGGAAACACCGTCGAATCGACAAGACATATGGTCGGATTTGACGCAGAAGAAAGCGATCAAGATCCTATTAAAACCATCGCAACTACTGAAGCTAGTGAAGACGCCATCGAAGACTACGCTAAACTTGGCAATGGTTACGCGAAAGCAGAGCTAACGCGCCTAAATATCCGCTATATTAATGAATTTGATAATACAGATTTTACTAAAGACCAGTATGTCGGTAGCCTTGCTCAAGAATTTGCAATTACTCAGCGTCCAGGCTATACGGCTGCATGGTATAAAGGAAATGATGTCTGGGACTTTAATGATCTAGTAAACTTCGATACTACCCTAGAAGTGAAATACACTCCGATTGTTTATAATCTTACCTACGACCTCGGCACCGGCACACTCTCTGAAGCAAATCCAGATACTTATACTATTGAGTCTGACGATATTACGCTCAATAATCCAACTGCGCCAGATTATTACAGCTTCCTCGGCTGGAGCGGTACAGACCTTACCGGCAACACAAACTTAACCGTCACAATTCCAAAAGGCTCCATCGGCAACCGTGAGTATACCGCAAATATTGCACCAACTCCATATACTATCACCTACAATCTCGATGGCGGTACGAATGGCGCTAACAATCCAACTGAATATAATTACGAATCAAGCGAAATTGTTCTAGCTCGCCCAACAAAAGAAGGCCACACATTCCTCGGCTGGAGCGGCACAGGTATTGATGGTGAGAATAATCTAGACGTAACTATTCCCGCTCAGTCTCATGGAGACCGCGAATATACTGCTCATTGGAGCATTAATCAATATACGGCGACCTTCGACGTCAATGGCGGTTCTGCCGTCGACCCTAATACTATCACTAGTGACTACGGCATACCATTTGGAGAACTGCCAGAGACGCATATTAAGGGTTACGAATTCCTTGGCTGGTTTACTGAACAAACTGGCGGCGATAAGATTTCTAATACTACCACCATGCCGGCAGAAGATCATACTTACTATGCTCATTGGGAAATAATTAACTATACTATCGAATACGACCTCGGTGGTGAAGATATGGATACTCCACCAGCCAACGACTCATCCAACCCTACAAGCTACACCGTAGAAGATGCAGACATTACGCTTAAAGCTGCGACCCCAGGCGATACCTGGCACTACTTTGTCGGCTGGGCATTAGATCGTGATAGCGAAGACGGCTTAACGGACAACTTCGTAATCGATACCGCCGAAGTAAAGAACATTAAGGTCTACGCAATCTTCCAGGCTAACCCATACACTGTAACGCTCGATCCAGAAAATGGCGACGACAAGATCATAAGGACTGTTCGTGGCGACCAAGAAATCGGCGAGCTCCCAACCCCAGAAAGAGCCGGTTACGAATTCCTCGGTTGGTTCGTTGGCGATAAGCAAATAGATGAGCACTTCCACCCACGCAGCGACTCTATCGCGGTTGCACGCTGGGAAGAAATCCCAACCGTACCAGATACAGGCGCAAACTCTACGCCAAACACTGGCGACGCGATCATGAATCATATCGTCACCCTTGTCGTATGTATATTCGCTCTATTCATCGTAGTCGCATTACGTAAACGCAAAGCTAAGAACGAAGCCTAAAACAATATCCTCCACTTCGGAGGATATTTTTGTTGCGATATAATAAGGCTATACCGCCCTTGTTGGCGCACCTCAACCAAAGTGAGGCATTTATGGCGAAACGCCGAATCTATAAGAAGCCGCGTGGCGGCGGCGCAATCACTATCACGGCCAGGAAGCTGGACGAGATACTTCTAGGAAGCAATGGTAAGCTCACTTCTCGCCAGTATGAAGATCTAAGAAATATGGAGCTTGTAGACTCTCCTGTTCGCGATGCAATCCATGAGTTGAAGACTTATTCTCTTCCTACCCTAGCACAGCGCTTTGATATACGCGTTTTAGGGCGCGGAAAGCGCGTATTTGCGCGGTTAGATAGCAAAGACGACACTTGGTACCATTTCTCGCTTGCGTACGTCCCACGCGCGCTAAATAACCGCGACGTAAACGATGCTGTCGTGCGGATGTTCTTCATTGGTAAATGGCGCGTCAACAAACGCACACTTTGGGCCGAACCGGAAGATATTATGCATTATGGTAATGATTTTGACGAAATAATTCTTTGATATGTCAACAAATTAATCCACTTGGACACAAACGGTGTTTGAAAGTTATTGTACAGAAAACAGAGGTAGACGATTTTCTTGACACGATACGGCGAATTGTTGTGGAAAATGCCACAAAAATATAGCCTATCACTCGATTTTAAGGTGTTTCCATGTTATAATTAAAGAGTCCAAATCTTTAATATATATGCAACAGAAACACAGGGATAATCCTGTCGTTTGTGGTACTCCGGATTAATCGGGCACCGCAGCACACGGAGTATCTCTGTTGTAAAAGATTTGGACATCCGCTGCGATGTCCGATTTTTGTTTTAGCATATTGTAGCGTGGTGTCCAGACTTTCGCGTCTTTCTGTTGCAAGAAAGCAACAGAGATGCC
>JAUMXN010000005.1 GCA_030529095.1 Candidatus Saccharimonadota bacterium
TGGGTCAGAAGGTTAATCCCATCTCTTACCGTCTCCAAGTCAGCAAAGACTGGTCTTCTAAGTGGTTCACTTTGAAGAAATCTGACTTCCGCAAAAACTTGGTCGAAGACGCTAAGATCCGCGAAACGGTTGAAAACCGCTTCAAAGCTCGCCCGACTATTGCTAAAGTCAACATCGAGCGTTCTGCCAACCTTACTACCGTTATTATCTTCACCGCTAAAGCTGGTGCAGTGATCGGTAAACAAGGCGCTGGCATCAATGAGCTCAAAAAAGAGCTTGAAAAAATCGTTGATACCCCAATTCGTATCAATGTTGAAGAAATTAAAAAACCAGAACTTAACGCTAAACTCGTTGCAGAAAACATCGGTTTCCAACTTGGCAAACGTATGAATTTCCGCCGCGCCGTTAAAATGGCTTTGCAATCTTCTATGAATGCAGGTGCCAAAGGTGTTCGTATCGAGGTTTCTGGCCGTCTTAACGGCGCCGAAATGTCTCGCCGCGAGAAATTCATCGAAGGTTCCGTGCCTCTACACACCCTTCGTGCTGATATCGATTTCTACTGCTGCCACGCTCCAACCATTGCTGGTATTGTTGGCGTAAAAGTTTGGATTTACAAGGGGGAGAAATAATATGGCTATTTTACTACCAAAGAAAACTGCACACCGCAAGGTTCGCAAAGGCAAAAACGAAGGCGTCGCCACTCGCTGCAACACCGTTGCTTTTGGTGACTACGGTTTGATGTCTCTCGACAACGAACGCATCACTAGCCGCCAAATCGAGGCCGCCCGTCAAGCTATCACTCGTTATATCAAACGTGGTGGTAAAATCTGGATTCGTATTTTCCCACACACCCCAGTTACCAAAAAACCTCTCGACGTTAAAATGGGTTCCGGTAAAGGTGAACCACAATTCTTCGTCGCTAAGGTTAAAGCTGGTACTGTGATGTTTGAAATCGCCGACGTGACTGATGAGCAAGCCAAAGAAGCTCTTCGCTTAGCTTCTCACAAGCTCCCAGTCCGCTGTAAAATTATTAAGAAAGAGGAGTTCTAATATGGCACACACATTACAAGGAATCGTGACCTCCGACAAGCGTGATAAGACCATTACCGTCTCCATCGTTAGTCGTGAAACACATCCACTCTATCGCAAGCAATTTACGAAAACTCGTAAATATACCGCTCACGATGAGAAAAACGAAGCAAAGTTGGGTGATCGCGTCGAAATCGCCGCTTGCCGCCCACTTTCCAAAACTAAGGCTTACACCCTCGTAAAAGTTCTTGAGCGCTCACACGGCACTATCGAACTGAAAGAGGAGGAGGCATAATATGATACAACAGGAAACCCGTCTTAAAGTTGCCGACAACAGCGGCGCCAAAGAACTTGGTGTTATCCGCGTTCTCGGTGGTACCCGTGCTCGTTATGCTCGTGTTGGTGATATCGTCACCTGCTCAGTTAAAGACGCAGACCCACACGGTAACACCAAGAAAAAAGCTGTCGTTAAAGCAGTTATCGTTCGTACGGTAAATCCAATTCGTCGTCCTGATGGATCAACTATTCGTTTTGATGAAAACGCTGCTGTTCTCGTCAACGATGACAAAACTCCAAAAGGTACTCGTGTTTTCGGTCCAATCCCACGCGAGCTTCGCGACCTCGGCTTTACCAAGATTATTAGCTTAGCACCGGAGGTACTCTAATATGGCACAAAATCTAAAAACCGGTGACAAAGTTATGGTCATTGCTGGCGATAACAAAGGTAAAACCGCTAAAATCATCAAAGTTAAAGATGGCAAAGCTTACCTCGAGGGTATCGGGATTCGCGAACGCCACGTGAAAAAATCTTACCTTAATCCAAAAGGTGGCAAAAAAGACATTCACGTCGGCATCGTTCTCTCGAACCTCAAACTCGTTGAAGCTGCCAAAACCGAGAAGAAAACTAACGCTAAGGCTAAGAAAGGAGCTAAATAATGGCTGAAGTTAAGAATATGCCTCGCCTAAAAGAGCTCTACAATAAAGAGCTTAAAGCGAAGTTGCAAAAAGAACTTGGTCTTAAGAATATTAACCAAGTTCCAGAACTCAAGAAGGTTATTGTTTCATGTGGTGTCGGCAAGAAACGTGAAGACAAAAAATTCACCGAAACTGTCGAACTTACTCTTGCTAAGATCACTGGTCAAGCTGCGACCTCTCGTCTTGCGAAGAAATCAATCGCGACCTTCAAAATCCGCAAAGGCATGGGTGCCCCAGTTGGTTACCTCGTGACCCTTCGCAACGATAAAATGTATGAATTCGTTGATCGTCTTATCAATATCGCTCTTCCACACGTCCGTGACTTCCATGGCGTCTCAAAGACTGCTTTTGATAAGCAAGGCAACTACAACCTCGGTCTCAAAGAACAAACTGTTTTCCCAGAAATTACTTTCGAAGATGCAGCCGTTCTTCACGGTCTCGAAGTTACGTTTATTATTAAAAATGGTTCAAAGGAAGGAAGTACTAAATTGTTAGAACTCTTCGGCATGCCGTTCATGAAAGGGGACAAGTAATATGGCTAAGAAATCAGCCGTCCTCCGTGACGAAAAACGTCGTAAACTATACGAAAAATATAGCGCAAAGCGCGCCGAGCTCAAAGCTGCTGGCGATCTCGAAGGTCTCCAAAAGCTTCCAAGGAACAGCTCTGTCACCCGTCTTAAAAACCGTGACATGCTCGACGGCCGCCCACGTGGCTACATGCGCCGCTTCGGCATGAGTCGTATTACCTTCCGTGAAAAAGCAAGCAAGGGCGAAATCCCTGGTGTAACAAAGAGTAGCTGGTAAGGAGAAAGGAGAAAGATATGTCATTACAATCTACAGATCAAATCGCTGACCTCATTACCCGCATTCGCAATGCTAACATGGTTGGCAAAACCGAAATTCGTGTTGCTACTTCTAAGCTCAAAGTTGCCGTTGTTGAAACTTTGGTCAAAAACGGTTATCTCGCAAGCTATGATATCGAGGACAGCAAACCGCGTGGTATTCTCCACGTCGTAATTGCTAACCCTGGTGAAGTTGCAAAAATCAACGAAATCGAAAAAATTTCCAAACCAGGCCGTCGCGTTTATACCGCAGCCGAAGACATCCCAACGGTTAAATCTGGCCGTGGCATGGTCATCATCTCTACTTCAAAAGGCTTGATGACTGGCCGTGAAGCCAAGAAGAACCGTCTCGGTGGTGAAATCCTCGTCCGCGTTTGGTAATTAGACCGCTTCACGAAGTGAATACTTCGAAAAAATAATCCCCCAGAAAAAGGGGATTATTTTTTTGCTCTGACTTATTTCAGATTCGAGACCACGCTGTCCCAATTGAGTCTTCTGCCGACAAAAGCACGGTCTGCGTCGTCGCCCAGGCGAGTTTGAATATCGCCGGCGTCGGTGGTAGCCACGAAATCGTAATTAGTCCAGGTTAAACTGAGACGTGGTAAACCGCTTTCAATGATATCGTCGATGCAATCGCCATGCTGCTTGAGACAAATAGAACCGAGTTTGTCCCATGCTTCAAAATCGGTGTCTGGGTCGAATACAGCCGTCGCGTCGATGGCGGCGCTATAAACCGTTTCATCAAATTGCTGGTCGAACATGAAATTGCCCAGGGAATAAGCGATCAAATGGCCATTATAGGCTTCGGCGTTTTGCACGTGGTGCGGATGATCTGCTAGCACCATGTCGGCGCCGCGATCAATCATTGCGCGGTAGAGATTTTGCCTGAGCTCATCCGCTGAATTCTCGTATTCTACGCCCATGTGTGGCATTACGATGGTTGGTAAAACGCTGGCGTAGTGCTCGATATTGTCAAAAGCTTCTGCGGTTGGAATACCAAATACGCCATGGGCGCCACAGAACCCGATCGGGATGTTATATTCATAGACTTGACCATTACTGAGCTGAGCTTCCACCGGTACTACCACAATGCCACAGTTTTCGGTGCTATTGTCGTAACGATAGTGGCCAAAATATTGGATTCCGACTTCATCAAGATTTTCTTTGGTCTCGACAATACCCTCTTCGCCCCAGTTATCGGCGTGGTTGGTAGCCAGTGAGAAGGCCGAGAAATATTTAGCAGCCTCTTCTAGATAATCTATGTGGCAGTTAAAGACCAAAAGCGCCTCTTCTTCGTATTCGGTATGGTCATTTTCGGTGACTGGACACTCCAAATTGGCAATCCAAGCCTGGTATTTGTCGCGCTCCAAGGTGTTGAGCTTAGCAAAAGGATATTCTACGCCAAGTTCCGAAGCACGGGCCAGAGTATTTGTACGCCTACCCCAAAAAGTCGTGCCAGCAAACAAGATTCTCGACTCGGCCGACGTTACCGAAACAGGCTGATAATTGCCCGAAACCGGCTCGCGACTAGCCACGGTGTTGTTGCTAATTTGCCAATAAATTAAGCCAAGACAGGTCGCGCACCCGATCGCCACGGCGAAAAGAAGGCTCAAAATTACTTTATTATGCTTTTTAGAGAATTTTAAACTTGCAGCGCTCATAATACTTTCAATATACCACAAATTATTATTATGTTTTCTCTTGTCTTTATCTATAATCTGTGGTATAATTATCAAGATATTAACAATAAGGGAAAATATGAGTCGTATCGGAAAACAACCCATCGAGATTCCGGCGGGAGTGACAATCACGGTCGGCGACAAAGAGATTACTGTCGCAGGACCAAAGGGTTCACTCGTCGTCCCGGTTCAACCTAAGACCACCACTAAGGTCGAAGGTACTCAAATTGTCGTCACTCGCGAGAATGACGAACCAAAATCAAAAGCCTGGCACGGTTTGCAACGCGCATTACTCAATAATGCCGTTGAAGGTGTCACTAAAGGCTTTGAGAAAAAACTTGAAATCAACGGTGTCGGTTTCCGTCTTTCTGGCGGTCCAAAAGACATCGAAATGGCTTTAGGTTTTTCACACCCAGTCAAATACAGTGCCCCAGAAGGCATTACTTTGACTACCAACAAAATGGAGATCACGGTCTCTGGCATCGACAAACAACAAGTCGGCCAAGTTGCCGCTGAAATCCGTAGCCTCAAGAAACCTGAACCATACAAGGGCAAAGGTATTAAGTATGTCGACGAAGTTATCATTCGTAAGGCAGGAAAGGCAGGTAAGAAATAATGAAAGCTGCTGCTCGCGCTAATCGCACCCGTGCGAAGATTCACGGCACTGCTGAGCGCCCACGTTTAAGTGTTAATTTCTCAAATCTTCATATTACTGCACAAATCATCGATGATGACAAAAAAGTCACCTTGGCTTACGCTACTACCGTTGGTAAAAAACTTTCTGGTAGCAAAACCGAAAAAGCTGCTGTTGTCGGCAAAGAAATTGCCGAGAAGGCTAAAGCGGCTAAGGTCAAAAAAGTCGTCTTTGATCGCGGTTCTAAAATTTATGCTGGCCGTATGAGCGCCCTCGCTGACGCTGCCCGCAAGGAAGGATTGGAGTTTTAATTATGGCCGAAGAAAATAAAGCCCCAAAAGTTATCAATAAATCCGGCACCCTTAAGATGACGGATGAGACCGCAGCCAAGAAAGAATCTCGCGATATCTCTGGTAAAAGAATTGATCGTCGTAATCGCCGCGACCGCGTCAAAGCTGACGTCGCTCCAAAAGAATTCGACGAAATTACCATTGCTGTTGATCGCGTTTCTCGTACTGTTGCTGGTGGTCGCCGCATGCGTTTCAAAGCACTTGTTGCAATCGGAAACCATAAAAATAAAGTCGGTGTTGGTGTAGCTAAAGGTAACGATGTCACCACTGCTGTCGCCAAAGCCACTTCCAAAGCTAAGAAATCTATGATTACCTTCGCTATGGATGGTGAAACTATCTGCCACGAAGTCGAAACCAAAGTTACTGGCGCCGACATCTTGATGAAACCAGCCGCTCCTGGTACTGGTATTATCGCAGGTGGTACCGTTCGTTCAATCATGGGTCTTACTGGTGTTAAAAACCTTATTTCTAAGTCCCTTGGTTCTACCAACAAAGTCAACATTGCTTACGCTGTAATTGAAGGCCTCAAGCAACAAGTCCCACGTGATCAGTGGAACGGTGCTAAAGCCGCCAAAAAGGAGACTAAGTAATGAAATACAATGATTTAATCGTCGAAAAGAATACTCGCCCAAGCCGTAAAGGCCGCGGTATCTCAGCCGGCCAAGGTAAAACCGCTGGTCGTGGTACCAAGGGTCAAAAAGCCCGTACTGGTCACCGCAAAATGGCCGCTGGCTTCATGGGTGGCCAACGCGCTATCATGCAGGCTATTCCAAAGCTCAAAGGCTTCAAGAGTATCCACGCTAAAGCTGAAGTCGTCTACACTGATCGTTTGAACGATCTCAAAGGCAACGTTGATAACTTCGTTCTCGCTGATCAGAATTTGATCTCAAACCCTTACACCAAGGTTAAGGTCATCTCTCGCGGCGAGCTCACCGCTAAAATCAATCTCGAGACCCAATTTGCTTCCAAAACCGCAGTTGACGCTCTCGTTAAAGCTGGCGGTAGCTTCAAAAAGGTCCCAGTGCCAATGCGCCCAGCCAAAAAAGCTGAATAAGACCTTAAAAATAACCCCTTCGGGGGTTATTTTTTTGGCCCACACGTGTTATTATTAAAGGAGTTAATAAGTGGAGTTTTTATGGACCAAGAATTGCTGAAAACCAGTAAAAAACAAAGACTAGTGATTGCCGTAATTGCCATCTTAATGCTCGGCTCGTTTATTGCTTCGTACGCTGCAATTGTGCTCGCCAACGGTAGCGAAGGTGACCTAGACGATTCTGAACGTTTACTTGATAAATATGGCGAACAGTATTACGAAAAACAAAAAGCCTTAGCCTCGATGTCCAAAGACGATTTTAATAAGTTTATCGAATTTAAAGGCCGCATCAGCGCCTACAACGAATCCAATGCCAATGCTGATGGTCTCGAATACGAAGATCTTTTGATTGGTGACGGCCGCACGCTTAGCGAAGGCGACACTGACTATTACGCTTATTATGTTGGCTGGTGTCCAGACGAAAGCATTTTTGATTCGACCTTTAACTCTAACGACAATCCAGCATCATTTACCGGCATTTTGGACGCCAGCATTGGCCTCATCGCTGGCTGGGAAGCCGGTGTTGAGGGCATGAATATTAACGGTGTTCGCGAGATTACCATCCCAGGCGAACTAGCCTACAAAGACGAAAAGGAAATTTGCGGTGGCTATTATAAACCACTCAAATTTATCGTGATGGCCAAGGAAAAAACCAGCGAACTCAACGCTATGTACGACGAGCTTCAACTAGCTAAGACTAAATATCAGTACGCCAACTGGGGAATCGACTACGACAAACAAATGGCTGGCGATCCAGACGAAGAAGAGCTAGAAGTCGAGGAGGAAGAGTAGGATGCTTGATCTCGCCATCGTTGGCTCTGGCCCAGCTGCTTTAACGGCCGCAATCTACGCCACGAGGGCGGGGCTCAAAGTTAAGGTTTTCGAAAAAGGCAATATTGGTGGCACTCTGCCAGAAATTTCCTATATCGAAAATTATCCAGGTTTTCTCGGTAATGGTGCCGAGCTGGCCGAAAAATTCAAATCTCAAGCCGAATCTCTCGGGGCCGAAATTGTCTATGGTGAATGTGAGAAAGTCGAATCCGGCGCGCTTGTCATTGACGGCGAAAAAATCGTCGCCCGTGCAATCTTAATTGCCACCGGCTCTGCGCCAAAAAAACTTGATATTGCCGGCGTTACCGTTCCGATTTCTTACTGTGCCCTTTGCGACGGCGCTTTATATAAAGACAAACGTGTTGCCGTAGTTGGCGGCGGTAATTCCGCTATTCAAGAATCCGCCTATCTTGCCGAATTTGCTAGTGAAGTAGCAATTTTTAGCCGCTCCAAGATCAAGGCTAATACTAGCGCTATAGAAAAACTGGGGAAAAACGTCACAGTTATGGAAAATATTGAAGTTGATGCCAACACTTTAAATCAATTCGATGCTGTCTTTGCCTTTATTGGCAAAACCCCGGCTACTGGATTCTTGCCTTCAGAATTACTTGATGATGGCGGATTTATTAAGACAGAGAATCATCAAACCGCTATTTCTGGGATCTTTGCTGCTGGCGATGTCCGTGCTAACACTACTAAGCAAATCATAATCGCTGCCGCCGATGGCGCCAGTGCTACCATCCATATCATTGACTTCTTAAAGAAATGAGATAAACTGCATGAATAAGCAAACTTTTTTCTTTTACGACCTGGAAACCTCGGGATTAAACCCGCGCGAAGATCGCATCATGCAATTTGCCGGCCAGCGTACCGATTTAGATTTAAATCCAATTGGCGGACCGGTTAATTTATTGGTCAAATTAAATGACGATACTTTGCCGAGCCCGTCGGCCATTGCAGTTACTAAGATCACGCCACAAAAAACTCTCACCGATGGTATTACCGAAGCGGAGTTCGCGAAGCTTGTCACTACTGAAATTTTCACACCGAACACCATCGCGGTTGGCTACAACACGGTGCGCTTTGATGATGAATTTATGCGCCACCTTTTTTGGCGTACTTTTTATGATTCATACGAATTCGAATGGAAGGATGGTCGCAGCCGCTGGGATTTGCTCGATGTTGTGCGTATGACGCGGGCGCTCCGCCCAGAAGGTATCAATTGGCCGGTCACGGAAGATGGCAAAGCCACCAATCGCCTCGAGCTCATTACTAAGCTCAATCAAATTTCACATGAGCACGCCCACGACGCCGAAGCCGACGTACAGGCCTCAATCGACGTAGCTAAATTAATTAAAGAAAAACAACCAGAACTGTTTAATTTCTTGCTTAAAATTCGCAACAAAAACGACGTTAAAAAGATTGCCAATTTGGACGACAAAAAACCATTCGTCTATTCTTCGGGCCGCTATTCATCCAAGGTTAATAAAACGACAGTGGCTTTCCCGCTTACTAGTTCCAGAAACGGTAACATCCTGGTTTTTGATCTGCGTTACGATTTGGAAGAGTTATTAAAAGATAAAGAACGCACTTCGTTCTATCCAGTCGTTAAAGAACTTTGCTTCAACCGCTGCCCAGCTGTAGCTCCGCTCGGCGTACTCGATAAAGCGGATGGCTGGCAAAAAATCGATCTTAGCCCAGAAATTGTTGAAAAAAATCTGGAGACGCTATTAAAACACCCAGAATTCGCCGAGAAAATGCGCGAAGAAATCGAAAACAAACCAGAATTTCCACCAGCTATCGATCCGGAATCGGCGCTTTATGATGGTTTTTTGAATGACCGCGATCGTATTCGCTGCGAAGCGGTGCGCAATGCCGACGCCGACAAACTTGCCGACTTTAATCCAGACTTTCTCGACGAACGTTTGCCGGAACTGCTTCTGCATTATAAAGCTAAAAACTTCCCGCAGTCACTTTCGAGTGACGAATCTAAAAAGTGGCAAGAATATCGCCGTGCTCGCCTCGAACGTCAGGCTCCGGTTTTTCTGAAAGAACTCGAACATATCACGGATGATTACATCAAAGAGGAACTTAGGCTATATTTTGAATCCTTAAATGACAGTGACTATTTATAAAACTTATGCTAAAATAAAATAAAGAAAGGTGGGCAGATGTCTCATAAAGTAATGATTGTCGGTACTGGACATGTCGGCGCGTCGATTGCGTTTGCTATTTTGAACCAGCAAACCGCCGTGAACGAATTAATTTTGACCGACATTATTGCGCGTGATGCCGAAGGCGAAGCGATGGATCTGAGCGACGCAATTGCGGTTGCCCCAAGCTACATCAAAATCCGAAACGGCACCTATAAAGACGCCAAAGACTGCGACATTGTGATCATCACGGCTGGCGCCGCCCAGCACGGCAAAGAAACTCGCCGCGAATTACTCAAGAAAAACGCCAACATTATCAAAGGTATGGTAGATCAAATCATGGGTAGTGGCTTTGACGGAATTTTTATTGTTGTCACCAACCCGGTTGATGTTATTTCTTATCTAGTTTGGAAATTCTCCGGCCTACCATCCGAAAAAGTAATCGGCACCGGTACAGTGCTTGATTCGGCTCGCCTCTGTGAACGTATTTCGAGCTATGTTGGGATTAATCCAAAATCCATCCACGCTTACCAAGTTGGCGAGCATGGCGATTCGGAATTTGCTTTATGGTCATCGGCCAACATTGGTGGCCAACCAATTACTACTATGCTTTCTAAATCCACGTTGAGCGGTATCGAGGGGTTTGTGCGCGGCAAAGCCTACGAAATCATCGACCGCAAAGGCAGTACCGAATACGGCATCGGGGTCTGCGCGGTAAGAATTTTAAACTGTATTTTGGGTGACGAGCGCCGCGTGCTTTCGGTTTCGAGTTACCACGATTACGATGATATTTATTATGGATTTCCGGCTATCATCGGCAGAGAAGGTGTGGTTCGCCAGATCGATGTCGAATTGTCTGAAGACGAGGGAATCAAAATGGCCAAGTCGGTGAAGGTTCTAAAAGAGATGATTGACTCGCTCAAATTAGATAAGAAACTTGACCGAGTTAAGCGTAAGTAGTAAAGTAAAATTAAATAAAAGGAAGAAGATGGATCCACTATACAACAATAATCCAAACCCGAATTCGGCTCCAACTCCGAGGCCGACACCGGGCAACGCGATGCCAGACATCGCCGAGGCTCCTATGCATTCCGCATCCGGGCCAGCATATAATCAAACGCCAAGCATGGGCGCAGTCCCGACTCCGGTGATGGAAGATGTCCCGACTCCGTCGATGTCTTTTGATCAGGCTTTCCAAGGCCCAACCATTCAGAATGCTTTCACTGCCGGTATTAGCGAACCAGCTACCGCCCCAATGGCGCCAGCTGAGCCAGCCAAAGAAGAACCATTTAAGGCTGCCGCTCCAGTGCCGGGCTCTATTGGTAGCGCCGTTTCGATGCCAGCAGAAGCCCCAGCTCCAGCCCCGGCCCCAGCTCCAGATCCAGGGCCAGTAGTCGAGACTCCTAGCGCGCCGGACTTCCCGGATGATATTGAGGCTTTCTTAAACGACACCCCAGCTGCTACTCCGGCCGATATGGGTGCCTCGGTTCCAACTTCTCCAAACCACAACATTTCTTTTGGCGATCAGCCGGTTTCTCCATATTCTTCCGAAGACAGTTTCGATGTAACCAACACCAAGAAACCACTTTTCGATGACAAAAACAAACTGAAATACATCTTGATTGCTGCCGGCTCATTCTTAGCGCTCGTTATTATTGCTGTCATAGTTTTAATCGCGTTCTCACGTGGTGGCGATTCGTCATCTAACACCAGCAATAATACTAGCAACAATTCTGATAACGGTCCGGTCATTTCTAAGACTTTGACCTGTGGTCGCGAATATGACGAAACCGACCTTGTTGGCTATGCTGATGCTGCTAGTGGTAGCGAAAGCATCACGATTGCCTTTGGTGAATCAGACAACGTCCTTAGCTGGGACCAGGATATCAAACTAAGCTACGCCGACGTGGCCACTGCCAAGTCTGCCGAAGCCCAAATCAAGACCGACCGCGAAGCTGAGGTTGCCGCGTATGGTCTCGAAATCGATCCGTTTACTTCTTCTTACGGTTCGTCCGAATCCACGCTCTTCCTTGTTCGCAATGCCACACCAGCAGATTATAATATCGACAGCTTCTCTTATTACGGTCTCAATTTGGCTGCCAATTCCAAAACCCTCCAGGCCGAATACGAAGCCGCCGGCTTTACCTGCAAGGCAGAATAAGCCAAACAAAATCCCGACGCCCCAGCGTGTCGGGATTTTTTGTTGCTAAGAATAGCGAAATATTGTAAAATTATAGTATGTCAAAAATCTATCTTACTACAGCAATCCCATACGTCAATGGCGCCCCACATATTGGTCATGCCATGGACTATATTATTGCTGATACTTGTTCGCGTTATCACCAGATCTGCGGCGACGAAGTGCGCTTGCAAGCCGGTACCGACGAACACGGTAACAAAATCTTCCGCAAAGCCACCGAAAGTAATATGCCAGTCGAAGATTATGTTGATGAAAACGCTGCCAAATTCCGTGATTTTATTAAAAAACTTGATGTTGAATATACCGATTACATCCGTACCACCGATGCGGACCACATGAAACGCTGTCAAGAAATTTGGCGCAAGATTAAAGACCATATTTATTCCGCAACTTATGGCGGTTGGTATTGCGTAGGCTGCGAAAGTTATGTCACCCAAAAAGAATACGACGAAAATGGCGGCATTTGCCCAGACCACCAAAAACCATATGAGCATCTCGAAGAAGAGAATTACTACTTTAGAATTTCCGATTTTAAAGACGAGATTCGCGCCAAAATCGAAAGCGACGAGATACAAATTTTGCCAGAATTCCGCAAAAAAGAAATGCTCAAAATGCTCGAAGATGCGCCAGATGTTTCGATTTCGCGTCCAACTTCGCAGCTGACTTGGGGTGTTCCAGTACCAGACGATCCGAATCAAACCATGTATGTTTGGATTGACGCGCTCTCAAACTACATTACGGTGCTTGGCTATCCAGAAAAACCAATCGACGAATGGTGGCCAGCCACCGCGCAATTTGTGGGTAAAGATATTTTGAGATTCCATGCAATTATTTGGCCAGCCATGCTGCTTGCTCTCGGCCTACCTTTGCCAAAGGTGCTTTGTTCGCACGGCTTTATTTTGGCCGATGGTCAGAAAATGTCCAAATCAATCGGCAACGTAATCGACCCAATCGAGGTGCTTGAAAAGCACGGTGCCGATGCTTTCCGCTATTATTTCTTGCGTCATGTTGATACATTTACAGACGGCGACTTCACTTGGGAAAAATACGAAAGCGCCTACAATACCGAACTTGCCAATGACTACGGTAACCTCGTCCAGCGCCTCGCCACGATGTTAATGAAAAACAATATTGCGACCGCCGCGCTCAAGCCAAAAGAGCTTGACGAAACCTACCGCAATTTCATGAATAATTTTGAATTTGCCAAGGCTTTTGACTATGCCTGGGAAAAGGTCCAGGGCATCAATAAGCGCATTGACGATGAAAAACCGTGGATGCTAGCTAAAGCCGGCGAAACCGAAAAACTGGGACAAGTCTTGTCTTCGCTCACGCAAGAGCTAAAAGACGTCAACTTGATGCTCTCGCCGTTCTTGCCGTCTGCAGCCAAGAAGGTTGCCGACATTTTCGACGCCGAAACGGTTACTCCGCCAGCCGAACCGCTATTTAAGAAAGACTAAAAAATACGCCCTTTAAACGGGGCGTATTTTTTAATAGGCTTTAGCTATTTCTCTTCGCCGGAAAGGGCACCAGCAAAGTCGGCAACATAGAAGCCGATAATGCCACCGACGGCCGGGAAGATTGCATAGGCTGCGAGAGCCGAGCAAATGCCGCCAAAGATTTCACCGAAATCAGCACCAGCGGTTGGGAAGATTTGATGCGCAAAAGCGATGGCTGGATTGAACACGAAGTTGTTGCTAAGGCCTAGGAAGGCGTAAGAAACAAAGAACCCAATCAAAGTTGCAGCAATCAAACCGCCAGCGACTACTGCGGCGAACGTAAAGACGCTGCGCTTGTAAGCGAGTGCGCGGGCAAAGAAGAAGCCGATTAAGATTGCACCGACTAGCTCAACGATTGAAACTAGACCAAATGAGTCTTCGGTGATTTTGGTTAAAGTTGGTACGGCCATTGAAGCAAATTCACCACCTTGGTTGTAGAAGGCATTGAATAATGCGAGACCGAGCATTGCGCCGATCACTTGTACGAGGATGTACAAAGTACCACGGATCACTGAAATGCGGCGGGTAGCCATCATACCAGCGGTGATAAGTGGGTTGAGATGTGCGCCAGAAAAGGCAAACACGGCAACCGTGATAGCGATAAACGCAAATGCGTAAATTGCGGTGTTGTAGATGCCAAATAGTGAAAGCGAGAACATCACCAAAGTCAAAAGCAAAGTACCAATTAGCTCACCAATAAGTGCGCCATATAGGCTTGGCTTTTTGAAAATGTTGAGGATGCTTTCGTCTGCATCGTATTTTTTAGCAAAGAATCCATCAAAGATTCCTTTTTTCTCCACCTTTTTTGTCTTGGCTGGGGCTGCGACTGACTTGACGGTAGCGGCTGGCTTCTTGGAAGCAACAACTTTGGTCTTAGCGACAGGTTTTTTCGCGGCAGCAGCTTTAGGTTTTGCAGCGGTCTTTTTTGCTGCAGTCTTTGGCTTAGCCATTACGACCTCCTTTAATAATAATGCTTTCATTATATCATAGATTCTATGCTATAATCAAAATATGAGTATTGTTACAAACAAAGACGAAGACAAAAGTCGCTTGTCGCAGCGCATTAATGCGGATTTACGCGAGAAAATGGCTGAAACTTCAAAAATTTCCGACGACCCAGACATGATCGAAGACTCCGAATATGTCAAAGACATGAAAAAAACCGGCAGATTCGGCTGGATTTGGATCGTTCTTATTGTGCTAGCTTTAATGTCCATTATTAGTATCGTCTTAATCTAAAAATACTTGCGCGCGGGCCTTTAAAACCGCGCGCATTTTTGTGGCAAAAAGCATAACCATGATATATAATATATATTATGGATGATTCTGATTTTGATGGCAGTCCAGAGTTAGGTGCCAGCGCGCCAAACAATCCAGTCCGACAATCCGAAAGCGACAGTATGACGCCATCATTTTTGCATACTCCAAGCAAGGCTGAAAACGACGCTTCGCGTCCGGCTCACCTTGGCCCGGCCGCCGATCTCAAAAAATCAGAAGATGCCGCCGCTAAAAACGGTGCTGGCGAAAAAGCTACCGGCAAAGAAGGTGCCGCTAGTATAGCTAAAGGTGCCGCAGGCGATAAAGCTCAGGGCGCTACCGGCTCTGCCAAACTTGCCGAAAAAATGGGTGCCGCCACCCCAATGAAGTTCCTCAATAAAGTCACTGGTAAAAAAGGCAAAACCAATCAAAAAGGTTTCATGAAAAAAACCACCGCGACTATTTTTACATTCATAGCTCTAACTGGCGGGCTCGCCGGTTTTTCGCTCTTTGGGCAAACCATGCAGGGCTTTTCCTATGTCAACAACTTGATTAAAAACTTCGATCGCAGTAGTTTCTCGATGCACAACCGCGTTGTTACTACACTGCGTTCTGTTTTGAAGGAAAATAAAAAAGCTACTCCAGAACTTCAGACCAACCTCAAGCAAGTAGGTGTTGAAGTTGATACGGACGAGGCGGGGAATGTCAAAGGCTACGAATATGATGGTGGTGACGGCACTGTCAAAAAAATCACTGACGTGGCCGAGCTGGACGCCGCGATGGACACCGATACGAAATTTTCTAGTAAAGTCGCCAAATCTAGCGAAATTATAAATACCCAAACCACATACGGCGAAGTTAAAACTACGGCCGCTCAGCGTATTGGTTGGGACAAAAACCGTTTCTCCGAATACGATTCGGACGATGCCGATACTAGAACCAGTACTAATGGTGAATTCGAAGAAATTGCCGCCGGCGAAAAACATGCATACGTGGGTGAAGGTAAGAGCAAATACCACGATAAGGATGGCAATGAAATATCTGAAGACGAATACTATAAATTGGATGAAGAATCGCGTGGCAAAATAGAAACAGAAATTAAAGAAGATGATGTAGGGGAAGTCAAATCCAAGGCAGATTACGAAGCCGAAGTCAAAAATATTGCTGATTACGATGAAGACACTGGGGAGCTAAAAGTTGGTAAAAAAGTGGAGGCTGAAATCGAAAAACAGAGTTCGACGGGCATATTGGGCACAATGGCTAAAACTGTTTCTACGGGCGCCTGTCTATTTGCCAAAGTCGGAACGGCGGTTGCGGCGATTACTATTGGTAAACAAATAATGAACGCAATCAACCTTGCCAGTGGGTATCTAGAAGCTACGCAAAAGTGTCAAGCTGGTGATGGTACTTGTCGCTCGATGCACGACTATCAAAATAGAACCAATAGCGGCGCTTTTTGGAGTTCAGTATCCATTCAAAGTGTTTTCGGTTCTTCGACGGCAAAAACGCAAAGTGCCGGTATAGGAAATTTGGAAAATATATTTACGAACGGCGATATTGTTGGAGCTTTAACCGCGGCGCAAGTCTCGATGACGGCATGGAAAGCTTGTACATATTCTCAGCTCATTGCGCAAGGACTTGATGCTATTGAGGATGTTGGTAGTACTATATTGGCTTTCGTGACCGGCGGTTTTAGTCTTCTTGTTAAATCGGTTGCGAAAGCAGTAATTTTTAGCATGGCAGTCGAGGCCGCCGTTAAATACGCAGTCGGTAAAGTCGTCGACTATGCGATTGAGGCTCTCGGTATCGATGAAATTACCGATATGGCCAAAGCTATCGGCGGCGATTATACTACAATGGGTTCCAAGAAGATACTTTCGACAATGGGGCAGAGTGTTGGGCACTCTACTGCTACCGCAGAAAAAGTAGCAGAGTTTAGTCGATACGCCAACGAAGTCGTCGCGCTAAGAGCGGAGTACGATCGGGACAATCTAAGTCCGTTTGATGCCTCGTCGCCATATACGTTTATAGGAACAATCATAGATTCGTTATCAAAATTCTCGGTGCTAAATTCTGCTAACAGTTCACCAATAATGAGGATTATGAACTCTGCCAGTTCCGTGGTGTCGAGTTCAATAGTCAGCCTGCTCCCGCAAGCTGCAGCTTCGCCATATTATGATAGCGCAAGTACACCGGGCAACTGCCCGATCACTAATAATATTGGCGCCGCCGCAGATGCTAACAACTGCTTCCCGTATTACATCGCCGATGTGGATTCATTCGGAATTAGCTATGAAAGCGCGGTTGATAATTTGTGTGGACGGGAGGTACTTAAGTGTGAAGACGGCAACACTAAAGTAGCTATTATTGGGGCTGAGGAGCCAAACATTAAAGAGTTCGTAGTATATTCGACTCAACGCGACGTTCATCCTGGCCTTGAAGACGCTAATATTGCCGCTGAGGATCACATACTTCAATCTGGAAACGACAAAATCGATAGCTTCGTTAGCAAAATTCCAGGCATCGGATCGGCGATCGATTCAATTAATGCTGGTATAGATGCTAGAAATGTAGGTAAGATTTTTGGGTCAGACTATGTCATTGGCGGCGAAAATTGGGAAAAAGAAGAAAATAAAAAATTGTACACTGCTGCCGAGGCATACATGGAACTTGATACCGTCTACACGCAGCTTGGTTTAATAGAAAACTCCGCCGTCGCTGAGCTTCTGAATGATTACTATGATAAAAACCCAATTGATAATAGCTATGAGGGGACTCTGGCCCGCTTTTCCGGCTTAACTAAAGAAGAGGTTACTAGCACTTTAGCCTATATGGATTACATTGAAGCTGTTAACGAATATCAACCAGCAGTGAGCTACGTATTTGGTGCTCCGGCTGAAAAGCCTATCGTCGTGGACGGTGGAGATAGCCATCAGGACGGCATACTAAAAACGGAGATCACCTACTATGATCTCCGCAGCTTAAATTTTGTAGCTTAGATTATGCCGCCAATGCTAACGGGTCGCCGGTTTTTTGGTCGGCCTTAGCGCGCAGCATTATTTCGGTGACGCCCAAAGCGGTAGGGCTATAGTGGATATCTGCACAATATTCATACTTACCACTTTCTGGATCCTGCCTGTAGAAAGACATGCCATCATTGGCAATGCCAGAACTCTCACCGGAACTATAAAAACAAATTAATTCGTCATTTACCCAGTATCGCACATTGTAGCCCATGGTGAATTCTACCGCGATCTCATTTTTTTTGCCAACCAACGTTGATCCGCCACCGAGGATTTCAATTTCGGAGTTATCGATGCCTAATTCTTCGCAAAGTTTAGTCAAATCAAAATAGCCGTTCGGCCTTTTTGGTGCACCACCAGGCGTTTCCGACAAAATGTAATTGTCGACATTGATTGCTGGCTCCACGTCTGTATTTTCTGCTCTGTAAACAGGGCAGTTTTGACCTTGTTCCGGCTCAGCTTTGTTGATTTTTGGCAAATCACCAGTATTTTTCTGAGTTTCCGTAACGATGACGTCATCAGTTTCGATTATTGCATTGCTAGAACCGTCCGATGAAGTTTTGTCCGGTACGAATTCGGTTGCTGTTGGTTTGCCAGAGTCGTAAGAGTTCCTAGATTCCTTATTATTGGAGTCTTTATCGCTACACCCGGCACTTATCATTGAAGCAAGAGCTACGCTGGTTGCTAAAATTTTTCTGCCGAGTCGATCAGGGCTCTTCTTTGGGGCGACGTCCTCAAAGCCGCCATTAGTAGCATTGTTGTTTGGGGTTGTTGGGGCGCCTTCGCCTGGCATAGCTGTCATAAAATAAATCTCCTTTTTCGTATGGAAGGTTACTTGCGACCTTCACCTATTCATAATTCTAATGATTATCGGCAATTTTTCAAGACTGTTAATTATCGCTTTTATATCTTGAAAGTGTTATAATATCTTTATGCAAGAACTCGAGAAATTAAAATCTGAATTAAAGGCTTTAAACGCCGAATATGCCAAAATCAAAACTATCCCAGCGGAGCAGCGTGCCGAATTTGGTCGCGAGATGAACGCCAAGAAAACTGCGCTCATGAATGCTATCGCCGAGGCCGAGGCTGCCGCACTCGAGTCGGAAGTCGAGCCTCTTGATATTACTGCACCAACTGCCCCAAACCAAAAAATGCCACAGTTTCTTGCTGCTGAGCAGGGTTCTAGGCATCCACTCATGACCGAGCTCGATCGCGTGATCGAAATTTACCAAATGATGGGCTTTGATGTGGTTGAGCCACGCCAGCTTGACGACGAGTTCCACATGTTTGACAGTTTGAACTTCTCGAAGGGTCATCCAGCGCGCGATGGTTATGACACTTTCCGTACGGAAGAAGGTTTTATCCCGCCAGCCCACACTTCTACTATGCAACACCGAGTTCTTAAAGCTTACAAAAAGAATCTTGAAGAAGGCAAAAATATCGCCGTCGTGGTGCCGGGCCGTGTCTTTAGAAACGAAGATGTCGACGCTACCCATGAGCACACTTTCTATCAATGCGAAGGTGTGTATGTCTCAAAAGATTGTACGCTTGGCAACATGCTTGGTATTTTGCGTGAATTCTTCGAAAAATATTACGAACAAAAACTCGACATTTCTACCCAACCGGGCTACTTCCCATTCACCGAACCATCACTCGAATTTAAGATTGAAAAACCAAAAACCCTCGGCGGCAAAAAAGGCGAATTTATCGAAATGCTTGGCTGTGGCATGATCCATCCGAACGTGCTCAAAATGGCTGGTATCGACCCAACCGTCTATCATGGCTTTGCCTGGGGCGGCGGTATTGACCGCTTAGTGATGCTTCGCTATGGGCTTAAAGATGTACGCTATTTCGAATCTGGCAAACTTAATTTCTTGAAGGAGTTTTAAAATGAAAATTTCACTAAATTGGCTCAAGAAATATGTTGATATCAACGTTGATAATGCCGAGCTCGAAAAGCTTATCGACTCACGCTTAGTTGAAATCGAAGAAATCATCGACGAATCCACCAAGTACGATAATATCTTTGTCGCAAAAGTCGTAGAGTGTGAAGCCATTCCAGAAACCCACCTTCATCTTTGCAAAATTGACGCCGGCAAACACGAACTCGCTGGCGAAGATGGGCTAGTACAGGTAGTTTGTGGCGCACCAAACGTGCACACTGGCATGCTCGCGGCTTGGATTGCTCCAGGCGCTATCGTCCCGCAAAGCGTCCACGAAGATGCTCCATTTGTAATCGGCAAACGCAAAATGCTTGGCAAATATGATTCTTACGGTATGCTAGCCGGCGCCGACGAGCTAGATTTTGGCGATGACCATAGCGGTATCGTTGAAATCGACCCAGCGGGTGCTCAGCCGGGCGACAAACTTACTGATGTTTTCGAACTAAACGACGTCATTTTGGATATTGAAAACAAATCCCTCACTCACCGTCCAGACTGTTTTGGTTTGATCGGCTTTGCCAGGGAAGTAGCTGGCGTGCTTGGCCAGAAGTTCGTTTCTCAGCCACTCGAAGAAACCACCGACTTCAAAAAACTCGGCGTTGCAATTGCGAGTAAAGATATTTGCCCGCGCTATTCTGCAGTAGTTTTGAAAAAGCACGGGGAATTAAAGAAAAAATATCTCACCAAAGCCGACACAATGCTAGCCAAGTCTGGCATGCGCCCAGTCGATCCAGTCGTAGATGTAACAAATTATCTCATGCTGCTCACTGGCCAACCTTTGCATGCTTTTGACTACGATAAGTTCCTTGCCGTTGGCGGCACTACCGAACCAAAAGTTGGCGTGCGTCTCGCTAAAGCTGGCGAAAAACTTGTGCTCCTAGACGACACCGAAATCGAACTCGTCGATACAGACATCGTGATCACCAGTAACGATGTGCCAGTCGCACTTGCCGGTGCGATGGGCGGCAAGTCTACCATGATCGACGAAAATACCAAGAATGTTATTATCGAATCCGCTACTTTTAGCCTATTTAATCTTCGCAAGACCCAGATGGCACACGGTATTTTCTCCGAAGCCATCACCCGCTTTACCAAGGGCCAGCCAGCTTATCAGACTTTACCAGTCGCACTAGAATGCGCAAAATTACTTAGCCAAGGCTTTGAAATTGCCGAAGTGATCGATTCTGGCTACGCTCCAGAGAAGAATGTTGTAAAAATTACAACAGATGAAATTAATGATTTGCTTGGCACCAACTATTCCGAAGCCGAAATTATTAAAACGTTGGAAAATGTCGAATTTGCTGTCGAGAAGAGCGCAGATGGCTTAACTGTCGCGGCTCCAGCTTGGCGTACTGATATTCACATTAAGGAGGACATCATTGAAGAAGTCGGCCGCCTCAACGGCTACGACAATATCGCACCAGTTCTTCCAGCTCACGCTACGGCCGAAAAGAACAAAATGGTGGAGACTAAATCTCAAATCCGCAACTTCTTTAGCTTAACCGGCGCCAACGAGCTTTTGACCTACACTTTCGTCCACGGTGATTTGCTCGAAAAAGTCGGCCAGGACGTCAAGAACTCCTATCGTCTCGTCAACTCGATTTCGCCAGATCTACAATATCTCCGCCAGCAAATTGTTCCGTCTTTGCTCGTTAAGGCTTACGAAAATCTCAAGGCCAAACATTCGAGTTTTGCATTATTCGAAATGAATCAGACGTTCTCGCGCAGCACCGGTGTCGATAAAGATGGCGTCCCAATCGCCAATAATAACCTCGCTATGGTTGTCGTCGATAATTCCGAAGAGACCAAATATTATCTTGCTAAAAAATACATCGAAGAACTTGGCAAAAAACTCGGCATCACCCTTTCGTTCAAGAAATTTGTGCCAGTGCCAAAAGAAGCCTTCTACGAGCCAAAGCGCAGCGCCAGTATTTATATCGGCGACAAAATCGTTGGCTGCATTGGTGAAATCAAATATAGCGTCCTAAATAAACTCAAACTTCCACGCGGCGTTGCGGCATTCGAAATTAGCCTCGAGGCTTTGACCGAATTCGCCACTCTCAAAAAGACGGCTTCCGAAATCAGCGACTATCCAACCGTTTCGCGCGATATTACTATTGTTACAGACGCTCCATACGAAACCGTTTTGGAAAAACTTCAGGCTAAACTCCAGGCTCGCGATCTCGTCTTTAAACTCACGCCAACTTCGATCTATCAGGCCGAAGGCGCAGACAAACCAAGCCTCAGCTTCCACCTTGAATTTGCCGACAAGAACAAAACTCTAGAATCGGCCGAGATTCTTGCCATCATGGATGAGCTCGAAAAAGCCGCCTAAAAAGTCCCAAAAATTTCGCTAGTCATAATACTTATGTTATAATAATAAATGTTATGATTTTGTTTGATCGCGTTACGAAATTGTACCCTGGTGACGAACGTCCAGCACTCGACGATGTTTCTTTGCACATCGAGCCAAACGAATTCGTCTTCCTTGTCGGTGTGTCTGGCGCGGGCAAATCAACTCTTATGAAAATGATCACCAAGGAGGAAACTCCAGATTCCGGCAAGATTATCATTGGTGGCATCGATCTTGATTTTGTTAAAAAACGCCACATTCCAGAATATCGCCGCAGGCTCGGTGTGGTTTTTCAGGATTTCAAACTTTTGCCACGCCGCACCGTTTATGAAAACGTCGCTTTCGCCCTCGAAATCGCTGGTATGAGTAGCAAAGACATTGCTAAGACTGTGCCGAAAGTGCTCGAACTTGTTGGCTTGTCTGATCAGGCCAAGAAATTCCCAGATCAAATCTCGGGTGGCCAAAGGCAGCGTGTTTCGATTGCGCGTTCTGTGGCGCGCCAGCCAAAGATTTTGATTGCTGATGAGCCTACCGGCCAGCTCGACAAACTTACCACCGAAGAAATTATCGATATTTTGAAGAAAATTAACGACTTTGGTACCACGATTTTGGTTACGACTCACAACGAAGAAATTGTGAACAATTTGCAAAAGCGCGTGATTACATTGAAAGATGGCCGCATCGTAAATGATCAAAAGAACCACGGCATTTATAAGCTCGATGAAACTCCAGCGCCAAAACAGCCGTCCAGAGCCGTGCGCACCCCAGGGCATGCTTTAAGAATGAAAAAGGTAATTTAAATGACAGACGAAAACAAAGTGGTAGACCAAAAACCAAAAACCAAAAAATCGCTTAAGGGTGTAGCTAAAGCTAAGCTCAAAACCATGAAGCGCAGCAGCACCAAACATCCAGTGCGCGAAAAATCCCGCATCGTTAAATATGGTGCGATTGGTTTTACTCGTAATATCTGGCTTTCTACCGCCGCGACTGCCGTTATGACCTTGACGCTGTTTATTTTATTCCTCACTGTTGTTGCCAGCATTATTCTCTCTAATACGGCCGACGCAATGCGCGAGAAGATTGATATTACCGTTTACTTCAAGCCTGGCACTTCCGAAACTACATTAAAAACTCTCGAAGAAAAAATGGCTGCCGATTCCAATGTGAAATCCGTCGAGACCGCTACGTCGCAAGAAGAATACGACAAATTTATTAGCGAGCACCAAGACAACAAAGAGCTTCTCGAAGTCGTCAAAGAAGACGACATGCGTGAAATTATGATTTCTCAGATGCAATCCACTATGCGTATCAAGGCGCATAACGTAGATGATCTCTCGAGCATTAAGAATCTTGTTGAGAACGAAAAGATTTTCCAGGACAATCTCGATTCTAAAAAGGCCCCAACCTACAATGTCAACCAAATCGAAATCGCCACCATTACCACCTGGGCGAAGATCGCTAGAACCAGCGGCATCATCTTAGGTATCGTATTTCTGGTGATTTCGGTGCTCATTATCTTCAGTACGATTCGTCTTTCAATCTTTAGCCGTCGTGAAGAAATTTATATGATGAAACTAGTTGGCGCTAGCAAAGGCTTCACTCGTGGGCCATTCATCGTTGAGGCCGAGATTTGCGGTGTGATTGCCGCTATTTTAGCCGCCACAATTAGCTACTTCTTCTTTAATCTCTTGGCCCCAAGGCTCTCTAACTACGGCATTAATACCGATTCGATCGCCAACGTCCTGGCGTCCAACAAATTAATCCTGATTTATATTGCGTTTATCATTGCCGGCGTGGCCATCGGCAGCGTCTCGGCTCGCCTCGCTGTTAAGAAGTATTTAAACAAAGCGTAAGCTTTACAAAAACAAAAATTTATGCTATATATTAATTATGGTAATGCTTAAAGGCGCCAAACGATTATTGCTCGTTGTCGGCCTGGTAGCACTTGCTGCCGGAGCTGGAGTTTTGTTTTACCACGAAAACACTCGTGGCCTTTCGCGCGCCTGCCGCAATAGTACCGCTTGTATGGAGGCTGTCGCGCGTGAGGAAGAGGCTAACGCCAACGCCGCAGCCGCTATCGACACCGCCAATCTCTACCAGATAAAAGTCAACGAACTTTCTGCCGCAATCGCCAGAAAGGCCGCTGAGATTGCCGAGACCGAAGCAAATATTAAAGAATTGGAAAAGAAAATTGCCGCTGCCGAAGCCGAGCTCGCCGAAAAGCAAGACGCCTTGGCTGCGCTTCTTATTGATATGCATTTTGAAGGCGACTCCGAGCCGATTACGATTTTGGCCGGTAGTAGCTCGATTTCTGATCTTGCCGAAAAGCAAGCTCGCGAAGAAGTTATCAAACAAGAAATTGCCGCCGCCGCTGAGGCGATCAAACAGACCAAGGCCGATTTAGAGGCTGATAAGGCCAAAGTTGAAGATATGTTGGCCGCTCAGCAAGTCGCAAAAGAGGAATTGATTAATACTAAGGCTGAACAACAAAATATCGTCGCCAAATATCAGAACGATGCTAGCGCCTATGCTGCCGCCGCCGAGCAAGCCAAGGAAGACCGCCGCGCCGCCGAGAAGGCCGAGCAGGAAGCCCACCCAGAGCTCTACCGTGGTAGCGCCTACTACGGTGACAACACCTACCCATGGCAGGGTGACTGCCCGCAAAACCAAGATTACTACTCTACTTACCTTGATGGTCACGCCGTTGGTGGTTTGGTTTGTGAATGTGTTAGCTACACCGGTTGGAAAGCCTATGAATATTACGGAATTTATATCTCGTGGGGCAACGCCTACTCCTGGGACGATATGGCCAGAGGCTACGGCTACCGTGTTGATAACACCCCAGCCGAGGGAACCATCGGCCAGACTGATAGCGGTTATTGGGGTCACGTGTTCTGGGTAGAAAGCGTTAACTCGGACGGCTCGATCAACGTCACAGAATACAACAATGCCTACGCCAGCTACCTTTATTCTGGCAATTACCGCTTCGGTGACTTCGGTGCTCGCCAAATCCCAGCTAGCGAAGTTTGGCGCTATAACTACATCCATTTTGACTAAAAACTCACTTTTTAAAACTTGTTTGTGCTAAAATAAGTTAATGGTTAGCAGCAAAAATAAATGGGAAGAAAAGAAAACTAGTCTTGGTAACGCCATTATTATTGGCGTAGTGCTCGCTATTGTTGGTTTCTTCATTGGGCTTACCGCGCCAAGCTGGGCTGGTAAATTCGCTCAATATTTTGGTGCCCGTACTCGCGTTGAATCCAACGTGGACTGGTCTAGTCTTGATACGGTCTACGAATATCTTTTGACTTATTATGACGGTGAAATTTCCGAAAAAGACGTTATCGAAGGCGCCAAAAAAGGTCTCACTGCTGCGCTTGGCGATGTTTACACGGTTTATATGGATGCCGAGGAAGCCAGAGATTTTCAGAATGATCTTCATGGCACTATCGAGCAGGCTGGTGTTGGTATCGAAATGGGCCTGAGAGACGGCTATGTTAGAGTGCTAAGAACCTTGCCAGACAACCCAGCACGTGCTGCTGGTATCTTAGCTGGTGATATTTTGTACAAAGTGGATGGTGAAGATGTCTATGCATTGTCTGTTGATGAGATCGCAAATAAGGTTCGCGGTGACGTTGGCTCAAACGTTACCCTTACTGTGGTCCGCAACGGCGAAGAGTTATCTTTCACAATGACACGCGAATCGATCAATAATGTATCGACCTATACGGAATACGAAGGCCACACCGCTATCGTTACGGTAACTCGTTTCGATAACAAAACTGGCGAATTAGTCCAGCAGGAAGTCGCGCAACATTTTGATGAACACGGCGTAAACAAAGTAATTTTGGATTTGCGCGGTAACGGCGGTGGTTATGTAACGGCTGCCAGGGATTTGCTCAGCCTCTGGATTGATGGTGATACGGTTTTGGTACAAAAATCAAAACATTCTACGGATGATGTTACTAAAGCCCTTTCTGGGCGCGCGGTTTTGAAAGATATGAAAACTGTTGTTTTGGTTAACGGCTCTACCGCTTCGGCTTCCGAGATTGTGGCTGGCACTTTGCAGGATTATGGGAAAGCCACCGTGCTGGGCGAAAAAACCTACGGCAAAGGCGTCGTCCAAAGTCTAATAAATTTATATGATGGTAGCTATCTCAAAGTTACTACTGCCAGCTGGTACACTCCGCTTGGTCGCACCATCAATAAAACCGGTATCGAGCCAGATGTGGTCGTTGAGCGCTCCTATGATGACATCAACAATATGGTTGACCCACAAATGGATGCCGCAAGAAAACAATAGAACAAGTCCCTATTCAATACTTTTCTCAAGCACTTCTTTGTAGATTTCTTCAAAGCGTTCGAGCGTGCGATTGATATCGTGGGTTTTGGCAATCTCTAGACTCTTCTTGGCGTAGGCGGCTTGGATTTCTGGCTTGCGCAAGATTTTGGTGATGCCAGCAGCGATGCCGTCAACATCTTTCGGCACGCAGAGCACGCCGTTCTTTCCGTTCTGGCAAACTTCGCGCACAGCGCCTTTGTCGACAGCCACGAGCGGTAGGCCAGTAGCGGCAGCTTCGATCAAAACGATGCCTTGTGTCTCGATTTCGGAAGCCGTAGCGAACAGATCTCCAACTTTATATAGTTCGTATAATTCTGGTGGCATTACGCGGCCGAGGAAATAAACCGAATCTTCGAGTCCGAGTTTGCTAGTCTGCTTTACGAGGTTGGCGCGGTCTACACCGTCACCCACCACTACGAAAATTGCTTCTGGAATCTTAGCAAGGACCTTTTTAAAGGCTTTGAGTACAATGCCGATTTGCTTTTCTGGGTCGACGCGACCCACATAGAGAACGGTCGGGCAGCCCTTTGGAATATGATATTTCTCGTAAATCGCAGCCGGGGCTTTGCCGGGCTTAAAAGCAGACAAATCCACGCCATTCGACACGGCTTCGACTGGAACTTTGAAATTCTTTTTGCGTTTAAAAATTAAATCATCGATTGCAAGCTGGGTCGGCATTGTTACATAATCACTTTTTTTCTGGCGACCAACAAAATACGCAGCAAGCATTGCATCGACTGGCTTCTTGGCGATCTTTGGTAACTTCAAAGGATCAGTAATTACATCTGGATAATTATGTTCGGTCGTAATGAGCGGCACTTCGTGCTTGTGGGCATAGCGCACTACGGCCAGACCAATCGGATCGGAAGTCTGGCAATGGATAACATCCGGGCGGAAGCGCGACAAAGCTTTTTTAACCTCATTTCCCGGCGTCACCGAGGCGTGCAAACCATTTTTGTAAATCACACGTGGCAATTCTTTGCCGAAAAGTTTCTTTTTTGGCGGTACCGGATTAATTTGATCCGGATAAACTGGCAGCTCGATTGATTTAAGAAAAACTGTTCTTACGCCATCAATGTTGGCTGTGTGGCTTTTGCCAATTTGACTTGGGCAGATCACCATCACTTCGTGCCCGCGGCGAGCAAGGCCGGTCGCTAGGTTATGCGAAAAGGTGGCTACACCATTAGTCATTGGGTAATATACTGCAGTTGCAATGGCGATTTTCATAAGCTCATTATAGCATACATCGCGATGCCGGCCGCAACCGACACGTTGAAAGATTCTTTTTGCCCACGCATCGGAATCTCGAGAAAAACGTCAATCAAATCATATAATTCAGGATTGATTCCGTGTACTTCTTCGCCGAGAATTAATGCTACTCGCTCGGATAAACATGCTTTTAGATCCGGAGAGTTTACTTTTTTAAGCCTATTATCAGAGATATTATTCTCGAGACCCACAATTTGCCAGCCATCGGCTTTGAGCTCGGCTAATTTTTTAGAGACATCATCAGCGAACGAAATTTTTAACATATCCTCTGTTCCGAGGGCGGTTTTGTGAATTTCTTTGTCGAGTTTAGCACGCAAGTGCGGTAAAAGAGCATGATCGTGCACGCGCGGAGTATAACCTGAAAACACAATTTCGCTCGCACCAAAACCCTCTGCCGTGCGCAAAATCGCACCGACATTGTAAGTCGAACGAATATTATCTAGAATCAAGGTTAATTCCATGATGAAATTATACCAGATTATGGTATAATATGGCCATGGAAAGATATGACCCAATCAAAATCGAAGAAAAATGGCAAAAGCGTTGGGAGGAAGAAAAACCTTTCACCGCAGTAGAAAAAGAGAACGTTCCAAAAATGTATCTAGCGGAAATGTTCCCGTATCCATCGGGAGCCGGCCTCCACGTTGGTCACGTTCGCAACTTTACGATTGTTGATGTCCTATCTCGTTTCTATGCGCAGCAAAAAATTAATGTGATGCGCCCATTTGGTTATGATACCTTTGGTTTGCCAGCCGAGAACTATGCCATTAAGACCGGCACGGCCCCACAGGAAATCACTAAGATTAATATTGATAATTTTCGTAAGCAAGCCAAACGCCTCGGTTTTGCTATTGATTGGGATCGCGAAATTAATACTTCGGCTCCAGAATATTACAAATGGACCCAGTGGTGTTTCTTGCAGCTATTCAAAAAAGGCCTCGCCTATCAAAAAGAGTCATATCAATGGTGGTGCCCAGTCGACCAAACTGTGCTCGCAAATGAGCAGGTAGAGAACGGCTGCTGTTGGCGCTGTGGCCACGAAGTCGAAAAGCGCAAAATGAAGCAGTGGTTCTTCAAAATTACTGCCTATGCCGATGAACTTCTTGATGAAATCGACGCTCTTGATTGGCCAGAAAAAATTAAGACCATGCAAAAGAACTGGATCGGCCGCTCCGAAGGCGCTCTGGTGGATTTTGTCGTTGAAAATTCCGATGAAAAAATCAAAGTCTTTACTACTCGCGTCGACACTATCTTTGGCGTCAGCTTCCTTGCGCTCGCCCCAGAACATCCGCTAGTTTCGAAACTTGTCAGCGATAAGACTAAAGAAGAGGTCGAAAATTACTGCAAGAACGCAATTAAGAAATCCGAAATCGAACGCCAAGAAAACAAAGAGAAGACAGGCGTGTTTACGGGTTCTTACGCAATCAATCCGTTGAATGGTGAAAAGGTGCCAATCTGGGTTGCCGACTATGTTTTGTCTGGCTATGGTGAAGGCGCCGTGATGGGCGTGCCGGCTCACGATGAACGCGACTTTGAGTTTGCTGAAAAATTCGATTTGCCAATCAGAAAAGTCATCGAAAAACCAGAAAATTCTGCCGACGACGACAAATGCTATCACGGCGAGGGTGTCTTGGTGAACTCTGGCGAGTTTAACGATGTAAGAAGCGAAGATGCTCGTGAACAGATCGCTGCCTGGCTCGAAGAGCGCGGTATCGGTAAGCCGCAAGTTACTTACAAGATGCGTGACTGGCTGATTTCTCGTCAACGCTATTGGGGTTGTCCAATTCCTATCGCCTACGATAAAGATGGTAATCCGCATGCTATTCCGGAAGACCAGCTCCCAGTGATTATTCCAGAGGTTAAAGACTATAAACCAGACAATTCTGGCCACTCTGCCCTTGCTAAATGCAAAGATTGGCTTAAGGTTACGATTGATGGTGAAGAAATGACCCGCGAGACTGATACGCTTGATGGTTACGCCTGCTCGAGCTGGTATCTCTGGCGCTACGTTTCTACTCATGACTCCGAGCACGCTTGGAACCCAGAAGCCATCAAATACTGGGCGCCAACCGATGTTTATGTCGGTGCAGACCACGCCGTGGCTCACTTGCTCTATGTTCGCTTCTGGTGTAAATTCTTTGCCGACGAAGGTTACTTGCCATTCCGTGAACCAATTAAGAAATTGATTTATCACGGTTACATTAACGCGCCAGATGGCAAGAAAATGTCTAAGAGCAAAGGCAACGTGATTGATCCGCTTGATGTGATTAACGACGGCTACGGCGCCGATACGCTCCGTACTTACGAAATGTTTATTGGTCCAGTCGAGCTTGATGCTGCCTGGGATCCACGCTCGGTGGGTGGCGTTTATCGCTTCCTCGGTCGCTCGTGGAGTCTAGCCTTTGGCGAGCCAGCTAAAGCTGAGAAAGATACTAACATCGTACTGCGCAACAAGACCATCAAGCGTGTCACCGATGATATTCGCCGCTGCAGCTTTAATACTGCTGTTGCCGCTTTGATGGAGTACGTAAATGAACTCTATAAAGTTGGCGTCGAACCGGCCGATATCGAAACTCTGGCCAAACTCTTGAAACCATTTGCTCCGCACCTAGCCTGTGAAATTTTGGAAAAGATTGGTGCAACTGATGACGAATGGCCAGTGTGGGACAACAATTATCTTGTCGAAGACACCGTCGAGGTGGTTGTCCAAGTTAACGGCAAACTTCGTGCTAAACTTTCCGTCGCCACTGAAGATTTGGAAGATGAAGAAAAGATTAAATCTCTTGCTCTTACTGATGAAAAAGTCAAGAAATTTGTTAGTGGTGAGCCAAAGAAAGTCATCTTCGTTAAGCAAGCTAAACTTGTTAACGTTGTCGCCTAAAGGCAATTGAACAATCTCTTGCCATAACTTGCAAATAGTGGTAGAATAATTTAAATTATCTATTTATAACAACATTAAGGAGCATTTAAATGCCTGAACCTAAAAAGCAAAGCAGCCCAAGAAAGACTGGTCTTCGCCGCTCGCACCTTCGCCTTAAATTGGCTCGTGCTGTAAACGCAAAGTCTCCAGTTAAAGCTTTTGAGACCGCTAAAAAGACCCCAAATCTTAAGGTCAAAACCGTTAAAGCTGCTAAAAAAGCAGATAAAAAAACCACTAAAAAATCTAAGTAATTTATAGGAATATTATGGCTAGTAATCGACATTTAGGTAGAGTAATTGTATTACAAGGTTTATATGAATATGAGCTTAGAACTCTGGCGGGCGACCAAGAAGTCGATTTGGATACTGTCATTGCCAAGAATATTGAGCCATACGAAAAGGCTCTTGGCGACACTGAATTTGTCTATAGATTAGCGCACGGCGTAGTCGAACACATGAATGAGCTCGACGAGGCCTTGCAACCAATGGCCCCAGAATGGCCAATTTCGTCAATTTCAGCAATCGATCGCAACGTTCTGCGCATCGGCCTCTATGAACTTTCGGAGTGCCGCGACTCTATCCCACCAAAAGTTGCTATCAATGAAGCCGTGGAGCTTGCTAAAGCTTTCGGCTCAGACAATTCTTCCAAATTCATCAATGGCGTGCTTGGCACAGCCTTTAAAGAACTTCATTTGGATCAGGAAGAGACGTCGGAAGGAAAACATGAATCAAACAGTCAAACAGTCGACGGAACCGACAGCGAGGAGAACGCTTAAAGTCCCAGAGGCCTTGCCGACTGAGACGATTAAAGAGTCCCCTCTTGAGAAACTCAAATCAGCCGTTTTTCGTAAAAAACCGGCCATCCAAGAGATTGTGCGCGAACCGACCTCGGGCGGTATTATTTTCCGTCTTTCTGAAGATCAAAAAGATATCGAGATTCTCTTGATTCAGGACTCCAAAGAGCGTTGGACTATCCCAAAAGGCCATATTGAGCCGGGTGAAACCGCCAAAATGACCGCGCGCCGCGAAATCGAAGAGGAAACCGGACTCAAAAACGTCTCGATTCTCTCATGGCTTGGCAAAATCCATTTCAAATATCGCCGCCTAGACAAATTGGTTCTCATGACCACGCAAGTCTATCTAGTGCAGGCGCTCGACAAAAGTGAAATGCCGATGAAAGAAAAGTGGATGAAGGGAATTAGATGGTTTAAGTTCCCAGATGCAATTGACGCTATCGAATACGAAGACATCGAAAAATTAATGCTCATCGCAAAGAAGAAGATTCGCTCTGGCGATCTTAGATAAAATATCAGAGAAATAGGAGGCAAAATGGACACGACACCATATCAAGAATTCGCAAAAGCTAAACTCGGCTTCGCTTTTAATAATATCGAGCTTTTGGTCACCGCTTTAACGCACCGTAGCTACGTAAATGAGCACAAAGCCAGCGTACACGATCACAACGAGCGCCTAGAATTTCTCGGCGACGCTATTTTGGAGATGGTGTCTTCAGATTTTTTGTATCGCAACTACAACGAACCTGAGGGTATCATGACTTCTTGGCGCGCTGCCTTGGTGCGCACCGAATCGATTGGCGCTGCCGGCAAAGAGCTCGGCTACGAACCACTAGTGCGCCTTTCTAAAGGGGAAAAGCACGGTTCCGAACGCGCTCACGACGTGATTTTGGCGGACTGTTTTGAAGCTGTGATCGGCGCAATCTACCTAGACCAAGGCTACGAAGCTGCCAAAGACTTTATTTATAAACATATTTTGAACAAAATCGACGAGATTCTCGAAGACGAATCTTGGCGCGATCCAAAATCTTATTTCCAGGAATTGGCCCAGAAAGATGCTGGTGTTACCCCAGTTTATCGCACGCTCAAAGAAGAGGGGCCGGATCACGACAAAAACTTCACCGTTGGCGTTTATGTCGGCAATGAGCTTAAAGGTGTAGGGAACGGCCACTCCAAACAAGAGGCTCAAACCGCCGCCGCCAAGGAAGGCGTCAAGAGTTACAAGGCGGCCGAAAAGAGTGCCAAGTAATCTTCGTACTTGCAAAAAACCGCAAAAGATAGTATAATGACAACGACGATTGATTAATCGTATTTTTTCCAATTAATACGGGATCCCCCCTAAGTTAACGAAAAAAGACACAATCAATCGTAGTACTATATCGAATTAGTGAGTCTGCCACCCCTCTGTTATGTAAACACATATTCCTCACTAATTTGATCAGTCCAAGAAGGGCTATCAAGATCTTCAGGCAGATTGATAGCCTACTTACCTTATCTCCCGCCCCCTCCTTGGGCGGGGGGTACTATGGTTCACGCAGGGTCTTTTAAAGACCCTTTTTTAATGCTCGGCTTTGGCGGGGCTTCCCTTTTTTGAAAAAATAGTGTATAATAGGACAATATTAAATTTAAAGGAGAAATCATGCTCGCGATTCGCATGCAACGTAATGGCCGTGCACATCTTCCGATGTACAGGATAGTCGTCCAAGAAGCGCAGCGTCACCCTCTTTCAGGTCGTGTCGTTGCTGAGGTCGGCAATTACAACCCAGCAACCAAAAAAGTAGTGCTCGACACTGAAAAGGTCGAATTCTACCTTAAAAATGGTGCAAAACCATCTTCTCGCGTCGCCTTCGTCTTCAAGAAGAATGGCGTCAAGCTCCCAGATTGGTACAAAGAAGCTCCTGCTAAGTCTGCCAAAGGTAAACACCAAGACAAACTTCGCAAGAACCAACCAAAAGAAGAACCAGTCGAAGAAGCTCCAGTTGCTGAGGAAGCCCCAGTTGAGGCTCCAGCTGAAGAGACTCCAGCAGAAGCTCCAGCCGAAGAGGCTGCTCCTGCCGAAGAAGCTCCAGCTGAAGAAACCCCAGCCGAAGCCTAATTCAAGGACAAAAATAACCCCCGTCATAAGGGGTTATTTTTTATCCAGTAGGCCAAATTTTACTTTTGAAATTTCGCGTTTATGTTATAATAAGACCATACAATTTAAAAATTTGGAGATACCTAAATGGCAACCATTGACCAACAATTCGTAGAATACATCGTAAAGACCCTAGTTAATAATCCTGATAAAGTTTCCGTTGACCGCATTATCGATGAGAAAGGCGTTTTGCTTTCGCTCACTGTTGATCCAGAAGATATTGGTCGCGTGATTGGCAAACGTGGTGCTACCGCTCAGTCGCTTCGCACTCTGCTTCGTGCTCTTGGGACCAAGAATGACGCTCGCTACAACCTTAAGATCGTAAACACCGACGAAGAAGGCGGAGCCAAGCCAGCCGCTAAGGCCGAAAAGCCAGCTGAAACCCCAGTTGAAGAAACCCCAGCCGAAGAGGCAGATGATATCGTCGAAGACGACACTATCGAAGAAGCCGAAGAGTCATCCGCTCTCGCCGAGAAAACTCGTGCCGAGCTCGCTGATCTCGACGATCTCGATATCTAATCTGATTAGAGGCAAGAATCAGGGTCGAAAGGCCCTGATTTTTTGTCCAAAAAACTTTAAAAAAGTCCTTGACCGAGCCCCAAAATTAGGATAAAATAAACATAAGCTAACTAACTGCGAGTTAACTTACATATTGTTGAGAGTTTATCTATGTCTAAAAACCCACCTTTTTAGGTGGTTTTTTGGTGCAAAAACCCTTGTCAATCCACCCAACTTGTAGTAAACTAATTCCAAGAAGTAGTGTGACATATTTTTGGTTGTCGTTCGAACTGGCAATTCGGGCGATGAAAGTATGTCAGTAATCTTCGGCGCTGAGATCTTTGTTCATCTAAGTAACAGAGGTCAAAAAAGATTATTAAACTAAAAACAAGAAGGGTATCTAGTGAGTACTAAACCGAAAAACGGTGAACGTGTGTTTTTCACCGAAGGTGACCAAGCACTCCCAATTCCTGATTTGATTGCACATCAAAAGGATTCTTGGGAAGACTTTGTCAAAAACGGACTCCGCGAGATTTTTACCGAGCTTAATCCAATCGACGATTACACCGGTCAAAAACTCTCTCTCCGTTTTAAAGATTATTATTTTAAAGAGCCGAAGCAAACCGAACGTGACGCCAAATACAACCTCGCAACCTACGAGGCTCCGCTTCATGTCTTGGTTGAGCTAGAAAACAAGGTGACCGGCACCAAAAAAGAGCAAGACATCTACTTTGGTGATTATCCTTGGATGACCGATCGTGCTACCTTCATTATCAATGGTACCGAACGTGTTATCGTTTCTCAGTTGATTCGTTCAGCTGGTGTTTTCTTTACTGCTGACCATATTGGTCTTCGCAATTACTACGGCGCTAAGGTAATTCCTGGCCGTGGTGCTTGGCTCGAGTTTGAGACCGCCGCAAACGGCTCAATCAACGTCAAAATTGACCGCCGCCGCAAGGTGCCAGTCACAACCTTCATGCGCGCTCTTGGCATGACTAAATCCGAAATCAAGAGCAAATTCGAACAGGTCGATACCGGTGAAATCAATTATATTGATTCAACCTTCGAAAAAGACACCACCTCTACTCAGGGTGAGGCCTTGCTCGAAGTTTACCGCCGTCTTCGCCCAGGTGATCTCGCTACGGTCGAGAACGCTAAATCAATGATTGAGCGTACTTTCTTCGATCCAAAGCGCTATGATTACAGCAATGTCGGTCGTTTCAAGATCAACAGTCGCCTTGGCTTTGATACACCAAACGAACCAAAATTCCGTACCTTGCAGATGGAAGACCTCATTGCTATCGTAGCTGAGATTATCCGTCTTAATAATACGCAAGAACCAGCCGACGATATCGACTCCTTGGCTAACCGCCGTGTCAAACTCGTTGGTGAGTTGGTCCAGCGCCAATTCCGTCTTGGTATGCTTCGTCTCCAGCGTAACATCCTCGACCGTATGTCGATGGCCAACCCAGAAGAAGTTACTCCATCTCAACTCCTTAACTCTCGCCCAGTCGTGGCTGCCGTTAAAGAGTTCTTCGCTAGCTCACAGCTCAGCCAATTGATGGATGAAACTAACCCATTCTCCGAACTTGCACACAAGCGTCGTCTAAGTTCGATGGGTCCTGGTGGCCTTACTCGTGAACGTGCCGGCTTCGATGTCCGTGACGCCCACCCAACCCACTACGGCCGCATCTGTACCGTTGAAACCCCAGAAGGTGGTAACGTCGGTCTCGTGCTTAACCTTGCAACTTATGCTCGCATTAACGAATATGGCTTCATCGAAGCGCCATACCGCGTCGTTAAAAACGGCAAAGTTACTGATGAAGTAGTCTACGTTGATGCTGCTGCTGAAAACGATATGATTATCGCTGACGCATCTGTTAAATTGAATAAAGATGGTAAATTCGTTGAGGAATGGGTCTCTGCTCGTGTCCACGGCGCGCCAGCCCAGGTCGAGTCAAAGAACGTTACTCATATCGATGCTGCCCACAAGGAAATTCTTGGTGTATCAGCCAGCTTGATTCCATTCGTTGAGAAAAACCGTGTTGACCGCTCTCTCATGGCCTGCGCCATGCAGAAACAGGCAGTTCCACTACTTCGCACCGATAACCCAATCGTTGGTACCGGTATCGAACGTGAAGTCGCCAAGAACACTTCACAGGTTGTCTTTGCCGAAGGCGCCGGTGTCGTGAAAAAAGCTGACGGCGAATCTGTCATCATCACCTACGATAAAGGTGGCGACAAAGAATACAAACTCGTTCACTTTGAAAAGACCAATGATGATCGCTGTTACAACCAACGCTGCTGCGTCGCTCGTGGCCAAAAGGTCAAAAAAGGCGACATCATCATTGAAGGTGCCTCAATCAACGACGGCGAACTCGCCCTCGGGCGCGACCTTCTCGTTGCCTTCATGCCATGGCGTGGTTACAACATGGATGATGCTATCGTCATCTCTAACCGTCTCGTCGAAGACGATACTTTGACTTCTATCAACATCAAAGACTTCGACGTTGAAGTCCGTGAAACCAAACTTGGTCCAGAACAAGTTACTCGTGATATTCCAAACGTTTCCGAACACTCTCTCCGCCACCTCGGCGAAGATGGTATCGTTACGGTTGGTTCCGAAGTTGCTCCTGGTGATATCCTCGTTGGTAAAATTACGCCAAAGGGTGAACAAGAACTTAGCTCAGAGGAGCGCCTCCTCCGTGCTATCTTCGGTGAAAAAGCCAAAGACGTCCGCGATACTTCAGTTCGTATGAACGGTTCATCAACTGGTAAAGTTGTCGACGTCCGCGTTTACACCCGTGAACAAGGCCACGAACTCAAAGCTGGTGTGCTCATGCAAATCAAGATCTTCGTCGCTGAAATGCGCAAAATCGGCGTCGGTGATAAGCTTGCAGGTCGCCACGGTAACAAAGGTGTGGTCTCCCGCGTTCTCCCAGTAGAAGATATGCCATTCATGGCTGACGGTACTCCAATCGATGTAGTGCTTTCACCAATGGGTGTGCCTTCCCGTATGAACCTCGGTCAGCTCTTTGAAACTCACCTTGGTATGGCTGCTCGCGCTCTTGGTTACAAGGTCGCAACCCCATCCTTTAACGGTGTTCCAGATGAAAAAATCAGCGATGAGCTCGAAAAAGCTGGGTTCGATCGTGATGGTCGTGTCCAACTCTTCGACGGTCTCACCGGTGAACCATTCGAAGAACGCACATCAGTTGGTGTGATGCACATGCTCAAACTTCACCACATGGTCGAAGATAAGATCCACGCTCGTTCAACCGGTCCTTACACCATGGTTACCCAACAGCCACTCGGTGGTAAAGCCCAGAACGGTGGTCAGCGCTTCGGTGAAATGGAGGTGTGGGCTCTTGAAGCTTACGGTGCTGCTACCACGCTCCAGGAAATGCTCACCATCAAATCTGATGATGTTTACGGCCGTGCTAAAGCATATGAATCAATCATCAAACGTGAACCAATCGAAGGTCCAAAGCTTCCAGAAGGTTTCAACGTCTTGGTTAAGGAACTTCAAGGTCTTGGCCTTAAGGTTGACCTCCTCGACCACGGCGAAGCCGCTGATGCTGGCGACGTAATCGAAAAGACCTCACGCGAGATTGAACGCACCAAGGATGATCAATCGATTTATGATCAACACAAGAAGGATGCCGAACCAGAAATCGTCGACCTCGATGCCGAGGAAGAAGCTGCTCTGGAAGATGAAGGCATGGAAATAATAGAAGAAGAGGACGATGGTACAGTCGACCTCGGAGAGGAGTTCTAATATGGCTTGGATGGATAATTTTATCAGTGCCTCTGACTTTGATTCAATCCGTCTAACAGTGGCCAATGCGGACGACATCTTAAACTGGAGCTATGGCGAAGTTACGAAGCCAGAAACCATTAACTACCGTACCCAAAAACCGGAACGCGATGGTCTCTTCTGCGAACGTATCTTCGGTCCAACCAAAGATATCAATCCACATGATTCAAAACTAAAAGGTGTGCGCTCTCGTGAAGCTGCCGTCGATAAGGAAGGTAACCTCGTTACTAAATCTATCGCCCGCCGCGAACGCATGGGTCACATCTCCCTCGCTGCACCAGTTGCTCACATCTGGTTCATGCGTGGTACCCCATCGGCAATTAGCCTTTTGCTCGACATCACTGTTAAAAACATTGAGAAGGTTGTTTACTTTGCAACCTACCTCATCACCGAAGCAAAAGATGAAGAAATTGCCAAAACTCTCGAATCACTCGAGAACCAAACCATCGCCGCTCGTGAGGCTATCCGCCTTCGCTACGAAAAGGAATCTAAAGACGGTGATGTGAAAGCTCTTGCCGAAGCCGAGACCAAAGAATTGGCTGAACTTGAGAGCGATTACCAAGCTAAGAAATCGATGCTCGAATCCTTCAAGAAAGGTGGCACGATTACTGAAGTTGAATATCGTAACCTTCCAGAAGAATACGAAGATTTGATTACTGTCGAGATGGGCGCAACCGCCATCAAGAAAATGCTCGACGAAATCGATCTCGACCAACTTATCGAAAAACTTCACGAAGAAGTTAAAGAGGCTAAAGGTCAAAAAGAGAAAAAGATTCAAAAACGTCTTAAGACTCTTGAAGGTATGCAAGCCGCTGGCATCAAGCCAACCGATCTTGTCTTGACTGTTATCCCAGTCATCCCTCCAGATCTACGCCCAATGATCGCTCTTCCTGGTGGTCGCTTTGCTACTTCCGACTTAAACGACCTCTATCGTCGCGTGATCAACCGTAACAACCGTTTGCGCAAACTTCTCGATCTCAACGCTCCAGAAGTTATCTGTCGCAACGAGATGCGTATGCTTCAAGAAGCTGTAGATGCTCTTATCGACAACTCTGCTTCTCACGCTGCCAGCTCTAGCAACGGTCGTCGCAAACTTAAATCACTTTCCGACCTCCTCAAAGGTAAACAGGGTCGCTTCCGCCAAAACCTTCTTGGTAAACGCGTCGATTACTCTGGTCGTTCAGTGATTGTCGTTGGTCCAGAACTTCGTCTTAACGAATGTGGTTTGCCGAAACAAATGGCCCTTGAACTCTTTAAGCCATTCGTCATTTCTTGGCTCATCGCTAACGAACATGCTAATAACATCCGCTCGGCTTCTCGCTTGATCGAAGCTAAAGAAACCGTCGTCTGGGATGCTTTGGACGAGGTGATTAAGGGTAAATATGTGCTCTTGAACCGTGCACCATCCCTTCACCGCTTGTCTGTTCAAGCCTTCCAACCACGCCTTATTGATGGTAAAGCTATCAAGCTTCATCCACTCGTAGCATCGGGCTTCAACGCCGACTACGATGGTGACCAGATGGCTGTTCACCTACCACTCTCTGACGCTGCTCAGGCTGAGGCTCGTGAACTTATGGCTGCTGATAAGAACCTTTTGAAACCTGCTGATGGCGCACCAGTGCTTGCTATTTATCAGGACGTCGTGCTTGGTGCTTACTACCTCACTTACGACAAGCCAGGTACCGACCAAGGCGATCCAAAAGCCTTCTCATCAGTCTACGAAGCCGAACTTGCTTATGACCAGGGAATCATCCACTTGCAAACTCCAATTCGCGTGTTTGCTAAGCGCGAGATTCGCGATACTACTCTTGGCCGTGTTATCTTTAACGAAATCTTGCCAAAAGATTATCCATACGATAACTCAGTCCAGACTAAGAAGCACCTTTCTAAGGTCATGGCCGACATCTTTGATATGTACGGTGCTGAAGTAACGGTTAAAACCGCTGATGCCCTCAAGGATCTCGCCTTCGAATATGAGACTATCGCTTCAATCTCTACCGCCAAGGATGATTATCCAACCTACGATGAAATTGATGACTTCCTCGCTGAAGGTGATGCAAAAACCGCCCTCATTCAGGAACAATTCAACGAAGGTCTTGTTACCGAAGAAGAGCGCTACAAACTCACTATTGCCAACTGGCGTGATATCGATAAGAAAATTTCTGACTTCCTTCAGAGCAAACTTGCCGAGATGGATACCGATATCGCTGTGATGGTTAACTCTGGTGCCCGTGGTAACATTTCCAACATTAAGCTTGCTTCCGCCGAGATTGGTATCATGGTGGATATTAACAACAACGAAATTGAGCTTCCAGTTAAATCAAGCTACAAGAAAGGTCTTAACACCCTTGAATCCTTCATCGCCACTCGTGGTGCACGTCAAGGTCAGGTGTCTACCGCTCTTCGTACCGCTGACTCTGGTTACCTCACCCGTCGTCTCGTTGACGTCTCCCAAGATGTCTTTACTACCGACGAAGAAGCCGAAGACCCAGGTTACACTGTTAACCGTGAAGATTCTGAACAATCTGGCGTGCCATTCAAGGCATGGATCTCTGGTCGCTATGCTGCCGAAGCTGTTCCAGGCTATGTCGAAGCTGACGAATTGATTACTCCTGATCTCGCCGCTCAAATCGACGCCGATGATAACGTCAAATCAGTCAAGATTCAATCAGTACTTTCAACCACTGCTGTTAACGGCATTCCACGCAAAGCTTACGGTGTTGATATGTCTACCCGTGAACTCGTGGCCGCCAACCAGCCAGTCGGTGTGATTGCCGCTCAATCCCTTGGTGAACCAGGTACCCAGCTTACCCTCGATACCAAACACGGTTCTGGTGTGGCAGGTTCTGGTGCTATCGCCCGTGGTCTTCCTCGTGTTGAAGAGCTTCTCGAAGCCCGCAGCCCGAAAGGTCAAGCTTATATCTCTACCATCGATGGTACGATTGAAGCTTGGGAAGATGGTAACCACTACGTGGTTCAAATCACCCCACAATCTGGCGATATTGAACGCTATGAACTTAATAGTCGCAAAGCCGAAGTCAAGGATGGTCAATCAGTTAAAGCTGGTGCTACCTTGGTCAAGAAGGCTGGCAAAGATGCCGCTATTAAGGCTAAATTCGACGGCATCGTTGAACTAGTCAAAGATGGTATTGTGCTCGTTGCTGCTGCTACTGCTCCAGTTCGCGTTGAAATCCCTGGCGATGCTGAACTTCTCGTCAAGAATGGCGACGTCGTCGCTGCTGGTGATCGTCTCACCACCGGTTCTTTGAACCTCCAAGACCTCATGAAGTACAAAGGCATCGAAGCTGCTGAACGCTACATCATGAACGATGTTCTTAACGTTTACGCCGCTCAGGGCCACGAAATCTCACCGAAACACCTTGAGATTCTCGTTCGCCAAATGTTCTCTCGTGTACAGATCAACGAACCTGGTGACTCTAGCTTCGTTTCAGGCGATATCGTCTCGAAAGCTGCTGCTGTTACCGAGAACCAGAGACTCGAAGCCGCCGGCAAGGCTCCAGCTACCTGGACCAACTTGCTCCTCGGTATTACCAAAGTCTCTATCTTCTCCGATTCGTTCTTGTCTGCTGCATCCTTCCAGGATACGACTCGCGTTCTTATTAATGCCGCTATTAACGGTCGCGTCGACCGCCTGAACGGCCTCAAGGAGAACGTCATTATTGGTCGCAAGATTCCTGTAGGTACTGGCGTCAAGCCAATCGAGACCGAAGAGGAATTGATCTCCGAAGGTGAACCAACCGAAGAGGAAATTGCTGAACTCTAATTCTAGAGATTAGCACAAAAAGGTCCCGGGAAATTCTCCCGGGACTTTTTGTTGTTAAAACCGGCCGTCCGAAACCGTTGGTTGTTTCGGTTCTGGAACTCGTCGCTCCGGAACCGGTTTTGGTGGGGTTAGATCTTCCGGCCTTGTGGCCGGGTCTATTGCGGGCTGTGCCTGCTCATGACCTAGCCAAGTCGGCGCCGGCGTTGTTTCCGGTACGATAACTGGAGTCGGTGTTTTTGGCACCGGTGTCGGTGTGACAGTCGGTGTCGGCGCGGTGGTCGGTGTCGGAATTGGCTCCGACGGCTTAACTGATACTACTACCTTCGTTTCCGACGAAGCCGGAAGCGACGGTTTCTCAGTTGGTTCTGAAGATTCTTCTTGCGTGGTTGTGGTCGTCATTGCTTCGGCTTTCTTTCCCGAGTTCATAACTCGAGGCAAGAGAACTATTACTATGGCAAGCAAACAGAAGCATATAGCCCCCACAACACTCCTTACGATCAAATCTACGCGATCCTCTTCATACTTTCTCATACTAATCCCTCCTTAAAGTTCCAGTCTTATTTCAAATAGCAAGACTCTATTCTATACCTATATTATATCAAAACATAAGCGTTTTGTCAAGTGCTAACAGGGGTGGCAACCATGAAAAAATGGCCCCATAAGGGGGCCACTTCTCCTTTCGGAATAATCTGCACTTATTCTTTGAGATTAGCCATAATCTTGGCGTAATTTCTCTTTATGCGCTCGACAATAGGGCCATCTTCGCGGCTACCAGTCAGGTCACGGCCGATTACAAGGCGATCGGAGCCGTTTTTTAGGGCGCTAAGAGGCGTGGCAATTCTTGCCTGATCGTTTGCATCGCTGGTGGGTAGGCGTACGCCAGGGGTGTTAATAAGCAGCTTATCGTAGGTCGTAATAGACCTGATCTTGCTCGCCTCTTGCGGGGAGCAAACGATATCTGTTAAACCGCATGCGCACATCTGATCTACATACCACATAACCTGGTCTATGGGTTCAGAGCCGAATTCGAGCTGGCACGTCTCGGCCGTCTTGCTCGTCAACACGGTAACGGCGCAACTCTTGGTTTCAACCTCGGCGCAAGCGTCAGCAAAACGCTTCAGAGCATCAATCTTCTTCGGATTTTCATCTTCGAGTTTCAGGGTGCTACAGATACCAGCCATAACATTCAACATCCACGGCTTGTAATATAGGTAAGTCTTCGTAATTCCAATGACTTTATCTGGAATCTCCGCAATCTTGGCATCCGCAAAGACCGGATATCCTCGCTCTTGGCAATACGTAATGCTATCTTTACCGTATTTCTCGAAATAGAGTCGGTCGAGCTTAATGACTGTACCTACTGGCAACGCCTCTGCTCTAACTACGTCTCTGAGTTCTTCTGGGGTAACATCGGCACTCCAGATAATTTGTTCGGGCCTAATATCCATGATCATTCCTCCTTCGGTCCATACTTCTGGTAATACTCGCCAAGTGCCACCAAAGTTTTGGTGTCAAGCAGCTGCTTTGAGTTCATATAATCTATGACCTCTGGCATAGAGACGATTGCTGATGCCGGAAAACCATAAAGATCGGTGATTTCCTCGAGCGCAGTTTTCTCGCCGCCGTTGCCGACTTCGTGTCTGTCCAGAGACACCATGGAACCAACAATCTCAATCTTCGCTCCCTGAGAGCGCAAAATCGGGACGGTCTCTTCCATAGATTTTCCAGATGTGGTGACGTCCTCAACGATTACGATGCGGTCGCCATCTTTCAGCTTTGCGCCAATCAGGGCGCCACCTTCTCCATGATCCTTGACTTCTTTACGGTTTGAACAATATTGGACGTTCAGGCCATAATTAGCTTCAAGTACCATAGTGACAGCTACGCTTAACGGAATACCTTTATAGGCTGGGCCAAAAACTACGTTAAAATCGGTACCATACCGATTAATGATCGCTTCGGCGTAGAATTCGGCCAGCTTAAAAAGCTGTTCGCCACTGTTGAATATCCCCAAATTCATAAAAAACGGGGAAATTCTGCCGGACTTTAGCTCGGATTCTTTAAAAAGCAAAGCCCCACTGTCCAGCATAAACTGGGTAAAACCCTCCTTCATCCTCTGTTCTTCTTCTTTCACAAAATTCAACCTCCTTTACGTGTGCAGATTTTTAAGATTCAAAAAAGCATAAAAAAATGCTTCTTGACAATACTTTAACATAAAACCCGGCATTAGGCAAGGTAACAGATGTAATAAAAAGACCCTGTTTATTGACAAATAATAACGCATGTGTCATAATATAATTCCGTAGACCTCTTATGGCCTAGTTTTCCTTTTGATTGTGTCATTCTGGGCACATTGCTAGTGCGCCTAGAAAATACAATTTGAAGGGGGAGTTCTTTAATGAATCCAAAATACATGTTTACTGACCAGGAGAAGGTTGTTCGCGACAACGAAGGTAATCGCTACACCGTTCACCGTATCAAGGCCCTGCGGGATATCCCGCTTCATGGTGTCAAGGAAGGCGATTTGGGTGGCTGGGTTGAAACTCAGGATAATCTTTCACAGAGCGGCGACGACTCCTGGGTGGCAGATGAAGCAGTCGTCTTCGACAAAGCGGACGTTCGTATGGAGGCACTTGTTTGCGGCCATGCTCGAGTATTTCACTTTGCGAGAGTATACTGTTCCGCCATCGTGACGGACTACGCCAAAGTATTTGGTGTGGACGGCGAGAAAATTGGCGACACTGAATTTCGTCACCTGTGGTGTCCGACTATTACCGGTTCCGCTATCGTCTCCGGTCGAGCCAAAATCTATGGCTCGAACAGAGTTGGCGGCTTTGCCCGAGTTTTCGACTACGCAGAAGTGTCTGGCAACGCTAAAATTGAGGGCTTTACCCGAATTTTCGGCCACGCAGAAGTTAATG
>JAUMXN010000017.1 GCA_030529095.1 Candidatus Saccharimonadota bacterium
ATATGGTACACCCGACAGGATTCGAACCTACGACCTTTTGCTCCGCAAGCAAACGCTCTATCCAGCTGAGCTACGGGTGCATATGTGGATATCTTCCTGGATCGCTCCAGACAAAAACATCCACCTAGAAATTAAATGAGCATCATCAAAAAGATGACAGAGTCATTATAGCATATTTTTTCAAAAAATAAAGATGTGATATTATTAAAAAAAGGATAAGTATGAACGGTGAAAATCTAAATACAGGATTAAATACTAATTTTAGCAGTAGAGAGGCGGAGGCTTTATCTCCGGCAAGGATCCAAGAAATTGGCCACAAGGTGGAAGGGATAGCGAGGCATGTCAGTTTTCGTGATGAGATGATCAATAAATTAGGTCAGGCTATGCAGAGTAGGGACTCTGCAGGGGTCTTTGGGGTCTTTAGGGAGATTGACCGTCCAGACCAGCTTTACCAGAAGGTTTACCCAGAGGATAGCAGAATGGATGCACTCGGAAGCGTTACCCACTCTTTGGTTAAAGATAAAGAGACTTGTGAAATTCTCGAAACCGTTGGAAAAGCGTTGGAACCGGAAGGCACGATCGTTCATAATCACGAAAATCATCTGGTTGATATCTATTCGAAATACCCTACCGTACTTGATTTTGATAAAAAGGTAGCAAGACATTTAATCTTAAATATGAACTTTAGTGAAGAAAAAGTGCGCAAATTTGAATATGGTGCTTACGGCGAAAAACAGCTGGAATGTCTAGACATTTATGACGAGATGATGGAAGATCGCGTTAATAAGCTCGAATCTCTGCAATAGGATCGATAAAAACTCCGGAAAACCCGGAGTTTTTTGGTGGGTCAAGTTGAAAAATAAGAGATGATGGGGTAAAATCGTGAGTGGAAGCGTGGCCGAGTGGTTGAAGGCGCACGACTCGAAATCGTGTGGGCTGCAAAGTCTCGGAGGTTCGAATCCTCTCGCTTCCGCCAGTTTAATTTAAGGAGGTGCCCCGTGTCCAAGACCAAAAAATGTAAGTATCTTTTCGTAACTGGTGGGGTGCTCTCTGGTGTGGGAAAAGGAATTACAGCCGCGAGCATGGGTGCAATTCTTAAGGCCAAAGGCTATCATGTTACAATGCAAAAATGTGACCCGTATCTCAACGTGGATGCGGGCCTTTTGAATCCGGTAGAACACGGTGAATGTTATGTGACACACGATGGTGTCGAAACGGATCTTGACCTTGGCCATTATGAAAGATTTTTGGATTTTGAAACTTCGAAATATTCCATCACGCTCTCTGGTGGAATTTATAAAGAATTGATTGAGAAAGAGCGTAGTGGTGGTTTCCACGGTAAAACCGTGCAGCTGGTGCCACATTTTACGAATCTCGTGATGGAAAAAATCGAGAAAGCCAGCGCCGATTCCGATGTGCATATCGTAGAAATCGGTGGCACGGTTGGTGATTATGAAGGTTTGCCGTTTATTGAGGCGATTAGGCTTTTTGCCAATAAGGTTGGGCGTCGAAATTGTTTGTATCTCTCGGTGGTTTATGTGCCATTTATCAATACGAGTAAAGAATTGAAGACTAAGCCGGCACAAAATGCGCTCAAGGATTTGCGTGGTTTCGGCATTATTCCGGACATTGTTTGTGTGAGAACTGAGAAACCGTGCCCGAGGTCGATTTGTGAGAAAATCGCTGCGTTCTCTGGGATTTCTGGCGATGCAGTGGTGAATTTGCCAGATATTGATTCAGTTTACGATGTACCATTTAACGTTTTGAAGTCTGGGGTGTTGAGAATTTTGAATGATTTTGTGGATGATGATTCTGAGCCAGACATGTCTAAGTGGCTGAAGTTCTCGGAGCTTAGCTCAACCAAGCACGACAAGACTGTGAAGGTCGGCCTCGTAGCGAAATACGTTGGTAACGACGATACCTATATCTGTGTGACGGAGGCTTTGAAAGCGGCTGCGGCGCACAACAAAGTAAACCTAGAAATCAATTGGATTAATGCTGAAGATTTGGGTCGCAAGGGTGACGCGGATGGTGCAGGTGCCTATGCCGAAGCGATGCAGACTTTAGCCGAGATGGACGGCGTGGTGGTGCCGGGCGGCTTTGGTTTGCGCGGGGTGGAAGGCAAAATTGCCGCGGCGACTTATTGTCTCGAGAACAATAAGCCTTATCTTGGTTTATGCTTAGGCCTTCAGGCGGCTTGCATTGCGGCAGCTCGCAGGGGTGGGCTTAAGGCGGCTGGTAGTGAGGAATTTTTGAACGATGCGGATTTTGTGAAGCCGCGTGGATTTAAAAACGTGATCTACATTATGCCGGGCCAGGAGGGTAAAGAGTCTACCGGTGGCACGATGAGGCTCGGCGATTATCCGGCCACTTTGAAACGCGGAACCAAGACCGCTGAGATTTATCGTAATGAAGTCGAGAATTGTGGCGAATATGTGTACGGAACAGAAGTGATGAAAAGCGGCGACGTGAAAGTGATCGAACGCCACCGTCATCGCTACGAAGTAAACCAAGAATATTTGCCAGAGATTAAGAAGGGCGGGTTGATTGTTTCTGGGACTTCGCCAGATAAAAAATTGGTAGAATTTGTAGAGGCGCCAGACTGCAAGTTCTTTGTGGCGACTCAGGCGCACCCAGAATTTAAATCTAGACCACTTCATGTGCACCCACTTTTCTATGATTTTGTAAAAAGTCTCAAAGATTAGTTTCTGCGGTATAATAAAAGTATGAACGACAAAATATTTGAATTCTTTGGTATTAACGAAACTTGGGACAAAGTCTCTGATATATTGCTAGTTTTGGCCTTTGTGGTGTTGGCTGGCTTCGCGTTGATGGGCTTATTGCAGCTAATCAAGCGTAAGAGCTTGAAAAAGGTGGATTCTGAACTGACCGCTATGATTCCGAGCTTAATCTTGACCGCTGTCATCTATTTTGTCTTTGAAAAAGTTTGGATTTTGAATTTTCGCCCAGTTTTGATTAACGGCGTGGCGGAGCCTTCATTCCCTTCCACTCATACACTGGTGACCGTAACAATTCTTGGTATGGCGATTTTGGCTTTGCCAAAATATATCAAGAGCAAAAAGGTGCGCGTTTTGATTGATCTTTTGATGATTGCCGTGATGGGATTTGTGGCGTTCTGTCGCGTGGCTTCTGGTATGCACTGGATGACCGATGTGCTCGGTGGCATGATCTTTGGTATCGACCTAGCCTTGCTCTATGGCGGCATTTTAAGGATTGTGAAGGAGAGAAAAGGTGAGTAGTGTTTTTGCAAAAATCGTAGCGGGCGAGATTCCTTGCTACAAGGTTTATGAAGATGACAAGGTCTTGGCCTTTCTTGATATCCATCCAGAAACCAAGGGTCACACTTTGGTGATTCCAAAGGTAGAAGTGGACAGGGTTTACGATCTCGAAGACGAAGATTACGCAGCTTTGATGGCGGCAGCTAAGAAAATTGCACGCCACATGGAAGATGTACTCGGAGCTCGCATTATTTGGAAAATCGTGGGGACAGATGTGCCGCACGCACACGTGCATTTGATGCCACTTGATGAGGCTTGGGAATACGGTAAGACGCTAGAACTTCCGGCCGAAGAGATGGAAGAAATCCGCGCCAAAATAGCGTTTTAATCGAAATTTTTTGCTGCCTTAAAAAGTGTTATAATTAAGGTATGAAATTTGCGAGTAGTTACGAACCGGGGGATTTTGAAACAGAAATTTATGCGACTTGGGAGTCCAGCGGAGTCTTTGCGCCACAGGTGCAAAGTGTGCCAGTCGATGACGATGCCGACGGTCTAGATGACCGCACGGAGGATGGTTCTCCTAAGACTTATTCAATTGTGATGCCACCGCCGAATGCGAATGGCAATTTGCATATTGGCCATGGTTTAACCATCGGTCTTGAGGACGTACTTACTCGCTACAATCGTTTGAAAGGCCGCTCAACTTGGTATGTGCCAGGGGCGGATCACGCCGGTTTTGAGACTTGGGTAGTGTATGAACGCTATCTCGAGAAAGAAGGTCACACCCGTTTTGAATTTACTCGCGATGAACTCTATGCTAGAGTTTGGGATTTTGTGGCCGAGCAGCGTGGTAACATGGAGCTGCAACTACGTGCGCTTGGCGCTTCTTGTTCTTGGAAGGATTTAACTTTTGCACTTGATGAAAATGTAGTTAATCGCGCCTATAAGACATTTGAGAAAATGTGGAACGACGGTATTGTTTACCGTGGTGAGAAACTGGTGAATTATTGTCCAAAACATCAGACGGCTTTTGCCGATATTGAGGTGGAGCACGTTGACGAAGATGGCATGCTTTGGGATATCGCCTACACTTATGACGGTGGTGAGCTGGTAGTTTCGACTACGCGTCCAGAGACTTTGTTTGGCGATACAGCTGTGGCGGTAAACCCAGAAGATAAGAGATATGCTGACCTTGTCGGCAAGATGGTTAAATTGCCTTTGACTGGCCGTGAAATTCCGGTGGTTGCTGATGAGCACGCCGATCCAGAATATGGCACCGGTGTGGTGAAGATTACTCCGGCGCACGATTTTGACGATTTTGAAGTAGGCGAACGCCATGATTTGCCACGTATCCAGGTGATTGGCGAAGATGGCTTAATGACGAACGTGCCAGAAAAATACATGGGTCTTTCGACTGAAAAATGCCGCAAGGAAGTTTTGAAAGATTTGAAAGATGCTGGGCTGCTCCGTGGTGAGAAAAAGATTAATCACTCGGTGGCACACTGCTATAAGTGTGGTACAGTGATCGAACCAATGCTCAAAGAACAGTGGTTTATTGATGTGAAGACTTTGGCGGCTGAAGCCATTAAGCATCTCGAGAAGGGCGAAATCAAGTTCTATCCAGAGAGCAAGGGTAAAGTCCTGATCAATTATTTGAAGAATTTAAAAGACTGGAATATTTCCCGTCAGATTCCTTGGGGCATTGCTATCCCGATGTTTAGGAAGGTTGACGATACCGCTACGGATGAGCCGGATTGGATCTTTGATGCGCGCACCAATTTGAAGACTATCGAGGTAGCGGGCGTCAAATATGAGCGTGACGAAGACACCTTTGATACGTGGTTCTCTTCTTCGCACTGGCCAATTGTTTGTACGGACTGGTCTGAAGGCAACGAAAACCCTTATTATCCTTTGAACGTAATGGAAACCGCGGCTGATATTCTCTTCGCTTGGGTAGCTCGCATGATTATGATGGGTCTCTATGTAACGGGCGAAGTGCCGTTTAAGGAAGTTTACTTGCACGGTTTGGTGCTTGATGAACATGGCAAGAAGATGAGCAAATCCAAGGGTAACGTGATTAACCCAATGGATATGATTGCAAAGTATGGCTCCGATGCCTTTAGGCTTGGCATCTTGCGCGGACGTTCGGCCGGCATGAATCAGGCGTTTTCGGAGAACTCAGTGATTTCGGGACGCAATCTTTGCAATAAGCTTTGGAATATTTCACGCTACGTGCAGTCGATTGTTGATGAAGCTGAGCCAGAAACCGGCAGCTATAAGACCGAGAATATGGGCGAAGATTGGATTTGTCGCGAGATCAATAATTGTAGAGACCAGGTGGAGCGCGCGATCAAAGAGTATCGTTTTGCCGAAGCGGTGGAAGTGCTCTACTCGACGATTTGGGATAAGTATGCAGACTGGTTTATCGAAAGCCAGAAGATTTATCGCAATATCAACCTAATGAAGAAGACTTTGGAAAATGTACTGATCATGCTTCACCCATTTGCGCCGTTTGTGACGGAAGCGATTTGGCAGAACTTGTCGTGGACTGAGGGTATGATCGTGGTACAAAAATGGCCTTCTAAGCTCAAATTTGACCCAATTTCGGCCGTTTCGTTCGAAAAGCTTATGGATATCGTGGTTGAAGTGAGAGGCACCTTACAGGCGATTCCAGGCGGCAAAAAATGGCCTCTTCTCTATGGCGACGATGGTTTAGTCGATGATAATGCCCTGCTCGTGAAGCGTCTTTCGGGAGTGCCGTCGATTGCGGCTTGCCAAGGTACACCAAAAGGTATTCGCTTAGCGCTGGCTAATCACGAAATTTATCTTGATGTACCAGAACAGGTTGTGGCGGACTACAAAGAAGCTTTGACTGAGCGCATTTTGGCTGTGGGTCGTGAACTCGACGCTCTTAATGCTCGTATGATGAACCCACGCTACGTAGATAAGGCTCCGGCCGAGCTTGTGCGCGAAACTCGTAATGGCATTGAAGAAAAGACCGCGTTGATCAAGCGTTTGAAGGCTGAACTCGAAGTCATTAAATAACAGAGACGTAACAGAGAAGCGCTCTTCTGGGCGCTTTTTTGGCGCATTTAACAGAGTGGTTATGGTTGCAAAATAGGGGTGATTCTGTTAGGATGAAGGTGTCATCTATAACACGCTTTTACGCCAAGCGTGAGTAGGAATAATTGGAGGGTTGAGTGACAACAACCCTTAGTTTTTTAAGAATTAGGAGGGACGGCCGATGATACTTAACTTACTAGGCTTTTTCGTCGTTGTGTTCGGTCTTCTCTTTGTAACGGTTGGATATGTCGGGCTGAGTCATTTGCCCGAAGGACCAAACGAAATCATGCTGAAGACGATGTCTTACAGCGACGAAGAGAGAACGGCGCTTCTCGAAATGGGTAAAAAGATGCGGCAGTTAGCGGCGATTATTCGCGGCGGCTCGCGCGCTTTCATCAAGATCCAGTTTCGAACGATCGCAGCCGTAACGGTATGCATGGGCGTCATTTTTACACTTTTCATCGAGTATTGGAGCGGACCAGCATTTATTTTGGGTGCTGGTATGTCTTCCCTCGCGGTAATTGTAGGAATGACTACGTCGACCTTGGCAAATGTACGCGTAGCAGAAAGAGCACGTCATGGCAAGGTCGGAAAAACTGTTTGGGTGGCCTTAAGAGGCGGCAGTGTAATCGGTATCTGCGTGCAAGTATTTGGCACGCTTGGTATTTTGATTCTCTGGGCCTTGAATCCACTCGAGTTGGCCGAGAATGGACATGGTGTCTTTAGCGTGATGACTTGTAATGCATCAATCATGAGATTCACGTCCTATTCTCTGGGATGCTCACTGGTAGCGATGTTCTCGCGTATTGCTGGTGGTATCTTTACGAAGGCTGCTGATATGGCAGCGGATATTGTTGGTAAGGTTATGTTTGACCTTGAAGAAGACGATGCTAAGAACCCGGCAACAGTGGCTGATTTCGTCGGCGATAACGTCTCCGACGTTGGCGGCAACTGTCCTGACCTGCTGGAGTCCTATGTGGCGACGATTGTTTCGTCTCTGGCGGCTGCAGTATTCTATGTCAGCAGCCTGGTATCTCGTGGCGAGGTAGTAGACGATGCGCTATTCTCGGCGATGACCAAGTTCCCGATCATGCTCGCAGTTTGCGGCTTGCTCTCGAGTATCATTGGTCTCACTATTATGCTCCTGCGCAAGAACATGAGCGAAGATCCGGGCAAGGAACTCGATGCTGTAACCTATGCAACATCTGGTTTAATCCTGGTATTCTCTTTTATTGGTTCGTATGCTGTCTTTAGCAAGGTTGATCTGCCGTCCGATTTCCGCTTTGGATGGATGTCTATTTTCATCGTTTGTGTAATCGGTATTCTCTCTGGTGTGGTAATTAGTAAGATTACTGAATACTTTACCTCTGAGAAATATAATCCGACCCAGGATCTTTCGAAGATCTCTTGGCTCGGCTCGGCATTCTTGCTGACGATGGTCGATGCTCTCGGATCCATTTCTTCCGTGACCGCTGTAGTGCTGGTAATTTCGGTACAGACGGCAAACTGGGTCTGCGGTAGTTATGGTATTGCCATTGCTGCCCTCGGCATGTTGTCATTTGTTGGTGCTACCGTATCCATCGATGCGTTTGGCCCGATCGCTGACAATGCTGGTGGTATTGTTGAATCTTGTGGTTTGCCAGAATCAACCAGATTCTGTACGGACAAGTGCGACGCAGCCGGCAACACGACTGCGGCGATCGCGAAGGGCTTCGCGATTGGTGGTGCGGCTTATGCTGCTATCTCCATGAACGCAACCTTTGCCAGCGCTTACGGTGCAAACCTGAGCTTGCTTGACACCTCTGTTGTGGGTGGCGGTATCCTCGGTGCGGTGGCCATTAAGTTCTTTATTGGCTTGCTTGATAAGGATACGCTTGGCGGCGCTGAATTTATGGCAGCGCAGGCTATTGCCCAGTTGTCTGATAAGGACATCATCGAAGGCATGAAGCAGCCGGATTACAACACCGGTATCATTACCACGACGAAGTATGCACAGAGAAAGACGGTTCTTCCGGCGATGCTCTGTATCTTTGCGGTGGTAGGCCTCGGCATCCTTTGCGGTGGTGAGGAAGTTGGCGGTATTCTCTATGGTATGACTCTGGTCGCTATCGTGGAGGCTATCTTTATGGGTAACTCTGGTGGAGCTGCCGACAATAACAAGAAGTATATTGAATCTGGCGAATTTGCTAAGAGCTGTGCCGAGAATGTAATGAATGGCGGAGCAGATGCGGTTCGCAAGTTCATTGGAGATGAGCTCTTTATTGAAGGAGAGCTGGCCCTTAACTATGACATGGTCATGGCAAGAGCAATGAAAATTTATGGTAAGAGATCAGAGATTCACAAGGCTTCCGTAGTTTGTGATACGATTGGTGATCCGAGAAAAGACGTGGACGGCGTTTCGCTTGATATCTTCATCAAGATGGCGTCTACCTCTGCGGTTATCTTTGCACCGCTCTTCCGTGAGCTGCAGGACAACGTACTTGCCAAGGTGGTCGTGGTGGCCCTCTTTGCATTTGCGGTTGTAGTAGTTTACTGGCTGTCCAAGGCTGAGGCTAAGAGCCCGGCACTGGCCAAGAAGACACTGAACGACATCCTCGTTTACAGCGATGGTGTAAATGCCAAGGAAGAAGTCACTAAGGAAGAACTGGCTGAGATTGAGCTCTTCAGATTAGAGATGTTGAACCTCAGGACTAAGGCTCTCGCAACGGTCACTACCTAATCTAATCACCGTAAGGCGTATGCGGTGACGTACATTAAAAGATAGCTCCCTTAACAGGGGGCTATTTTTTATTATTTTTACTAAGTTTGGCGCGGCGTTTATATTTTTCGAAACAGGCTGGACAGAGAGCGCGGTATTCGATTTTGGTTTTGCCATCGTCGATTAAGATGTCTGGGCCATCGGTGACGAGTTCATCATCTAGGAAACGGCAATTACGAGTGGCTTTATGGCCGCAAGAACAGATAGTTTTGATCTCTTCGATATTGTGAGCGATCTGGAGCAATCTGGTAGCGCCTTCGAAACCGCCGTCTTTTTGGCGAAAATTCAGGCGGAGGCCATAAGCCATAACAGGGATATCTAGGTAGATTGTGACGAGCATGAGTTCGTCAGCTTGTTTAGGGGTGAGAAACTGTGCTTCGTCGACCAAGATACAAGCAACGTCTTTGAATTTTTCGGAGATAATCTTAAAGAGGTTTGCTTTCCTGTCGAAACAGAGGTCGGTCTTGCGTTCTGGGCCGATGCGGGTTAAGAGTTTGGTGCCGTTTTTGGTATCAGTGGCCGGCTTAATAACACAGACTTTCATTCCCCGTTCTTCGTAGTTGAAAGCCACCTGGAGGAGCTGGATGGTTTTGCCGCAACCCATTGCACCGTATCTGAAGAATAGTTTTGCCATTGTTCCCTCTCTTATCTGGCGTTTCTCGCGCCTTTTCTCAATTTTAACACAGTATGATATAATGTTGATAAGTGCAGGTAACTGCATATTTTTGTACATTTTAAGAAGGGAGGTGGTTTTAGTGACGGAAGGAACTAAAGTCCATCAGGAAAGGTTAAACAGATTAACTATCGAGGAAAAGAAGTATTTGCTGGAGCATGCTTACAGGGTTAACAAGATTATTGAGAATGTGGCAATACAGGGTGACTCTGATCTTGTGTTTTTCTTTACGTCTGCACGAGCAGATTGCGAAGATGCTTTTAAACTGCTTTTCGAGGCTGCTAGAATTAGCGGATACAGCTTCGAAAGTGATAGCGAGCCCGATGGACGATACGCTGATATGACTATTTCTTTTAAGAAATCAGAAGACTGCGTATTTATTCTCCGAGTTCTCGAAGGTAATATTTGAACCTTTCAATAGAAAAACGGGTCGTCTTTCCCTTTAGACGGCCCATTTTTTTATTCCCTTTTCCGACAACGCAAGATAATCACGTTATGCTTCACACGTGATTTTTCTTTACAAAATATCGATTATGCTTTTTGACAATTGACACGCTAATGGTTTTCATGTCATAACATAACCATTTTGTTTATTTTCTCCCAATTACGGCTGATTTTGGCCATAATGGTTATCTTTATTTTAGCGGGAGCGGGATGCTAAGTCAAGTGGTTGCTAATATATAGGGAATTAAGAATGAAATGCTTACGCTTTGTGTGAAAAAAGTGGGGGACTAAATGTGGATTTTTGAGGGTCGAAAAAGGTATTTTACCCCTTGGGTTTTCGCTTCGCGAAAACCCTTATTGGCTCCAGAAAAATTTTTTCCAGACAGTAATAGTTTTAGTAGAGCAGGGAATCATGCTAAAATGGCGGTATGGCATTTATTCGCAAATTCGAAACTGGCTCGGGCGCAACTGGTGTACAGGTGTGCTACAAAGAGCGGGGAAGAGTGATAAAGACCGTGCATGTGGGTTCGGCTTCGTCGGAGCAGGGACTCGATAAGTTGCTAAAAAAAGCGCAGGGAATTATCGATGCGGATAAAACGCCGCTGTTTAATTTGTCTAAATTTGATCGAAAAACTACTAAATCAGAAAAAAAATAAGACCGCCGAGGCGGTCTTATTTATTTGACTTTACGAATAAGGCGGTTGACCTTGCGGAAGGCTTTGTAAAGGCGGTATTTGCGGGTGTTTAAAATGAGGTCGTAATCACCGCAATAGTCTACTTCACGGCCTTCAAAAGTCTTTTTAAAAGCGGTAAAGCCGGCCCAAGGGTGATTTTTTGGCGCGTTTTCTGGTGCGATACCCCAACAATCGAAGGTTTTGAGGCCTTTTGCTTTGGCGTCGAGGATTAATTGGATCGTGAGGATGCCGGTGGCATGGAATTTGCGGTATTCTTCGTCTTGGGCGCCTTGGAGATTGTAGCGGGTTGTTTTGTAATCAAAAACTAGACCGGCAGCAACGACTTTATTATCTTTCTTGACTAGATAAAGTGTAGCGAAATCTTGGGCGAGCTGGGTTTTTAGGTAGTCTTCTGAGAAGGTGCCGATTTTCTTCTTTTTGGCAAGTTTTTTCTGTAAATCTAAGAGATATTTGATATCGTCTGGATTTTTGGAGGTTTCAATTTTGAAGCCGTTTTTATCCATGGCACGCCAGTAGCGAAGCAGTCTGGATGGAAGGAGTTTTTTGAGGTCGTCATCAGAGCCGGAAAGATCGATTACCCAGGTTTCGGCCGGGTTTAAATCCTTGGATTTTTTGATGGTAAGGCCGTGAAAACTGGTCTTTTGAGTCAAAAATTTGGCATTTTCGCGGTTTTGCGGCTCAATTCTGATAAAGAAGGCTTGGTTTTTCTCAGCGACGTTAGAGAGGTCGCGGATGGCGTTTTTGAGGCCTTTTTCGATATCAAAACATGGACCGTAGGGAACATAAAGATATTTGCCGAAAGGGGTGTTTTTAAGAATAGCAAGATAGCTATAATCATCGTTTTGCTCAAAAACGGATGTCTCGCCTAGGTCATCTTGGAGTTTTTGCCATTTTTTGGATTGTAATAGAGGTATTTGCATTATTTTTTCTTCGTTGATTGAGCGTATTTACGGTTATTTTTGTGACGGCGGATAGATTTTGGCAATTCGTAAGCTAATTTGTAGCCCAGATACCAGAATTTGGAAACTACGAGGTCGAATTCACCGATATATTCTTCGACTTGGCCGCCAAAGCCACGCTTGAAATAATAGAGGCCGTAGGTTGGTGATTTGGGATCTTTGAATTCGGAAATGCCATAGAAATTATATTTTTGATAGCCGTTTTTGGCGGCAAATTTGATGATCTCCCAGTTTAGAGAGTAAGCAGCGTTGAATTCGCGGTATTCACCATAAGCACCGCCAAACAGGGAAGTGATTTCGCGATCAGTTTTGACAAACATGGACGCGCCAAGATTGAGGATACCGTCTTTATCGGCAGATTTAAGACAATTTTTGGTGTGTTTGAGACGTTTTTCGAGTTCAGCCAAATCTTTGTCGACATTGGCGATTTTGCGCTCAATCTTCTCTTTGTGAGAGGCTTTTTCGAGTAATTTTTCGAGGTTGGCTTTTTCGGCGTCTTTGCTGGCTTTTTCGGCGTTAATGGTGTCGATATATTGGTTTAGGTCGACGGTTGCGAGATAGATTACTAAATTATCGCCCAAAGCCTTCCACATCTCTTGATAATAAGAGAGTGGGCGATCTTCAAAACCGCGGCGATCGGCGGTGTGAGTGGTGATATCTTTATAGATCGAGAGTTCTTCGAAAGTCATTTTACGGATAGCGACGTGGTTTTTCTCGTTTTTACGCAGTTTGGTGCGATGGTTGCCGTCGAAATTAGCAAAGAGTTCGTCTTCGGTGCGGCCGTTTAGGTTAAGGACAAAGGTGTATTGAGGAGCAATGTTGCCTTCGATGTTAAACCCGTGATGCTTGAAACCAAGTTTTTTAAGGGAAGTGACGATGTCGGAGTTGTTCTCACCATCTTTAAGCGGGTTGCCGTCTTGGTCGCGTTCGATATTAACGATTTCTGGGTCGATTTTAAAGAAAATTGCGTGATGTTGTTTGGCGTAGGCTTTGATGTTTTTAACAAAAAACTCAAGCAATGATTTGTTTTTATAGTCTAGAAGTGGACCGCGTGGGGCATAAAACATAGAACGGCCGAGCGGCAGTGGTTTTTCGAGAATGAGAGAAGCGGCTACAATAGTATCTTTTTCTTTGACGCCGACAAAGTGAGCTTTCCAGCCGTTGATGGCTTTGAGGTTGGCCCAAGCTGTGGTTTGTTGAAAGTGAGAAATAGGCGATTTGCGGGCAAAAGTGTCGAATTCTTCAGGGGTTAGAGTAATAAAAGTTTTAGTCATAATTAAATTTATTGTATCACACTACTAAGAAATGGTTATGCGTGGATAAATATTTAGTTCATATGGGTTGGTTGGCTGTTTGCCGTCCTGAATTTCGAAATAGCAAGCTGCGGCAACCATGGCGCCATTGTCGCCGGAGAAGCGAATCTCAGGGAAGAAGGCGTCTGGTAAGGCGTTTCTGAGCTCGGCGTTGGCAGAGACGCCGCCGGCGAGTACGATGGATTTGGCTGGGTACTGAGTCTCGGCTTCGAGCAGTTTTTCTTTAAGAATGTCGATAGCGGTTTTTTGGAAGCTGGCGGCAAAGTCGGCAATTTGCTGAGCAGACAAATGATTTTTGAGGTCGTGGGATGGGTGGGAAATTGGCAGGCCAAGTTCTTTTTGGACGGCGCGGAGCACGGCGGTTTTGAGGCCAGAGAAAGAAAAGTTGAGATCGTCGACTTTTGGATGCGGGAAATGATATTTGTTTGGATTGCCATTTTCGGCAGCTTTAGCGATTGATGGGCCGCCAGGGTAGGGAAGACCAAGAATCTTGGCGATTTTATCAAAGCATTCACCAACGGCGTCGTCGTAAGTGGTGCCGATGATTTTGAAATCGTTGTGTTTTTGCATAGAAAGAATTTGGGTGTGGCCGCCAGAAACGACGAGTGCAAGAAGCGGGAAGGATGGGAAGGAATCGCGCTCGAGCCAGTTGGCGTAGATATGAGATTTGAGATGATGGACTGCGTAAAGCGGTTTATTGTGCAAAATGGCAAGCGTACGGGCGGTAAGGGTGCCGATCAGTAGGGAACCAAGTAGGCCGGGCGCGTGGGTGACGGCGATGGCGTCGATGTCGTCCCACGTACAATAGGCGTCTTTTAGGGCGCGGTTTACGACTGGCATCATGGCTTCAAGATGTGAGCGGGCGGCAATTTCTGGAATAACACCACCGTATTCGGCAAAAATGTCGATTTGGGAAACTACGACATTGCTCAAAATATGAACGCCGTCTTCGACAACGGCGGCAGCGGTTTCGTCACAGCTGGTTTCGATCCCCAATATTTTCACGAGTAAATTATAACATTTTGCTTAAAAAACACAAAAAAGTACTTGTAATAGTATTGCGCTTATGTTACTATCAGGGTACAAAAGGTCATATTAACAAAAATTATTCATGCCAACTTTTTATAGTTTTGGTTGGTGTGTCTAATAGAAAAATTGGGAGAACAAACAATGGTTTTGTTGAATACAAAAAAAGTAAGGATATTG
>JAUMXN010000018.1 GCA_030529095.1 Candidatus Saccharimonadota bacterium
GGGGTAGAGCAGCCTGGTAGCTCGTTTGGCTCATAACCAAAAGGTCGCTGGTTCAAATCCAGCCCCCACAACCAAAACTAGCACTAATTTACCCCCCTAAATTAGTGCTAATTTTGTTTTTAAGACTAGTTATTTCTTGCGAGCCATCAAACGGCGTGCTGCAATTTGTACGGCTTCGCTAAAACTCAGCACTGCGTGCGGTAAATTCGCGAGCTCGGCCGCGCTGATTTTATCACGCACGGCAAGCGCAAGCTCATGCGCCATTGCTGCAGCATTTGGCGCCACGATTACTGCGCCCACTAAATGATTTTCACGGTTGGTAATAATTTTCACAAAACCTTTAGCCTTACTTAAGCTTCCCATGACAGAAGTTTCAGATAAATATACTAACTCCTTGCGATAACGCTTGTCGCGGCGGACCAAATCATCTTCGCTATATCCTACCACGGCTACGCCAGGGCAGGTCGAGACGGCACGAATTATGCCGGCTGGATTAAACGGCAACTTAGCACGGTAAGCTAGAGCAAGAGCCAAGTAGCTACCCTGCGCCATAGCAAGATCGGTAGACGATTCGCCACCAATACAGTCGCCAATTGCGAAAATATTTTTGGCAGAAGTTTGAAAATTGCTGTTTACCAAAATGCCAGCTCTCTTATATTTGACATTGGCATTCTCGAGCCCAAGGTCGGTTGCTGGTTCGGAACCGGTTGCGAGCACCACGGTGTCTACGCGTACCATTTTTTCGTGGTTGTCTTTGCTAAATACTACGCGCTTGCTAACGTTGTCTTTTTCGAGCGCCACCACGCGGGCGTTAGTTAAAACAATTACGCCAAGTTCATTCTCAAAATATTCGCGCATCACCTTGCCAACCTCTTCGTCCTCGCGCGGGAGGAGCCTGGACGAACGTTCGAGCAAAGCGGTCTTTACGCCAAGTTTGGCAAAATATTCAACAATCTCACAGCCCGTAGCGCCACCACCCACCACGCAAACCGCCTTTGGCAAACGGCTGCTTTTAATCGCGGTTTCCGGTGTCAAGAAATTCACATTTTCGGTGCCAGCAATGTTGCTGGTGTTGAGTTTTGCACCGGTTGCAATTACGAAATAACGAGCAGAATATTCGCGCTCGCCAATCGCGATAGTATTTTTGTCGATAAAATTGGCCATGCCAAGAATGCAGGTCACACCAGCTTTTTCGAGCTTTTCGTGCGCGGTATGCACGGCGCTTCTAACTAAATCGTTTTGGTGATTAACAGCGGTAGGGAAGTTAAAATGCAAGCTCATGCCGGAAATGCCGCACTCGGCAGAATGCGTTGCTTTGTAATAAATGTTTGCAAAATCTAAGCTAGTCGCGTTCGGCAAATCGTGCGCGCTGAGGGCGCCGCCTAGAAGGCCACCTTCAACGATGGCGATTTTTTTGTCGGTTAAACGAGCCAAATTTAGCGCCGCGGTTATGCCGGCCGGGCCACTACCAATCACAATGTATTCAAAATCAAATTTCTTTCCCATTTCTAAATAATTTTATCACGGATTCGGTAAACATAAGCTAAATCAGCGTTATATTTTTTGAGCTCCGCGACCACGGTCCTTTCCAAATCGCGCTTTGTAATTAATTTTTTCTTTTTCAATTTTTGGCAAGTCGCTACAACGGTTTTTTCGACAAAGGCATTGGCTGCACCCACCGGAATGCCAAGCGCCTTGGCCTCGATTTTGAGCTCTCGCGCGAGCACGTCTTTATCAAATTCAAAAGTCTCTCGTTTCATTTAAAAATCCTAAAACTTACAATAAATACCGCGAGCAGGATAAAACTAGTCCCAAGCATAATACGATAAAAAGTTTTGTTTTTCTTGCGCATACGCACGATCTCGGCAAGGTTTTTGCGCTGGCGATAAAATTGTCCGCGCGTGGCAAAAGTCGACATCATCGAAAAGATCACAAAAGAGAAGAATAGTAGCGGCTGATAAAGCACGTTGTCGCTTTCGAAATTAATAATTTCTAAAACCACCACAATGTAAACTGGCAAAGTAAAAACCAATTCAAAAATTCCGGAAGTCATACCAAGCGCAAAAACGTCCGAAGCTTTTTTGGCACTACGTGCCCGCCCAGTGATGTTTTTTGCCATCTTGCGCGAGAGGAAAAGTTCCGTGCCTTCACTTTTGCGATAATAAAAAATCAAAAGGAAAAGACCGAGCAAGGCTAAAATTCCGGCCAAAATCCAGTAAAACACATTGATATTGAGTAGGGGATTATCGAGCAAAAAATGATACAGTGCAAAATAAATCACAAACAAAATCACCATAGTCATCATCATTTGTCCGACGATAAAAAAGCCGCTCAAATTTAATGTGTTGTCGCGCGAGTTTTTAGCGGAAGCGTAATGATAAAAAATGGCAAAAATACTAGGGGCAAGCTGCAAAAAACCGCAAGCGAAAACCGCCAAAATCAAAATTCCCAAAGAGGTCAAAACGCTCATACTTAAAATTATAGCACGTCGGGGGTTTACAAGCTAGCGGAGTTCTGCTAATAACGGCGGCATGAAAAATCCTGCACTACCAATCATTTACATCAAAGCCGTAAATCCAGGCTATACGATTGACGGCAAAACTAATGTCGGAGAAATGATTGAACTGGCTCGAAACGACGACTCCGGCACTCCACTTTCGCTCGCTGGTCTAAAAATCGGCTACACCAACTCCAGTGGCAATTCGGCTGACCTCCTCGAATTCCCGGAAAATAGTTGGCTGACTGGCGAGGGCTTACTCCTTCACTTTTCTGGCGACGAGTCGCCGGCGCACCTTATCTACCTTAAAACCCTAGCCATGAAGGCTGGGCCGCTCACATTAACTTTAAATGGCGAAGTGATCGATTCGATTTGCTGGACAGGGAAAGATGATTGCGCAGAAGCTTTTTCTGGCACGCATCCTACTACACTCGTCCGTGACGAAGAGACCAATATATTCTCGCACCTAGAAAACTATGAGCCTCGATTCGTCCAAGACGACTATTTTGAGACGCCCGCGCAAGATGAAACGATCCCTCGCCAATGTGAGCAGTTAGAATTTTCCGAACTTCTGAGTTATTTTGAGTCGACCGCGAACGAACAATTTATCGAAATTTTTAATCCTTCTGCCGAACAAGTTTTGCTAAACGGATGTCAAATTAAGTATAAAAATAATTTTCTAAAACTAGAGGGAATTATTGGGGCTTCCGAATACCAAGCTTTTTATCCTACGGACTGGCATTTTACCAAAAATCCCACCTCCACCAACACGATTGAACTGATTGACACTGACGGTTCCCTGGTGGACACCCTAATTTATGACAACAATCAGAAAAAGGCCGCTAGTCTCGCCAAACTTGGCGTGGACCAAAACGGGGAAGCAGTCTGGCGCCCAACTTACACCCAGACTCCGGGCAGCGAAAATATTTATGCCGAATTTCCGCCTTGTCCAGACGGCAAAATTATCAACGAGGCCACAGGGAATTGTGTAAAAATTGTCGAGACAACCACCAAAACTTGCCCGGCTGGCTCATATTTAAATCCCGAAACTAATCGTTGTAAAAAATACGTCACAAAAGTTGAAACGACTTGCGCCGAAGGTTATTACAAAAATCCACTTACCGGCCGTTGCAAGAAAATCGTGACAAACGACGGGGCAGAGTTCCCTGTTGTAAAAGAAGAATTTGAAACCACTACGACTTTCTCTGCCCTTTATGCATTGATCGCGGTGGTTTTAATTGGCGTAATTTATTTAATTTTTCAATTTAGGCAGCGTCTGAAGAAGCTTTTTCGTAAAGTTTTTCAATCATTTCGGCGAAAACGGCGTCTCTAGACTGGTCGCCATTCACGTTGATCAAAAGTCCCTGCTCATTGTAATAATTGAGAACCGGCATGGTTTTATCGCGGAATTCTTTGAGACGTACGTCGAAAATTTGCTCGTCGCGGTCGTCATTGCGCTCGCCGCGGTCATTTAAGAGCTTGGCAGCTTCAAAACGCTGAATAACGTCGGACTCGGATACGTTGAGCAGCACGACGGCCTTGATTGGATGCCCTGCTCCGGCAGCCACGCTTAAAACTTGGCGTTCCTCGCCGTACCAGCGGCCAATCGAAGACAAAACTAGTGGAAATTCAAAGAGATCTTTGCGTTCTAAATATGGCAAAACCCATTCATAAAATAGGTCGGTTGGAAGCAGCTGGCCAGTGCCGGTAAAGTTCTGCCTGGTTTCCTGTTCCATGGCGCGAATAATCATGCCGCTAGACAAAAATTTTGCATTAAGAGTTTCGGCCAAGCGAATTCCCTGGGTGTCTTTGCCAGACATTGGCAAACCAAAAACGTTAATCGACCCAGTGCCGAGCCATTCTTTGATCTTTGCAATCTTTTCTTCCATAACCACATTATAGCATGAAAAACCCCCGGCCAAGACAAATGAGGTATAAGACTGGAATAGGATATATATCGTCTTGGCCAGGGGCGGAAACAAGGAAGTAGAGGTTTGTATTGTTATGCTGCTATAAGTCGCAATCGCGACATGATCGTAGAGCGGATAGCGGTGAGTTTATCCGTGTCGTCAGGGTGTAAAACCCAAGAATCTTTGACTTCGCGGATGTCGAGAGTGTCGCCGATCTTGACGCCGATGATGATGGGGTTGCCCTCAGTCTCTTCGATCGTCTCCATGTGCCAGCGTCCCAAAAGACGCATCTCGTCGGTGCACTTTTTAAAAGCCACCAATGAAACGCATTTCTTCTGTTGGCTGAAGTATGGATAAATTTCGACGGAATCATTCTCGAAAACCGATCCACCCTCGCTACGTTTGATAACTGCATCTTTAATACTGATTTTTTGCATAAACGTGCCTCCTTAACGTTCGATGCCCTAGTTTTTGGCTAGGTGCATATGTATTCTCGAGCTTAGCAAATTAGCTCGGAGTGTCTCTATTATAAGATAAGCGGCCGCCGTCGTCAAGGGAATTAGCACTCTTGCCTTTTCACTGCTAATTTTGTATAATATAAGCATGAAATTAACCGAGCGTCAAAAAGAAATCTTGAGAGCAATTATAGAGGAATATGCCGAGACTGCTTCCCCGGTAGGAAGCATTATGATGGCTAAACTTTTTGAAGTTTCCCCAGCCACTATCCGTGCCGAAATGGCCCGTCTCGAAAGCTATGGATTAATCGCTCAGCCACACACTTCTGCCGGTCGCGTCCCAACCGACGCTGGTTATCGTTTCTATGTAAACAGCCTCAACGATGGTTCAATCGAAAACACCGCTTCAGTCGACCGTGGTACCCACGCGCTTGAAGTACGTGTTACTTCACAATCCCGTGCCGACGCCGCCATTAGAGGCGCCGTTGATTCCCTAGTAGAGCTCACTGGCAACCTTGGCCTTGCTACAATTGGCGGCCAACTTTATCTCGCTGGTGTTTCTCGTTTGTTTGCTCAGCCAGAATTTATCGATAATGCCCGCGTGCAAGCTGTGGCTAAATTGCTTGATAACCTCGAGCCATGGCTCCGGGAAGCCGCTCCGGGCGAACCACTCAACATCTTTATCGGCCACGAAAACCCAATCGGCAAAAACTCCGAAGTTGCGCTGATCATTTCCAAATTCCGTTCACCATTTTCTGATAATAGCTACATTGGTGTGCTTGGCCCAACCCGCCAAAACTACGGCCGCGTGATGTCGCTCGTGCGCCGTGCCGGTAAAATGTTAGAGGAGGTACTATGATAAGAAAAAATCAACCAGCCGCTGGCGCCGAGCCAGCTGTAAATCCGCTCGAAGCTAAAGTTGCCGAGCTCACCAACGATCTCCAGCGCACCCGCGCGGACTTCGAAAATTTCCGCAAACAGATTGAACTGCGCGAAGAAGCGGTTAAAAGCAATACTAAAACCGCCACTGTGCTCAAAGTGTTGCCACTTGTGGATAACTTTGCCCTGGCCATCGCCACTTACAAAGAGCTCGCTCCGCTTGCGAAAACTTTCGAAAAAACCCTTGCCGAACTGAATCTCCAGCAAATCCCGGCCGTTCCTGGCCAAACCGAATTTAATCCAGATCTCCACGAGGCTATCTCGATGGACGACGGCGACGGGGAAAAGGAAATCATCGCCGAAGTGCTCCGCCCAGGCTATTTGTACGAAGGCGCAGTTCTTCGCCCAGCCATGGTCAAAGTCACCAAGGCCTAAGCTGGGGCTCAAGGGTGATTCCCTTTACTTTTTCCCAAAAAAGGTGTAAAATATATCAAGTAAATTAAAGGATTAGAAATGTCTGAATATAAACTATCTCTCGCAAAACGTGAATTAACGAAAAAGAAAACCGCTGTCCTTCGTGCGCAAGGTTTGATTCCTTCTGTTATCTATGGCGGCAAAGAGCCAATTCTTGCCTCTTCTGATTATGTTGCAACCGAAAAAGTCCTCGAGAAAGCCGGTTACCACTCACCAATCGATCTTGATATCGACGGCAAAAAACGCCTTGCTATCGTCAAAGACGTCCACATCGACCCAGTTTCTCGCCGTATTATCAACGTCGAGTTCGAGGCTATTTCTGCCAACGAAGTCGTTACTGCTACTACCCCAATCGTTATCGCCAATTTCGGTGAATCTGAAGCTAACAAAATTTATCACTTCATGTACACCAAAGCTATGGAAGAAATCGAAGTTAAAGCTAAACCAGCTGATCTTCCAAAAGAAATCGTGCTTGATGCTTCTAAACTCGTAAATGTTGACGAAAAATTGACCGTCAAAGATATCGTTCTTCCAGAAGGCGTTGAGCTTGCCGACAAAGAAATTGACCCAGAACAGGTGATTATCAGCCTTTACGACCCAGCTGCCGAAGCTGCCGCTCGTGAGGCCGAAGAAGCTGCTGCTGCCGCCGAAGCTGAAGTCGAAGCTGCTGACGTCCCATCAGACAACGGGGAAAAACCAGCTGAAGAAGAAGCCCCAGCCGAAGAAGCCTAAAATTAGGCCGATAGTTCTTCTAATCGTTCCAAACTAAGACAAGCGTCGAGATTCGAATTCTCGACGTTTGTTTTTGCGAACTTCAAACATTTCTCTACTGGCTCGCCAAGCATAATGCCGCCTAGAATAGTTGCGGCCAAAATTGAATAAATCGAAAGGTGAGTCATCAAGTTTGCTCGCGGCGTATCAAAGCCCTGAGTAATTCCCTGATATTTAATCAAATTTTCACCAAGATAAACGATGTTATTATGTTTAAAACTCAGCGCGCGGTCTTCAACAAAGACTAAATCCGCTCGCTTAGCCAGCTCGTTCAACGCTTCGCTCGACGGCGTTTTCTTAAGATGAACGGCTAGCTTGGTATTTGGGGAATCCTCGAGATATTTTAGGACCTGGCGACTGTCTTTGAGGTTCGCCGAGCGATCCACAAAGATATAATCCACTGGTTCGGACGGCAGATCAAAGGTGGTGACGCGTTCGAAACTCGGCGCAAAATAAGCCGTCTGCTCATTTGCCACCAAAATATAGCGATAAAGATCAGTACCCGAAGTCTTCTCGAATTCGATGCCGTTTTCCTCGTTAAAACGAATGTCTTTTTTGACAAAAGAAACGTCTTGTTTCATACGGCCTAAAATTTCAAGCGTAATTAGTGCCCCACCCAGAGTGCTAGCGCGGCTAAAAAAGCGGTGTTCGCTAGTGTTGAAGCCAATGTCGAGCCATTTGACGCCGTCTTCGTCGGTTTCAAACTTCTCGGCGCGCTCATCGATGTTTAAATACACATCTTTAAAAACATTGCCCACAACCAGAACTTTCATAATCCTATTTTAGCATAAACACTTTAAAAACCAAATCGCTCATGCTAAAATGTAAGCATGAAAACTTATGTAGTGGGCAACTGGAAGATGAATTTTACCGTCGGTGAGTCATCGATTTATCTTCACAAACTCTTGAAAAACATCCCCAAATACCGCGACATCGAAGTCGTGGTGGCGCCTTCTACGCTCGCGTTACAACCTTTATCCCTTCAGGTTGATCGTCACATTTTGAAACTCGCCGCTCAGAACGGCTATTATCGCGATTTTGGCACTTTCACTGGGGAAACGTCGTTCGCTCAACTTCGTGGCATCGTGGACTACGCGATTATTGGTCACTCTGAACGTCGTCATATTTTTCACGAGGACGACAAGTCGATTCAGAAAAAAGTCGCCGCCGCCGTGCGCAACCGCATTATCCCAATTATCTGCGTGGGCGAGACCGAATCCGAGCGTGCTTTTGACGAAACTGCCGACGTGATTCGCGACCAAGTTATCGGTAGCCTGCTCGATGTTTCGGCCGAAGATTTGGATAAAATTATTATCGCCTACGACCCGGTTTGGGCTATCTCGTCTAACCGTGCTTCCCGCTTGGCTACCCCAGACGAAATAGCCGATTCGGTTAAATTAATTCGCGAAACTCTAGAAGAAACCTACGGCAAAGATATTGCCGCCAAAACCCCGATTTTGTTCGGCGGTAGCGTTAACCCATCCAACGCCGGCGCCTACCTCACCGTCCCTGGTGTGAACGGCCTTCTCATGAGCAACTCTAGCTTGATTCTCAGTGAGTTCACTGATATAATCAAAACAGCTAAAAGAGTGCAATCATGAATCGCCGATACATAGATTTTGTCCCTCACCAAAAAGACCACTCGGCCAACGCCGATTCCGATTTTGGCACTGAAACTTTTGAATACGTCGAAGTATCTGTCGAAAAACCAGAAATCAAAAAATCCAAAGGACCAAAAGCGGCCAAATCTTTTAATGCCCGCTACGTCGACAACTTCATCATCAAGCCACACAAGAAAATTGTTAAAGCAAATGTCAAAGAAGAGCTAGCCGACGATTTGGACGATGATTTTGATAACGAGCCAGTTAAAGAGCCTGCCGAAGAAGTTATTGACGAAACCGCCGAAGTAGCTGACGCCGTCGAAAATACCGATGATCTCGACAAAAGCCTCACGATTGAAGAAATTATGCTCGCCAGGGAAACGAAACCTGCCGACGACGACCCAGTGCCGACCAGTAGTTATGGTTTTGGCCTAGTCGAGGATTATACCCCGATTGATAGCAAAAAATCGGCTTTTATTAGCTCTGTCAAAATCGAAAAACGTCCGCTTTCTGGCAAAGCCCCAGAGCCAGCTAAAGATTCCGAAAACGCCGAACTCGAAGACGAACTCAAGCTCGCCAAATCCGAAGATTTGACCAAGCGCTCACTCCATTCCGAAAAATCTGCCACAGCTAAGCCGGATGATACTTTCAAAAAACCAAAATTCATCAACACTCATCTAGTAGAGAAGCGTCCGCTGTCCAAAACAGACTACCGCAACCGCACCCCAGAACCAGCGGTCGAAGAATCCACCACCCCAGTTACCATTATCGACAAACCAGAGAAAGATTCCCGTCTCGGATTTATTATCGCGATTATCATCACGATTTTGCTCGGCATTGCCGTTGGCACCGTCGCTTTCCTCTTGATCCCGCACAAGTAGCTCGCTTGATTTTGTCTCAAACTCTTGTTATAATAAACCAGTAATTTCTGGCGGGAATAGCTCAGTTGGTTAGAGCGTCTGATTGTGGTCCAGAAGGTCGCAGGTTCAATTCCTGTTTCCCGCCCCAGCACATGCGAGTGTAGTACAGCGGTTAGTATGCAAGTTTTCCAAACTTGAGATGAGGTTTCGACTACCTCCACTCGCACCAAAGAATGAAAAAATGAGAGCTTGCTCTTATTTTTTTATTCTTGGGAGTGAGGCCGAGATAGATTCCCTACCTCCACTCGCACCAAAAAAAAGAGCCGTCTGGCTCAGTTTTTTGTGCTATTATAAATGCAGGAAAAACTTATGGTTTTTACTATTTTTAGTTTTATTTAAGCCAGAAGACTTATTAATAAAGAGGAGGTATTTAAGTGAAAGAAGAAGAAAAAACCGAAAAACCAGTCGTAAAACCGGTTGAGGCCGAAGCTAAGCCAGCCGAAGTAAAACCAGCTGAAGCCAAAGTCGAAGCTAAAACCGAGGCGCCAAAACCAAAGCGCAAAAAAGCCAAAAAAATCATTCTTGCTGTTTGTTTAATTTTGCTCGCTGTGGCTACGGGCCTGATTATTTGGGCTGCCCAAGCCGGCAAACTCGAATTTATTACCAAACTCTTTAATCCGCAGTCAGATACTTCGCAGGTCGAACTGAAGCGCACCGAACCAATCGCTGCTAAGTCGGAAGGCACCTACATCATCGATGTTTCCGATGTGGTTGACGCAGTCATGCCATCCATCGTCGCGATCACCAGCAAAACCGTCATCGATACCGGCCGTTTCGGCTCGATGTTCTACGGCGGTAGCTACGTCGCCGAAGGCGCCGGTTCTGGCGTAATCATCTCTGAAAACAACGACAGTATCTTCGTTCTCACTAACTATCACGTCGTCGAAGGGGCCAACGAATTGTCCGTCAAATTTATCGACGACAGCTCCGCCGACGCCTCCATTAAAGGTGTTTCGCAAAGAAAAGACGTCGCCATCGTCTCTGTCGGTAAAGACAAACTCACCTCCGAAACCTTGTCTAAAATCAAGCTCGCCACCATTGGCAATAGCGACGAACTTAAAGTCGGCAACGGAGTCATCGCCATCGGCAACGCCCTCGGCTACGGCCAATCCGTCACCACTGGCGTAGTCAGCGCGCTCAACAGGGAAGTCTCCACCGATACCTATGTCCAAGACATGATTCAGACCGACGCAGCCATCAACGGCGGCAACAGCGGCGGCGCCCTGCTTAATAGCAAAGGCGAAGTCGTCGGTATCAACGCCGTCAAATATTCGTCAAACGGCTACTCGAGCGACAGCAGTATTGAAGGTATGGGCTTCGCTATCCCGATGTCCGTCATTACCCCGATCCTCGACAAACTGATCAACAGCGAAAACGACGACGGTCTCACCCTTGGGGTTGAGGGCTACATGACCAACTCCGGCGCCATCTCGAGCTACAAACTCCCAACCGGCCTCTACTTGTCTGCCATTGCCTCTAATAGTAACGCCGAAAAAGCCGGTCTCGAAATCGGCAACATCATCACTCACATCGATGGTTCTGAAGTTACCTCTATCGATAGCCTCAAAAAAGTTCTCAACAAAAAGGAAAAAGGCGACAAAATCACCCTTAAAATCAAGTACGCTAGCCACAGCGAATACAGAGAAAAAGACGTCGTCGTTACCCTGCAATAAGCTTAACCATTTATAACATCAAAATATAATTTTGTCACATCGGCTGATTATCGTTTTTGCACCCCTATATGCGTTTGGATCTAAGGACAGTTCATGTTCTTAGTCTTGACATTTTAACTCGTTTGTGGTAAAATACAGGCATAGTGGGCGGTACTTTAAAAAACCATTAGCTGATCTAAAAAACGATTTTTTTGGACGCCGCCCCCAATCTTATTCTATGTACTACTAGGAGGAACTTTTTATGAAAATTTTAGAAGGTTTAGCAAAACTTGGTGACCGTGTTTGGACACGGAATCAGGCGAAAGAAGCAGAAGAAGCAGAAGTAAAAGAGCAGGAGTCGGAGTCCATGACATCTGAAACCCCGAAGTCAAAACCTTCGGAGGAACAGATCAATGAGATCGGAGACCAGTTGAAGAACCAGAACCAGTCCACGCCGCAGAGACCGGGAAACACAGTTTCCCAGACTCAGTCGAAGGATAAGCCTGTTAAGGATGAATCTAAAAAGGAAGATCCGCCGAAGGATAAGCCTGTTAAGGATGAATCCAAAAAGGAAGATCCGCCGAAGGACGAACCTCAGAAGAAGGAACCGGTTGACGCACCGTGCGCCAAAGCTCCGTGTTGGTTCTATGAGGCTAAAGACAGATGGATCTGTCTGGAGCATAACGATTCGAAGGTTATTAAGGGCTTCATCGAGCAGTTGGGCAAAGACGGCGACAAATATGTCGACGATTTTGTCCGTGCAGAGGCAATCTCTGTAGGTCTCTCTATCAGAAAAGGCGCAGAATTCTGTACCTTTAATGAAGAGGATCTGGAGACACTCTCTCGAGACGGGCGACCTATCCAGGCCGCAACAGAGAAGCTTCCTAGTGGAGTTTCACTGCAGCTCTGCAACCAGACAATCTCAAAGCCGGGAGAACCGGTAATTGTCACAAGAGCGACTAAGCGTCTTGCGCTTATCCTCGACGACAAAAAATGGGTTCTTGCCGACGACATCGACGCAGAGTCTCGCAAGGAGTTCATCCTCGCCGCTCTCAAGAAACTGGCCCCGCGCCAGAAATTCGCGTACGCGAAGATCTACACCGTTAACGGTGTAATTCGCCACGTCGAATTTGAAGAATCCACACCCGTTTCTCCCGCAGGGAAGAAATGATCAGCTAATGTGTGGGACCCGCAACAATGTTGCGGGTCTTTTTAATGTTTACCATAAGCGGAAAATATGTTCTGAATCTTGACAAAAAAGCTAAAGTGTGATAAAATGTAAGTAGTCTAAGTAATAGGCTTCACCCCTGTTACGAGGATGACCATTAACAACCGAATCGTCTCAGATTTCAAATTTTTGAAGTCTGATTTTACGCTTGTTTTTTTGTTTCTAGAAGTATTTTGCGCCGCAAATGCGGCATCGTATGAAAGAAGGGTTTCAAATGTTTACATTTTTGAAGTTATTCGTAATCCTTATGCTGTGCATAACAGTGTATGGATTCATTAGAATTAAAGGACGAGTCACCGTAGATAATATCTTACTGGTGTCTCAATTAGTGCTTGCCGCAATGATCTGGAAGAAAATCGACACATTTGGTGTCCCGGTTCTCGGGAAAATCCATTTGTGCTGGTTAGTATTCATAGTAATGTTTGTCGGCGCATTTTACTGGTGGAAGAATCTTGACAACTTATCAGAGGATGCCGAGATCGAAGTCGAAAGAACAAACAGCGAAGGGAAAATCGTCAAAGCCAAGACGAACATCTTCTCTTGCCCTAGATGGTTGGCTCTCGGAATGATCGAGGTTCACCTTTTGGGCGGGCTCGTCTATCTGACGAGAGTTGCAGGATGGTACGGCATTATCATTTGCCTTATTGTCCTCGCTGCTATCTTTGCGGCGGTTACCGCTCTCCTGGTTTCTTTCAGTGGCAGATATTGTTGCTGGGGAAAGTTCGGCGAGGGATATCGTCGAGAAGAACCCGACTCGAGAAGATGGGTCATTTGGGGAACTATTCTGTTAGTCGCAATGCTGTGGCTGGCTACTCCGTGGATTCAGAAGAAGATGAGTTTCAAGCTCCCGAACCTTTTCGGTAGCACGACTTATAAAGTCAATGCAAACACTAATCCTGTGAACACGGAAACAACCAAGGCGACAGAACCGACAACAACAGAAACAATGGCACCAACATCCACTCCGACTCCTGCACCGATCCCGGTCCTCACTGAAGATGAGATAACATCCTTTACGGATGAAGAACTCATTAATAAAGTGGTTGAAGAGTTTCAGGCAACTGAAAAATTCAAGGATTGGAGCAAGGAAGAAGTAATTCTCTATCTTAGAGAATTCAAGTGGACGTCGACCTTGCCTCATCTGCAGGCAAGAGAAACTGCCACAGGTTTCCGCGATGCGTATACGTATCAGGTTGAATCAGTAGACGAAGAAGTGGTTAAAAACCTCGTCTACACAACCGGTTGGGATGCGGCGCTTCGTGAAGACGGAAGAGTCGGAAAATCCGAGTGGGCAAAAAAGTTCTACGAGTTATACACCTCTGGTGGTGACTGGTACGAGCTTGCGCTCGAAAAGAAAGACGGTAAAACTCTTGTCAAAACCGAGTGGTTTGTTATCATGCTCAGATATTATTGCATGCTGCCGACGCAGTATGTAGGTTATTATGAGTACGACGACATCAATGTGCTCGTACACTGGGGATTAGATCCTGAAATGTGTGTGCCAGAGCGCAAAGGAAGCCAAGAGAAGTATCCATTTCATGTGTACAAGATGGAAGACAAAGACGGAAAAGTTACTTACTACGGTATTAATGCTGTAGATTACAGATGGTCAATTATCACCATCGACAGAGTAACTCCTACTCCTACTCCGACTCCGCAGCCGACAGTAACGCCGACTCCGCCGACGAAGAAGGATCCTACTCCGATTCCATCAAACACACCGACTCCGACGTCAACCCCGACGCCTACCCCGCCGGTAGAGACGACGACGCCGACACCTACGTCGACTCCGACGCCGACAATATCCAGACGATAGCCTCCGAGCTATTCTCA
>JAUMXN010000019.1 GCA_030529095.1 Candidatus Saccharimonadota bacterium
CAATATCCTTACTTTTTTTGTATTCAACAAAACCATTGTTTGTTCTCCCAATTTTGTTTGATATGACCTTTTGTATCTTTATAATACCATAAGCGGAACAAAAGACAATAGTTTTTATTGGTTTTCGTTCTCTTCCGAGTTGCCTTTTTTAAGGAATTTAATGATGCGTTCTTTTTGCCAAAGTGCCAGGGCAAACACGATCACCACGATCACCGAAACGATAATCACTGGCACGAGGTTACTTTCGCCAAGGCCCATACCGATATAATTCGTGATAATAATAGTTGGGATGTGACCGAGCGTCATCAACACGATGAGATTTTTGATCGGCACGTCGGTGAGACCGGCCATGTAGCCAACCATATCATCCGGCAAGCCTGGGAGTAAGAAGACTAAAAACAAAATGATTGCAGCGTGTTCGCCAAAAATAAAATCAAATTTATCCATAGCGGATTTTTTAAAAATCTTCTCAATCAGACTGCGACCGAATTTGCGCGAGATAATGATCATTATAAGATAGCCGATGGTGCTGCCGATCAAGGTCCACAAAATTCCCCACCAGCCAAATAAATAACCGCCGACGCCGCCCACCACTTGGCCTGGGATTGGTGCCAAAATAATTTGGGCGATTTGGAGTAATATGTAAATTAACGGCGCAAAAAAGCCCATACGTTCGACGAATTCCACGACACGATCATGGTTCGAAAGCAGGGCCGTGAGCGGGCCGCCACAGAGTACGTCCCAAATTACGTAACCCGTAAGCAAAAGAATAGCTCCCGCTAAGGCTATCACTTTAGCCCAAGTTTTGCGGGAGATATTCTTTCTAATGATTGACATTATTTAGCGTATTCAACAGCGCGAGTCTCGCGAATGACGTTAACTTTGATGACACCCGGATAACTCATTGTGGCCTCAATCTTGTCTGCGATATCGCGAGCAAGCTTCAGGGCGGAGAGATCGTCGATTGATTTCGGCTCAACAATGACACGAATTTCGCGACCGGCAGAAATGGCGTAGGCCTTGTCGATGCCTGGGAAACTGGTGGCGATGTTTTCGAGATCTTTCATACGTTCAGCAAAGTTCTCGGCCGAGATGTTACGAGCGCCTGGACGAGCGGCCGAGATAGCATCAACGATTTTAACGATGATAGCTTCTGGCGTAGTTGGTTCGATGTCGTCGTGGTGAGCAGCGATGGCGTGGACGATTTCGTCTGGCATGCCATATTTCTTAGCGAGCTCAGCACCAATTTCGGCATGTTTGCCTTCGATTTTGTGGGTGACAGCTTTGCCCATATCGTGAAGAAGCGTTGCGGTCTTGGTGATGCGTTTGTCTGCGCCAACTTCTTCGGCGATCATGCCGGCCATGTGGGCCATTTCGATTGAATGAAGAAGCACGTTCTGGCCGTAGCTAGTACGGAATTTAAGTTCACCAAGGAGGTGCAAAATTTCGTGTGGGATACCAACGACACCAACTTCGCGAGCAGCATCTTCACCAGCGCGGACAACTTCTTTTTCGATTTCTTTTTCGGCTTTAGCCACAGCTTCTTCGATTGAGGCTGGGTTAATGCGACCGTCTTTCATCAAACGTTCCATTGCATAGCGAGCAACTTGGCGGCGGATTGGATCAAAGGAGCTAAGGACCACCATACCTGGGGTATCGTCAACCATGATATCTACACCAGTGGCGCGTTGCAAAGCTTGAATATTGCGGCCTTCCTTACCAATGATGCGGCCTTTCATGTCGTCATCAGGAAGTTTGAGAGCGGTAATGGTGCGGTCGGCGGTAACCTCAGAAGACATGCGTTCCATTGCGGTAAGGAGTGCAGCTTGTGCGGTTTCGTCGATATCGCGTTTGATTTCCTTTTGCTCTTTGTTGATGAGACCGACGAGATCTTGTTTGATGTCGTTTTCAGTCATTTGCATCAATTTTTCGCGAGCTTCCTGTTTGGAGAGGCCAGCGATTTTTTCGAGTTTTTCGTGTTGCTTTTCACGGATGGTGCGAACTTCGTTTTTGAGGTCTTCGAGCTCTTTTTCTTGCTTAGTTAAGCGCTCTGATTTTTTCTCGAGTTGGTCGAGCTTAGAGTCGAGCGTGGTTTCGCGCTCGGCTAAACGATTCTCGGTACGTTTCCATTCTTTGCGACGTTCGTTTTCTTCGGCTTGATTTTTTTCGGTGAGGCTAGCAGCTTCTTTTTTGGCAGCTAGTACGATGTCTGATGCTTCGTGTTTAGCCTTGCGGATTAGGTCGTCGGCTTTATTTTTGCCACCATTCTCTTTTTTCTTGTTGTAGGCAAAAATACCGCCTGCGCCCAAGCCCAAACCGAGCACGGCAGCGATAATAGGAATTACAATTTCCATATGTATCCTTTCTAATTGTTTTTGCCGATATTTTTCTCTATACCGGCGGGGTAACAAATGAATATAAATTAATAAATTTCCACTTCTAATTATACCACAAAAAAGATACTAACGCGATATTTGGCTTTGGCGTTAGTATCGTCTAGAACAAACTGGTGGCAGAAATACGAGCTTCGACATAACCAGTGGAAATATTGCGAACAACAAGGTCGACGCCGTTGGCGGCGCGCTCAATGCGATGGGTGACCCAGCCAGACGAATTTCTAACTACCAATGAATTAGAAATCAGGCTCCCTTCGATATAAGACCTGGAGCCGTCTGGCGCGCGATAAATCACGCCATTCCTAACTAGCATGTCTTCTAAATAGCCCATTTTTACTTACCTTACAGGGCAAGTGTACGTTATTCCTTAGGAAAACGCAAGCATAGGCTCGATAAAATCTACGATTTTAGCCGAAAATACCACGTTTTTTGGCGTTTTTAAATTCTTCGAGGATTTCTTTTTGCTTTTTGGAAAGATTTTTTGGAGTTTCAACAATAATTGTGACAATGTGTGGGCCGCGATCGCCATCGGCACGGAACGGGACACCGTGGCCAGAAAGTTTGAATGGCGTACCGGATTGGGTGCCAGCTGGGACTTTCATGATCATTTTGCCATCAACGGTTTCGACCTCGACCTCGCAACCCAGCGCGGCGTCTACCATGCTGATTCTCTCTTCGGAAAGAATAATGTTGCCTTCGCGCGTGAGGGTTTTGTGAGGTTTAACATGGATGCGAACATAGAGATCGCCTGGCTCGCCATCTTTTGGCGCCGGGCCGCCCTTGCCGCGCAAGCGAATCGACATGCCGTCGTCGATACCGGCTGGGATTTTGATCTTTAGATCTTCGCCATCATAATCAACGGTTTTGGTAGTACCAAAAATAGCTTCTTTGAATTCAAGCGTGACGCTAACTTGATAATCGTCTCCGCGACGTGGACGGCGAGCACCGCCACCAAAACCAAAGAGGTTGCTGAGAATATCTTCAAAACCACCGGCGCCGCCAAAGTCGAAGTTGAAAGTTTGGCCATTTGCACCGCCAAACGGGTTGCCGCCACCAAAAGGATTGCCGCCATTAACGCCGGCGTGGCCGAACTGGTCGTAGCGGGCACGTTTTTGCTTGTCGCTCAAGACGTCGTGCGCCTCGTTAATCTCTTTAAATTTAGCCTCGGCTTCTTTGTCACCAGGATTTTTGTCGGGATGATATTTAACCGCTAACTTGCGATAGGCTTTTTTGATTTCGTCATCAGATGCGTTTTTGGAAACGCCAAGTACTTCATAATAGTCACGTTTTGCCATACAAAATATTATACGCTTTTAGCAGTCTAAAAGCAAGAGTGCCAGAATTTTCGGGCTATCAGAAATCGTCCGGAGCTTTGCCCCAACCCTGGGCCTGGTCGTGATAATTGATAGTATAGTCGTCTGGATTGAACCCGGCTTCGCGGATTTTGCCAAGCGCGTTTTCGCGGTTGCCGCCGGTGTAATCGTTGATATTAATTTCGAACGCCGTGTAGTCGCTGTTGATTTTGGCGGAGATTTCGTAGTTGACGTAGCTGGAATAGTTTTTTGAATAGTATCCAACTTTGATTGGTAATGCATTCAGAATTGGATTATTTTTATAAAAGTCGTCTAGTTTCTTTTGCGAAATCGATTCCGAAATGAACCATCTAAGCTCATCGTCTTCCGGGTGAGATGCATACCAATCTTCGCCGCCGTCGTTTTGGATCAGATAGGTTTCGACGGAACATCCTTCGTCGGCTCGCGCGGTGAACTCAATTTTTTGGGTTTCAAAACCTTCTTTGGAAATCGTAGCTACGTGTTTTCCTTCCCTAATTTGGTAGGTGCCGTTTTCGTAGATTTTTCCATCAATTTCGACCGTTGACGAAATCGGTGCTACCGAAACACGGAGCTGAGCGGTTCTGCCGATGATTATTTGAACTACGGCAAACGCGACGACAATAACGATAGCTACTACAGCTAAAACTATGATAGTTTTTTTCTTTTTTTCATCAATCATTTTATTTTTCTCCTATCACCCAATAACCCTTCATCTCGCTCGTAATAGTGCTGGTGCTATACCAACCATTTGGTCTGCTGCCGTTTGGGCCATTCGAAGGGTTTAAGACATAAAATTCGTAGCCGCCATTAGCGCTTCTAACGTCTACGATGGCAATTTTGTGCTGAGAGGTCGTCCATCCACCGGTTTTCTCGTCGATTACGATGCCATAGCCATCTCTGAGGTAGCCAGCCATTGCGTCACCGGAAAGCGACGCGCCCTCGCTGGTGTTGCTAGCTTTTAGCGTTAGGCCATAGGCGCCAATTTTACTACTGATTGGGAACCCGTCTTTACTTCCTGTATAGCATATGTGGTATGGACTGCTTGCGCTCGCATATTCGCTTTCGCCAGTGTAACACATATCCTTCGGATTTACCCTAATTCCTTCGCTGTTTGCTTTGCCAAATCCGGACACGATGGTTGCCGTTGCAGTGGCAAAACAACCGCGTTTCGAGATGGTCCCGGTATTGCTGCCATCCGCACGATAATCGGCCCATTCCGAATCGCCTTGCTTATATCCACAATAAACTTTACCTAAGCTAGAGGTGTAGGTTTCGGTTCTTTTGCCAGGGCAGTCTGCGCTACAATCGCCAGTCAAGGCTTTGAATTTTACAAAGGCGCCAAAGCGGGTCTGAGTGGCGGTTTCATCGTATTTACCATCCGCCACGAAAAGGCCCGGCCAATATTGACTCATACCGTCGCTGGTTGGGTCGCGTTGCGCATCATAACGGTTCATTACATAGGCCGATCCTTCGCCATTGCCTGCCGCTGAATCTGAAAAGCCCATGTTTTTGGCTTTCTCAATATATTTTGCTGCCATGCCGTTATAAGCAAACAAAAGTCTTTTTACGCCATCGTCGGTGCTAAGATCTAGACCGGAAGCTTTTCCGGCGATGACACTAACAGCAATCTCTGTTTGTCTAGCGAATTCTTCATCGGAAATTTCGCCTTCTGGATAAAAAGCGTTGTCATTAGTGCCACCGGCCGTGTATGAATACAACTGATATGCGCCCTGCCCGTTAGCTGGGTTATCCCTTTGTAGAGAGTGTTCCATACTGTGGATGGCCGCCATAAGCTGCCATGGAATATATGTGCTTTGTTTTTTAATGGCGGCTTCGTAAAATGGCCTGTTTGCCTGGATAGCATCGAGTTCCCAATCTGCCCAAACTTGTTCGCCGGCATAGTTTACGTTGCCACAAGTATTAATGTCACCGGAATAGGTGTAGCCGCCATTTGGATCGTAAAACAAAATGTTGTTTTCGGCGTAGCGGCGGATAGTAGCGCGGTCAAGCGCATTGGCTGTGAGAGGCAGGGCCAATGTAGAGGCTAGAATGATGGCGATAGCGAGGAAGTTTTGGACGCGCTGTTTCATAGGGGTTACCTTAACTTAGTTTTTTCTCCGGGCTAGTGGTGATTAACGCCTCTTCGGTTTCGGAAGCGATAATTTGAATATGGACGTGGTTCTGGCCAGCAAAGAAGAGGCCTTGACCTACTGGGAAGTTGGCAAGACGACGTTTTTCCTCTTCGGTGAGTTTGAAGACGTCGGCGAGCACATCGACGGCGGCTGGTGATTGTTTAAGGAATAGCTGCATGGATGAGTTTGCCACGATGGCACGGCCGAGTTTACTGCTCATGAAGTCTTCTACGTCCTGCGTGATAGTAGTGAGACCAAGATAATATTTACGGGCGCGCTTAGCAAGGCTAAAGAGGAAGTTGGCAGAATCTTCGAATTGCATCAATTGCCAGGCCTCATCAACGATGAGTAGGCGTTTCTTTTTCTCGGCGCGGACGATGTTCCAAATATGTGAGAGCACAATGTACATAGCGACTGGGCGGAGCTCGTCCTCAAGATCGCGAATATTAAACACAACCATTTGGTTATTAATATCGACATTGGATTGTTGCGAGAAGATGCCGGCAAAAGTACCGGTAGTATATTTGCGGAGGCGTTGAGCGAGTTGTGGACCAGTACCACCCATGTGAAGCAAAGTATCATAAAGGTTGTTGATGGTTGGTGGGGTGGATTGGTGGGTGAGCGGATCGGAAGTAATGCCAACGCGAGCATAAGTGTCGATCAGGGCTTGGTCGAGATCGGCCTCTTCGGCAGCGTTCAAAGCTGGAACAACTTGGCCGGAAGCCGAAATTTGGTTACCACCGAGCATCAAGCGAAGAAGACCATGCAAAGTTACGAGGTTGGCACGAAGGGCGTCGCTAGCTTCTTCGGAGTCAACTACCTTTGGCAAGTCGAATGGATTAATACGAATGTCGGAATTAAGCGAAAGATTAATATATGAACCGCCCACAGCATCAACGAGTTTTTGGTACTCGTTTTCTGGGTCGATAATCAGAATTTCGGCGCCGAGCATCATCGAGCGGACAGCTTCGAGCTTGACCGAGAACGATTTACCTGCACCAGATTTAGCGAAGACCACCATGTTAGCGTTTTCAAGTGAGAAGCGGTCGAAGATTACGAGGCCGTTATTGTGCATGTTGACACCGTAAAGAATGCCTTTGTCTTGGGTTAAATCGGCCGAAGTGAATGGGAAGCTGGTAGAAATGGCGCCAGTGTTCATGTTGCGGCGAATTTGGAGCTGGTCGACACATTGTGGCACGGTGGAGTTCATACCCTGCTCTTGTTGAGAAGAAGCGACCTTTGAAAACACCATTTGCTGGCCAAAGATCGTTTCGATTTTTTGCTGGATAAATTTGAGCTCTTCGAGCGAGTCAGCCCAAAGCGTAACATAAAGACCAAAGCGGAAGAAACGCTCAGCACCGACCTGGAGTTGATCACGAAGCTCCTCGGCATCGTTAATAGCGGCTTCGAGCTCTGGGTCACGGACCTTGCCTTTTTCAGCGTTGATACTCATCGAGGCCTCGAGCTGAGTCACCTTTTTGCGGAGGTTTTTCATCACGACGGTGGATTCGACTGGATAAATATACATCGAAACGTCAATCACTTCGTCCATGTTAATAATGGGCGAAATCCAACCAGTATAGAGCATGCGTGGGTAACCGTAAATATATAGCGTGCGGCCATATTTGGTGCCCAAGCGGAAATAGCTAGAATGAATTTCGATTGACGACGGCGAAATCAAGTCGCGCAGGGTGTTGGTGCCTTGCTCAAAAGCGGATTGAATTCTAGCCTCTTCGGCGGCTCTGGCCTGTTCGGCGAGCTGCTCTGGGGTGAGTTTCTTCTTTTTAGGCATCTTTCTTCCCTCCTTTTACGTAAGTGGTTGCGACATTTGAGAAATCGACGAGCGGTTCGTTGATGGCGGTATCTGGGTTGTTGAAGTTGTAATACAGCTCACCTAGCTCCTTAGTGTTAAGACGAACCGAATGAATACCAATTTGGAACAAACCAGAAATCACAGAATCGACACGGTCTTTAAGTTCGGAAGTTGCTTTTTCGTAAGTGGCGCGATCGATACGCGTAATGGTTTGGGTTTTGCTTCTAGAAAAGGCTTTGAAGAAGTTCTTGGTTTGATCGAAGAATTTTTCGGCCGTAAGCGAGGAAGAGTATGGGACAACGATAAAGAATGACTTATCCATAATGTTAGCTTCCTGAGCGAGAATGTCGATGAAGTTGATGTAATCGTCCATCAAGATGCCGAGCAACATATTATCAGTATCGCGGCGGATGGCACTGAGCTTATTAATATATGGTGCGATATCGACGCGCTGTGAGCGAACGAGGATTTGGATATCAAACTTGAGGGAGTTGAGGAAGTTTTGATAAGAATATTCGACGCCTTCACGCTCGGTATCGGACATGAGGTCGAAGTTGATAGACTTACAAGCGATGACAGCACGGAAAGAACCATCTTTCATAATGACCATATCGTCGCGGATTTCAGAAATAAGTAGTGTTGCCTGGGTGGAAGTTGGAACTTCGGCGTTTGGCGAGACTGGTGCGGCTTTTTTAGCATCAAGAGCAGTGGCTCCGAGATTAGCCATGTTTGGGTTTTGGGCACTTGGCTGGCCGAATGGATTTTGGGCTGGCTGCATTTGTGGTTGCATCTGCTGCACTGGCTGCATTGGTTGGCCCGGCATTGCGACTTGTGGCTGACCTTGTGCTCCTGGTATTTGATATTGTGGATTCATAGTTTAATGTAGCGAAATAAACACTTCGCCGTCTCCCTTCCCTTTTATTCTTTTAGCTTCCTGCGCGATGGTAGATACAGAAAAATCTGGATTATTTGCTAAGTCAATTATATCTTGTTTTTGCTGTTTTGGCTTAACTTTCTCGACTTTTTGCTGGACTGGCTCTTCCCGCCTCATCATAGTTGGGTCCGGCAAGACAACCACTGGCGAATTATAATTTGGTGTTTCAAAAGCTGGGCTCTGGATTGGGTTTGGCTGCGCGATGAATGGTTGGCTCTGTGGAATAGGTTGGGCTGGTCGAATTGGCTGAACCTGCGGGATTGGTTGGCCTGGAGCGGCTGGCACGATTGGTGCGGCAGCTCTGGCTGGGTTAAAGACTGGTGGTTCCGGGCTGAAGTTGTGACTGATGGCTGGGGCCGGAGCGGCCTGACTTTGATTTTGGAATGGAGCTTCGTTGGCGGCGATTGCCTTGCGCATGTTTTCCATCACTTCGGCGTGACGAGAAGTTTTGTCTTTTTCGAGGGCGACATCAATATTGCGATATTGGCCGCTATCCTCAAAGATGTCAGCAACGGAAGTAGCCTCGGCGGCTAGGTCGTCGCGCATTGGGCTCGAATCAATATCGTTAATTGCGCGGCCTTCGGAGTCAACAATGTTAGCCAAAAATGACAAACGATGCGTAGCTTCTTCGCCGGAAATATCCCTAGTACGGACTTTTTCTTGAATTTTTGGTGCAGTAATTGTAATGGTTGATTCTGGCTGGCCAGCTGTCCAAGTCCTTTTGCGAGGTTTAAGATAAAACGAGACTAAGGCTGCCAAATAAGTTTCCATTGGCTGGTCTTTTTTGAGCGGTAAAGAAATCGCCAAAAGCAAGATGATTGGCGGGATCGGAATTATGACGAGCAATGGGTGGAGTTGAAAAAGACCCACAGCGAGAGCGATTAGCAGGCCTGCGGCCAAAAGATAGACGAACTGCCTGAACGTAAATGGTCCAAGGAGTTTATCGTCTGCCTCAACGTCTTGAGGGACTTTATATTGCGCCATATACTATTATTATAGCATAAGCACATCAAAAAACCACCAAGTTAATGGTGGTTTTTTGTTAGTCTTTTAGGTTGTCCATTACGCTGTCGATCATCTGTGGGATGGACTGCACATTAGGGTCAATCTCGTGTGTGATGCGATATCTTTCATCACTTGAGATGCCGGTACAAGAGTCAACCATTTGCGTCAGCCTACCGTAGCAGTTTTGTCTGTTTTCCATAGTATCCTGGACGCCGACATTCCCTCTCCTTAGCTGTTCGATGCTGCCTGCCAATGCCTCTACTTCGACATTAGTAATATGTGGCTCATAATCCTCATAGTCTGTTGGTGCATCCTCTTCGTCCTCGTCATCGCGAGAGTTATCCTGAGAGTTTTTACCCTTCTTAGGGTGCGTTCTGTTATAGACTTCAGTCTGCTTAGCAATGTTGTTAAGGTCGAGATACTCGGTAAGACCAGTCTTGGCATCCGGTAGGTTACCTCTACGGGCGTTGAGGAACAAGCTGTCTTCGACGCCTTTTTGGAGGTTGTCCTTGAAGAGTTTACTAGAGACCTCTCGAATCTTTTTCTGATATTTTTCGTATGCCGGGTTTTTACCGTTGCGGACAGACTTTCTCCAGTCTTCGTTGTCGATAGTCTTCTCGCGCCATTCTTCTTCGGACAGATTCATATCCTCATCGGTACGAGGCGTATCTTTGAATGCCTCATCGTAGACGCCCAACTCGAGTGCCGCAAGATTATCGTAGTAATCCTTGACCTCGACAAAGATATCGGATTTTGCCCTTGAGATCTGGCTGTAAACTTGCGCCCTAATAAAGCTGTCGACACGCTCCTTTTGGAAATCGGCGAGCATCTTTTCTTGTTCAGCCTTTAAGCTGGTATCATCCGACAACTGATAATCAGCAAGTGGGTTTTTGGTAATGAATTTTGCGAGAGCAGTAATTTGCTCACTACCAGACAAGTATGAGAATTGGTCGCCTACGATGTTTGGAAGAATCGAGTTGAACACCTTCGTAGACTTTTCAATAAACTTTTCGACGTCAACTTTTTGATCATATTTCTCTGCATCTGGGTTGACAATACAGGCTTGTCTGATGGTATCTTCTAGCACGGCAAAGGCTTCGCGTTCGGCGCCAGAGAATGACGTACCAAGGAGCAATTGTTCCATGCCCTTCTTGGATTTCTTGTGAGGATCGATATGCACCTTACCATCCTTATCGACATATTGGTCGACATACTCACCATTAACATATTCGTTCAAATCAACCGTGAGCTTGTGACGGCGCTTGCCTTCATCTACGATACCGTCTGCATTAACATCAGCATCATTATATATCTTAGCGGTTTCAAGGTTGATATATTTACCGAAGCGACGAAGGGTCGAGTCTCGGTCTTTAACCTCGAACATGAGGAATCCGGCTAGGGCTTGGCTAGCGTGCGTACCAAGTTTAAGCTTTCCGTTTGCACATAGCTCATTGATGGTTTTCTCGATCAACGAAGTATCACCACGGTTGTTGAAGATTCTCATACCGCCAATAATAGCTTCGATGTTTCGGCTTGAATCTGGCGATTGAGCCAGCTCTTCGATACGCTTCGTGACATAGTTGGTTGGAGGAACCATATCGAAGTACCTTTCGAGTTTACCCTTCACGATATTGTGTTGAGCAGCAAGGGTCGAAGCAGCATCAGATGCAATATACTGGGTAGCATAAGCCTCGTCTTTTTGGTCACCCATAATCTTGCGCATTTGGGCATAGCGCGCAGCGGCAAGGGTCTCGGTGTCGTAAGTGCCATCGAGCTTTTCTTTTCGGTAGGCTGAGTCGCCACTATTTCTTGCGTTAACATGCGTCTTGATAGCGTTATTAAAGCGTTCATGACGAGAGCGAGCATTGTCGTATGCGATCAATTCGCCGCGAGAAGTTTCCATCGCAAGAGCGTCAGATGCCAGGATTGCCTCATCGTCTAGCCTGTTATAGCGTTTAGTGGTCCTGCTTGTACCGAGACCGCCAATTCCAGCTTCGAAGTTATTAGTATGTTTGAGTGAATCTAGCTGGTAGCCCATTCTGCGATTTACGCGCTCGTAGGCCTGGGCACCCTTACGGTTGAGTACCTTGCCGTTCTTGCTATACATGCTTCTAGCGTAGTAAGCGCCACCTCTTGCCGAAATAGTTTCGTTGTAATCTTTCGTTTGGAGGTCACGAGCAATCTTGCGATCAGAGAGATACTTCATCAAGTACCTTGATGGAAGGTAGCTTCTGCTAGATGCGAGGTGCTTGGCGTAGCTATTCTGCTTGCGAGATTCAGCCCAAGCGCGGTTGGCAGCCAATGGTTTGGCGGCGAGGCCGCGGACGGCGTTGTTGATGTTGCTGAGGAAGGTACCTGAGAGTTTCATGAGAGACCAACAGGCAAACAGTGGGAAGACTTGGACGGCAAGACCAAGAATGACCATAAACATACTTCCCTTGTTCAGGGCGCTGGCGATGATCGCCCAGCCGGCAAGGCTGGATGCGCCGAAGAGCAAGCTAAACATTGGGTAGAACACCAACATCTTCGTGAAGAGATTCTTCCATTTTTTGAAGAGGTTTTCGGTGTTTGGAAGCATGTAACAGACGAGGGCTAGCGGCGAGATCATCACCAGCAAAATAACCACTGCTTGACGAATGGCGATAGTAATAAGACCACTGACGATGGCGACTAGACCACCGAGGATGGCTGGAATAAGCATGAATAAAGCACCGGCCTCGAAGGCAACTAGGCCAATACTGGCGCCACCAAGGACAGCACCAGCGATTTCCGAGAATGTAACGTCGCCGGTAGCCACTGTGACATTACCCAGCTGCGCAGGGATGCTATCAAAGAACCCGCGCAAGCTAGCACCGATGATATTTGAGACATCGACGACGATTGCACAAAGGTGGAAGCTGAGGTTAACAAGCACAGCTGCGATGATGAGCTTTGGCAAGACTTTCTTGATGCCGTAGTTAGTAATACCGACACCAGTAATCTGAGAATAAATAACGACTAGGAAGAAAATGATAAATACTATATTGGTAAGGCCAAGGCAGTGTTTCCAGACGGTATAGATTGGCGCGCCATCAGTGGTAGAGATTGGCTGGATGACCAACAAATCTTCAATGACGCCATAAAGCGAATCGACCGCTTTGGCGGTGACTTCCATGATTGGACAGATGAGCCAACCCACTGGACTGAGCTGATCAGAACAGCTTGGACCCTGATCTTCAATGATTTCGAGAGATTGCACCTCTGGTGCTGGTTGAGCAGCCTCGGTGTTTTCAGTTTTTTCAGCATTTTCGCCTTCGACAGGGGTTTCTTCGGCTGGATTTTCTTCGGTTGACGGGATTTCGGCACGATGGATCGGGCCTTCTTCGTCTATAGTCGTACGGACTGCTTCGTTTGGTTCGGCATAGGCCGAAAGAGTTGTAACAGGGGCGACAGTACCCATGAGCATAAGAAAAATACCTAGAATTAGGCAATAAAAACGCTTTTTAATGGTATTTTTTATACTCATAATTAATCTGTTTTAGGCCTCCCACTCTAGGCGCTTGATTAATTATAGCACACATAAGCGTTTTTGTCAATGGCTTTATAGAGATATTTTGGACATTTTTGGTGTAGACTTTGCGGTTATTTATGTTACAATAATCTTAAGTTAAATGATATTTTTAAAGCAATGAAAAAATCAAAAAAAATTCTATTATTAGCATTGGTTTTAACGCTTGGTTTTAGCTTTTGCGGGGCGTTCGGAAAGAACGCGTCGGCTGCGAAAAAAACTACTGAAGTTGCTTATACTTTCTACTCGTACGTAGCCGAGGGCGGTTCGCCTCTCACTATTGAACGCAGTATTACTATTACGGGCGACAAAGCTCTTGTGCAGTGTGGCAAAGAGATTCATTTCAAGAATGCTAGCGGAAAAGACGATGTTAGAAATGACCCGAAGATTGTAATAACCACCGATTATGAAACGAAACAGTCTTCTGATTTTACAATTGTTTCGAACCCACCATACAACGTGTTGAAACACTGTGAAACCGAAGTCCCGAAGGTGAAAAAGGCCCTGGAGGATAACGGTGTGACTGTCGTTTCTGCTGGATTGTTGTGGATTAATTACACTGATCCGAGCAGCTCAAACCGCCATTTGCTTGTCGATGGTTCAGAAGCCGAAGTAGCATGCCAAGAGAGCGGCAATGTACACACTGTATATATTGTGACTGGGCCTAGTTCATACGTCTCATTTACGCAAACTGGCGGGTCATGTGCTGGAGTTGAAGATGTTTATAAATCTAAACTAGCAGAAGCTGGTTTTAAAACTAGTTGGTGGGACGAAACTCCTGAAACGTGGCCGAGTACTTTGGTGGCTCTTGGCGTGTATCCATCAAGATACACTCCGCCAGTACAAGAAGGTGGTGGCGAAGAGCCGGGCAAA
>JAUMXN010000006.1 GCA_030529095.1 Candidatus Saccharimonadota bacterium
ACCTGTGACCTCGTCTACGTCAAAGACGCGCTCTAGCCAACTGAGCTAACCGCCCAGACGAAATATATTATACACAAAAATGTTAAATTTGACAAGTAAAAAGAGCCCTGGGATTCAGGGCTCTTCTTGGACTAAGAAAGGCTGAGTTTTACAAGTTGCCCGATATGGGCCTCAGTGGAATCGATGACCGGTATGCCAAAGTCTTCTTGTTTTAAAATCATACCGAGCTCAGTACATCCTAATACTACAGCAACCGAACCGTGGGTGACAGATGCCGTATCCGGATCGTCACTACGTATGGTCTGGTTCACGAAATCGATCAAGAATTGTTTTGAATCCGGCGAAACGACGCCGCGACACAGTTCATCGAAGATAATTCGATTGATTTCTTTGATCTTGTCCCGCTTATCTCTCAAAGAGAAAGACTTGATTCCATGCTCATCATAGAGATATTTTTTCATGAAATTTTCAGTCATCGTGAACTCTGTGCCGAGCAGAAGTACTTTTTTGACGTCGATTTTTCTGCATTCGTGTGCGATGCAGGCTCCGATATGTACGATCGGATCATAACGCAGTCTAAAAAAGCATTGCCTGGAAATTTCCGGGACTACTTTATGCATTGTGTTTGTAGCGATCGCTACATATGCGCATTTTTCGTAGACCAAGAGATGCCTTACTTCGTCATAAAGCTTCTGCTCGATGACGTCCCACTTGCCTTCTTTCATTAGCTGGTAGAATTCATCGAAGTTTACGCTTCTGAGCACTATGTCGGCAGAAGTTAATCCGCCGGCCTCTTCGTTAACCCTTCGGTTTAACTGCTCATAATAATGTAGCGTTGATTCCCAACTCATTCCACCAATGATACCGACCCTTTTCATACGTTCACCTCCAGCCACCTCGGGAAATTCGGGGCGTTGATCTTGAATTCCTCGCCTGATCTAGTAAAAAAATCTTTGATAACTCCGACAGCCTCGAAGGCGCATCTCAGATCATCTTCGGATTCCGCGCCAGAAACACAGATATAAATCTCGTAGTAACTCGTAGACTTATTCGTAGTGGACGCACCCGGTTTCAACACCTCGACGCACAGCGCACCATAATGTGCAGCATATCCGTTGTCTGGGGTGAGATAAGGGTTGCTTAAGTCTACTCCAGAGAGCATTCCAGCGCCCATACGCTTAGCGCGCATGCAATGCATGATCTTGAGTGCCGAAAAGCCAGCACAATCGCAATCTTGGCGCACGCCATCCCATATGCCATTGATCACACGACTACCGCCAGGGGCGATAGAAAAAGTGTTTTCATAGCTGGCAATGTCTGGCCTCTGGAATCTGGCATCGTCGAACGCGTGGCTATCGCGGTTGAAATTACTCAATCCGCATCCGCTCAATTTGCATCCACTCAGCCAATCATCCGCCTCTTGGCAACACGGGCACACCATGATCCTAATACATCCGTTGCCGGACTCTTTGAATTCTTTTACGCTATACGCTTTAATGCGTATGGCATCTCTGATTTTCCTCGCTAATTCGTAGTACTGTTCCATTCATAATACCTACCTTTCATAGATGTAAAAATACGAGTCTCTTTTCGAGACTACTTATACTATTATAACATAAACGGCATAAAAAGTCTAGAGGGGCGTGACCCCCAATACGGTATTGCTTTTTTGGTCATTTTATGCTATAATAAAAAAGATTTATCCAGATAGACCAATATAACAAAGGGGGGATTAAAATGAAGGATAAATTAGCAATTTTAAAGTGGTATAGGCAAGAAAAATGCCCGCAAATTGATTACGAAAGAGTTGATAAAGACTTTTGCGGGACTGTTTACGACGGTAGCGCTATTAAAGATGCCAACAAATACCAGCACGAGGTCGACTATCCTCAGCATTCATTCTTGGTAAGGTTTAATGGCGATGGGACTTTCTCCGGTTACACGCAAGACTCCAATTCTCAAAGTAGAAAATATGGCTGTATTGGCAAAAAACTAGAGAACGGCAAGATGGTCTTGTTCTTGTTTAACAAGTTGAGTTGCAAGGACGACACAGTTGATCCGTTTGACCCAAACGATACCGGCGGCCAACCAAAACGGGGCTTTTTTGACAAGCTCTTTGGCCGTGAGCAGCCGAGAAAAACCGTGCCGCAGTATCGTATTATCGTAGTTGACGCCGATGGCACACAGCTTTCTGGTGGCTCCTTCGACTGGCAATACGAAAAAGAGATACCCACAGGTTTTGAGTGGGGGCCAATCGGTGAACGGCTCGCCAATTTTAACTACTGCCGATGCAAGAAGCATTACTTCTGGTGTAGCCGCGAATGCCACGGTGTAAATCCCAATTGTGAATCTTGCACCCGCAAATGTAAGGATGGAAACTGTAAGAAACACTGCAGTGACTGCGCGCACGTCGTTCCTGTTGATCAATGCTCCTGTGCGAAATGTCCGCATTTCATTAGCCGTTCGGAATTTGAAGCCGAGAAACTTAAGACTCTCTCAGATCGTGTTATCTTGTTTTTCGAAGATTTAACTAATGAGCAGAAAGATCTGATAGTTGACGCGCCAGACCTTATCGATGAAGAAATTCGCAAGGTTTCTTCCTGAACCCCATACCACTTTGAGAGCCCGGATTCGTCCGGGCTTTTTCATTGCACAAAAAATGGTGGACCCACCTGAAATTCAATGGAACCAAGTTATCGACGAATTACGAGAACTGAGGTATATCCTTTATTCTCCAGAAGTATCCATAAAGGACTTAAAGGAGTAGTACTTAACAAAGAAACATAGAACTCTCTATGTAGTAGGGTAGGGTCAGAGTGAAGCTTGCTTCATCTGAGCAACCAGGAGCATTAGCAACCTAGGAGGATATATGGTAAAGAAAGGGCAAAGTAAGACCACCAATACAGACCAAACGGTTTTAAGGGACTCTAAGGGCCGTTTTAAGAAGGGCAGTAAGCCGAAGAACGGTTTTGATAGGAACCCAAAGAATATCGCACCGGGAGGCTTCTGGCGATATAAAGAGCATGGTAAAGCCGCAATTATCGACATATTCAAGATGACCATGGCTGAGTTTAATAGTCTAAAGAAAATCAAAGACGACGATAAAACAGTACTAGATCAGATGCTATTTAATAAGTTTGAATCTGCAATGAACGGCAATTCTAGAGATGCCGATTTTTTACTATTACAAGCATTTGGATATGCGCCAAAATACGGCGAAGCTAAATATGACTACCAAGCTGACTTTAGACAAAAGAAAAGCCCATTAGATGATTTAACAGTTGAAGAGTTAAGGGCATTGATAAAAGATACATAAACACCCTAAAGGAAAGCTATTTGTAGTTGATGAATTCTGTGATATATGCTATAATTTAAGTAGTTAAATAGGCAATTTATATGTCGAGAGAAGTAATAGCAAATAGCCCGGAGTTAATGTCAGAGTGGGATACGGACAAAAATAACAAATTAGGTCTAGACCCCAAGAAAATTAGTTTAGGGAGTGGCAAAAAAGTATGGTGGAAATGCGCAAATGGTCACGAATGGCTAACACAAGTAATAGTAAGAAGAAAGGGACACGGATGCCCAGTCTGCGCACATATCTATCTTGGCGAGAATAATTCAAAACTAAAAGACGATTCTAGAAGACTAACAACATATTTCCCTGATGTTGTTAAGACATGGGATTACGATCTTAATAATGGCATATCTCCAGATTCTTTATCATATATGTCTAATAAGAGGGTGTGGTGGAGATGCTCAAATTGTGGCCGAAAATGGGAGGCGCCCGTTTGCTCAAGGATAAGACATAAGACTACGACTTGTAGGGGATGTTCCATGAAGGAAACCAAGCGAGTCTATTTAAAGCCAGGCATCAATGATCTTGCAACCGTTTCGCCAAAGGCCGCAAGCGAATGGGATTATGAAAAGAATGGAAACATAACTCCTGTCGATGTGTGTGCGAATACTTCAGAACAGTATTGGTGGAAGTGTGAAAACGGGCACGAATGGAAGGCTCAGGTTCATACTCGAACTAAAGACGGCTACAGAGGATGCCCATATTGCGCACATAGGAGAGCAATAGTCGGAGAAACTGATTTTGCTACAATACACCCGGAATTGGTTAAACTGTGGCACCCAACGAAGAATAAAATAAAACCGAATGCCGTTTCTGCACATTCAAACATTAGGTATTGGTGGATATGCGATAAGGGCCATGAGTGGCTTACGAGTCCTGGTAATATGTGTCGAGGAACAAGATGCCCTTATTGCGCAAATGTGAAAGTTTTGTCCGGATATAACGACCTTGCGACAACCCATCCAGAATTACTCAAAGAATGGAATTATGAGAAAAATAGAAAAATAACACCCGAACCTATAACACCAGGATCCGGCAAGAAAGTATGGTGGAAATGTAATACTTGTGGACACGAATGGACCGCACCAGTTGTTGCGAGGGTCAAGAATCACAAATGCCCAGTCTGCGTAAACAGGGTCGTAGTAAAAGGCATTAATGATCTCAAAACGGTAAACCCTGACTTAGCAAAAGAATGGAATTATGAACGCAACGGAACACTTAAACCAGACGATATAATAGCCGGTTCACCAAAGAGTGTATGGTGGAAGTGCGAAAACGGGCATGAATGGAAGGCTTCGATAGCTAGCAGAAACAAGGGACATTTTTGCCCAAAGTGTGATGCTAGTAAACATACATCAATATCTGAAAAAGCAATTGCCTATTATCTAAGAAAGAGCGGAATTAGTATTGAAGAGAACAAACGCATTAATAGGAAAGAACTTGATATTTATATTCCATCAATTAGGACCGCAATAGAATATGATGGCTCATATTACCATAGAGATATCAAAAAAGACTTAGCGAAAAACAAGCTATGCGATGATATGGGTATAAAACTAATTCGTATAAGAGAGTCTGGACTTCCAACCCTAAAAAGTACATCAACTGATATAGTCGTACAGTTTAAGAACGACTATACGCATCTGAATGAAGCTGTAAAAGAGCTGTTTGCGTATTTAAAACTGCAATTCAACGATATTGATATAAAACGAGATTTTCACAAAGTATATGAAATGTTCGAACAATCCGAAAAAGCCGAATCCATTAAGTACGAATTTCCATTATTAGCAAAAGAGTGGGACTACGAAAAGAATATCGTAGATATCGAAAAGGTATCAAAAGGTGTACATATTAAGGTTTGGTGGAAATGTTCAAAATGTGGCTATAGCTATGAATCCATGGTCTATAGTCGATGCAATGGCACGGGGTGCCCAAAATGTGCAAACAGAGAAAATAGTAAAGGTCCAGAAAAATTGACAGTCGGCGTCAATGACCTAAAAACCATACATCCGAATTTAGCGAAAGAATGGGACGAAGAAAAAAATACAATAAAACCCGACGATATAACATGTGGAAGCAATAGAAAAGTGTGGTGGATATGCCCACTAGGCCATAGCTACGAAAGTTCTATATCAAACAGAATCAGAGGAAGTGGTTGCCCTTATTGTATTGGCAAGAAAGTTTTGCAAGGTTTTAATGATCTAAGTACGACAAATCCGGATATAGCAGTCGAGTGGGACTACGATAAAAATTTGCCTATTACGCCATACGAGGTAAGCATTGGATCGGGTAAAAAATATTGGTGGAAATGCTCTAAGTGTGGAAAGGAATGGTTCGCTGCGGTATATACAAGAAAAAATGCAAACTGTGGTTCCTGCAATAGAAAGAAACGCACTGAAGGAAGAATTGATGACTAGTTATATAAGCGATAATTCAGACCTAATAAAAGATTGGGATTTCGACAAAAACGCTAGGCTCAATCTTTTTCCAAACAGGCTAACGACTGGGAGTGGAAAAAAAGTTTGGTGGAAATGCGAAAAAGGACATAGCTATGCTAGCTGCATATATAACAGAGCGTCTGGCAAGAAATGCCCATATTGTTCAAATCGTATGGTATTACCAGGGTTTAATGATTTACAAACATTATACCCATCAGTCGCAAAAGAATGGGATTATGACAAAAACCAAGGTAGCCCAAAACAAGTTATACCGGGTACAACAAGAAAAGTATGGTTCGTTTGTCCTCAAGGACATAGTTACTATATATCCTTGCATGGACGATGTTATAGAGGGGATAACTGCCCATATTGCTCAGGAAAGAAAGTTAAATACGGATATAACGACCTAACAACTATGGCTCCTCAATTATTGGCAGAATGGGACTATGAATTAAACGAAAAAGACGGTATTGATCCAAAATTAATTTACTATAAAACTAATAAAAAAGTAAATTGGGTTTGCAAAGAATGTGGCCATAAATGGAAAACCCAACCCTCATTAAGGCTACAAGGAATTGGCTGCCCAGAATGTGGAAAGAAAAAAGCAGTTTTTAAAAGACGGCAATCCTTATTAGCAGAACAAGGCTCCCTCGCAGTAACAAATCCAAATCTATTAAAGGAGTGGAATTATGAAAAGAACACCGCCATTCGGCCCGAAAGCATCACTGCGGGTTCATCTCTAAAAGTATGGTGGAAGTGCGAGAAATGCGGGCATGAATGGAAGGCTAATATAAATAGTAGAGCGAAGAATAATACTGGATGCATAAAATGCGCCGGAGTACAGCGCAAGACGAATGACGAGTTTATTAATGAATTGCACAGCATAAATAGTAATATTATCGTGCTTAACGAATATAAAAATGCAAGGAGTAAGTTGCATTGTAAATGCGCCACTTGCGGGCACATATGGGATACAGATGCAAATCATCTTATATCGCAAAAATCTGGTTGTCCTCAATGCGCAAATAATCATAGAAATGATAGCAACAAGATAACCCAAGAAGATTTTGAAAAAAGAGTTCGTGACAAGAATCCAACCATGACTGTTTTGGGTAAATATAAAGATGCGCACTCAAGAATAAAAATGAAGTGCAATATTTGTGGAAATATTTGGAATCCACTAGCATGGGATATAGTTACTGGTAGAAATGGCTGCCCACAATGTTCGCATACAAGCACTTCTTTTATGGAGCAATTTATTCTACTATCGCTGAAAGAGGCATTGGGTGATAAAAATGTTGTTTCCAGAGATAAGCAGACCATTGGTAAAGAGTTGGATATATATGTCCCAATCTTAAGACTTGCAATAGAACCAGGTTCATGGTTTTGGCATAAAGACAAAATAGAAGAAGACAACACAAAGAGAAAACTTTGCAACGAAAAAAATATAGATCTTTTTATCATTTACGATGCATGTCCGAATGACTGCGAATCAACGGAAGGTACCCTGCATTACTCGATTGATTTAGCTAGCGAAAAAGACCATATGTCTCTAAAAGAGATAGTAAGGAAAATACTCAAAAAGCATAATATTGAGCATGAATTTTCCAGGTCCGATTGGGATCGAATTGCTCGTTCCGCATATCTAAAGTCAAGGATGATGACAACTACAGACTTTAAGCAGCAATTATACGAAATAAATCCAGTAATCGATGTAATTGGAGAATATACCGGGAATCACAATAAGATACAATGTCGCTGTAAAATATGCGATTACTTGTGGTCAAACACACCCGGCCATTTGCTGAGTGGCCAATCATGCCCAAAATGTGCTGGACGAAGAAAGCGAACAAATAGTGAATTCATCGAAGATTTGCTAGAAAAACAACCAAACTTAACCCCATTGGACACTTTCAAAAATACAAGCATTAAAATAAGAGTAAAGTGTAATACTTGCGGAAATATTTGGGAATCAAAACCAGCGAACCTTTTGTCAGGGTTCGGATGTCCAAAATGTGCAAGAGAGAGAATCCGAAAAATTCATTCAAAGAAAGTCTACCAGTATTCACTTAATGGAGAATTAATAAACGAATTCGAAAGCCTATCTGACGCTCAAAAAAGCACCGGGATATTGAAGACCTCAATTTGTAATGTCTGCAATGGATTAACCAAAACAGCAGGCGGTTATATTTGGAGCTATACTGAACTTAAATAAACATTACACTATTGTAATGTTTTAACAAAAGCGGTATACTTACTTTAATAAAAGGAGGTAAGATGCCGGAACTTAACAGCATCAAAATCTGTAAGCTATCTGAAGAAGCGCAAGCTAAAATCGATAGCAAATCCGAATACCGAGAAAAGATTCTTCATTTCTTACATAATGACGATTTATTTCGCATTGGCAATACGAATGTTTCAGCCAGAAACGCCGTTTATCTTGAAAAAGTCGGCCTTCTAAAAGAGAAGAAAGCCAAGACTGGATGGCGCAAGCTAAACTTTATCGATGCTATCTATTTTGATTTATTGGTCGAACTACGCAAGTTTGGAATGACCGCCAAGAAACTCATACATGTCAAAGAAGCTTTCTATAAAAGCGACGATGCGATGGATGCAATGTTTCTGGCGGCTTTTTATGGCTACGAAATAACGCTCATTATCTTTAATGATGGGAGTGGCTATATTTTTGATCCATACACATTAGCAGACTATTCCGAGAAAGTCCCTAACGACAAGGCAAGAATCATTCTAGAATTAAATCCTTACATCAATAAAGCCCTATCGTTGCTTAATATTCCGACCGTAAAGATATCCTATACTGCGAGAAATATCGAGAAAGGAGGTGGCGCCGACAAATAGACTCAACTACACGCCTTAGAGCGTCTTTTGCAATGCGCCCGTTCTACGGGGGAGTACATCATGGAGCCAACCGAGGTTCTGAACATTAAGAAAATCGCTAGAAAGGTCAAAAAAGGCGATAAAAATACTAAATTACAAATCGCAAAGGAACTAAACGAAATTGCGAAAATAATTATCGAATTACACCATAACGAAAAGCAAGGTAAAACACCATGAATCAAAGAGCCATAGCATACACAAGAGTTTCATCTCAACGCCAGGTCGAAGAGGGGAATAGTCTTTCTGTTCAGAAGAAACACATTCTTGAATATGCCGAGAAAAATGGCTTTGAGATTATGAAATTCTTTGTCGAGCAGGGCGAAAGCGCCAAGAACGCAAACCGCACGCAACTAAAAGCCATGCTCGAATATCTTTACAAGAATCATTCAAAAATTGATGCACTTATTATTTATAAGGTGGACCGCCTAGCTCGCAACAATGTCGACTATTACGACATTAAGCAAATCTTAGCTAAGCTCGGCATTCGCTTGTATTCCGTTATGGAGCAATTCGACGACGATATTACTGGCCACGCTATGGAAGGCATGCTTTCCATCTTTGCCCAGTTCGACAACGAGAATAGAGCAAAAGTATGCAAGAATGGCATGATAGAAGCCGCCAAGAGTGGTAGATACACTAGACCGGCACCAAGAGGCTACAAGAACGGCCGAGACGCCAATAATAAGCCAAACATACTGCTCTCGGACAATACTGAGCTTGTAAATGCTCTAGCGGCATCATGGAAGCTAATCGACCATGGGCTATCATGCGCCGATGCTCGCAAGCAAGTCAATGACCGACTAAAAGAAATTGGCGAAAGACCAATTACAAAACAAACATTCTCGAATATGATCCATAACGAGATCTATATCGGGATTATTCACGCTTTCGGTTTAACTATAGATAGTCCAACTATTCCGCATCTTATCGACCGAGATACTTTTTATCGAGTACAAACTATTCTTTCAAAAGAGAAGAAACGAGGCAATCGCTATTCAAAATATAACCCTCTATATCCATTACGAGGTATTCTATTTTGCAAACATGGCCACAGAATGACCGCAAGCTCACCAAAAGGACGAAACGGCCATTACCCGAAGTATTGTTGCCAGAAATGCCGAGGCAAAGATGCCGCCAATTACGACGTAGATACGACACATATTAAGTTCGATGAATATATCGAGAACATTACACTCGACCAAGATATCAAAGATGCACTTATGGAGGCGTTTAAGGTCAATATAGACACTGTAGAACGCAATACTAAGTCAACTATGGACAAACTAAAGAAGCAGTTAGAGAAGATCCAGACAAATCGGGAGATACTGACCGAGAAGCTCATAAATGGTACTATTCCAGATGCATCTGCTCGCAAGATGTTCGATAAATACGACAAAGATGAACTCGATATCAAGAGCGAATTATTAGAACTTAGAACGCACAATGACGACGCCGAGGAATTGTTAGAACTAGGATTCGATAAACTTACAAATCTCAAACAAACGCTCGAAGATATCAAAGAGCCAGAAGTTCGATTCAGGTTCCAGAAATGGCTATTTCCAGTCGGGTTGACATATGACGGTGAAAAATTTGGAACCGCCCAAATGCCACTCATTTACAGATTAAAAAAGAACACCCTTTCGGGTATTCTTAATCGAACGTCAAATCTGGTGGCTCCGGTCGGACTTGAACCAACGACACAAGGCTCTTCAGGCCTCTGCTCTACCAACTGAGCTACAGAGCCACTAAACGTAGTAGCCCTATTATAACATACAATTTTTAGATATGGTATAATTTAAGTATGAAAAAAATTAATACTTCTCCAATTTCTGGTGCCCAAGAGCTCCTACCGGAGCAGCAGGCTACCTTCAACAACCTTAAAAACAAAATCGGGGAAGTTTACCATGCGCATGGCTTTCTTTCTATCGAAACTCCAACCATCGACCGCACCGAGATTCTCTTTGCCAAAGCTGGTGGCGACACCGAGAAGCAAGTCTACAAAGTTGTGAAGACCGCTGAGGCTGCCGACGAGGCAGACCAAGCTCTCCGCTTCGACCATACCGTGCCGCTAGCGCGCTACGTCGTCGAACACGAAAGTGATCTGAATTTTCCATTCAAAGTTACCCAAATCGGCCGCAACTTCCGTGGCGAACGCGCCCAAAAAGGTCGCTTCCGCGAGTTCTATCAGTGCGACGTCGACGTGATTGGTCGCGGCAATTTGCCACTTAGTTATGATGCAGATGTGATTACTACTTTGCTTGATGCCTTTGCTAAATTTGAACTTGGTACCCCAGTTTTGCCACGCATTAATAACCGCAAAATTTTAAACGGTCTTTTGATGGCGCTCGGCCTTAACACCAAGTCCCAAGAAGTTTTTGACGTGATCGACCACGCCGAAAAAGTTCCACTAGATACTACTAAGGCTAATCTCGAAGCTGCCGGTCTCAACCAAAACGAAATCGGCAAAATTGTTGCCTTTGCTAATCTCCACGGCTCCAGGGATTTTGTGATTAAGAATCTCAAGAATCTCGGCATCGAGGATGGTCTTTACAACGAAGGCGTAGACGAGCTCGACATGGTTCTTGGTCTTATCGAAGCCCAAGGCTATCAACCAGAGGCCGACATGAAAATCGTCCGTGGTCTTGACTATTACACTGGTACCGTCTTTGAATTTGTCTTGCCGGAATACCGCGAGATCGGCTCGGTCTGCGGCGGTGGTCGCTACGAAAATCTCACTGGTAACTTTACTGAGCAAAAAATGCCTGGCGTGGGCGGCTCAATCGGTCTCACTCGCCTCTTCTATGTCTTGAACGAGAGTGGCCTCATCAAAAACAAGGTCATTAAACCACTTGATTACGTGATTGCTCCAATTTCCGAAAACGAAGTTGAATATGCTTTCGAAGTCGCTGGTAAGCTCCGCGAAAAAGGCACCTCGGTAGACATCATCCTAACCGACAAAAAACTCGGCGACAAACTCACCTACGCTGCCAAAATCGCTAAGTACGGTGTGGTCATCGGCGAAGATGAAGTCAAATCTGGTGCCCTGAAAGCCAAAGACTTCGAAACTGGCGAATCTGCCGATCTAGAAATTTAGTATGCGAAACCCAAATTTATCTCAACATTTCTTGCGTTCGCCAAGGCTGGCCTTGATGTTGATTGGCCACTCCAATCTTAAGAAGCGTGATCTTGTGATTGAAATCGGTGCCGGTTCGGGTGTGATTACGAGCGCATTATCTCACCGCGTGAATAAAGTGATTGCTATCGAGCCAGATCCGGCGACGGCCAAAAAGCTCAAAGAGAACCTCGCAAGGCGCAACATTGAAAATGTCGAGGTGGTGGAACAGGATTTTCTGGATTTTGAATTACCAGAAGAGCCTTACAAAGTCTTTAGCAATCCACCGTTTCATCTTAGCTCCGAAATCGTCCATAGATTAATCGAGGCAGACAACCCGCCGGAAGCTTTTTACCTGATTTTACAAAAACAATTTGCCTTAAAACTTCTCAATACAGACCGCCACTACACCTCACAGCTCGGCCTAAAAGTTATCGCAGGTTACCAAACCAAAATTAGATATCCCCTAAAACCGACCGATTTTACGCCGCCACCGGCCGTGCCATGCGTGCTTTTTGAAGCCAAGAAAATTATTTAGAAGCTAGGCCTTTGTCGAAGTAATATTCAACGTATTCCCAGCCCCAGCCCATATCGAAGCCAGAGAAGGAATATTTGTTGAACTTAAATGATGGCATGCCGCCGTCAATTGCTTTGGCAACTTTGCCAGTATTTTCAACTACTTCCTCGATCGTTTCATTGTTTTTGACGCAGGTTTCAAAAGTCTCGCCTAGCCCCACGTCTTTACCGAGACTAATCCAAAAATCTTTGCCCATCGAATTGAGCGCGGTGAAGCCAGATTTGCCACTGTCTTTAAAGAAATCTTTCCAGAGGGTTTTGACCGCGTGCGCATAATAATCCCAGAACTTATCCTCGTTTTTGGCGCAGTAAGTAGCCACGGCCGAATAGCGTGAGTTGATCGCCTGGGCTTCGCCAAATTCATAGAGGAAATCAGTCATTTTGACTTCAACTAAAATATCATTTCTCTCAATGTAAGATTTAAATTCCTCCTCATTTTCCAAAATAGCGTTTTCGAACGCAATACAATATGGACAGACCAAATCGGTATAAATAATAAAGTAATTTTCGGCCTCCATTGAGCCTACCGTAGTGCGCTCGTCCCAGACTTTTTCAGAGAGCGGAGTCTTTTTGTTGGCGGAATAAATCCCAAACCCGAGAATCCCGATTATAGCTACTAAACAGACGATGCGGATAATTTTCCCGGCTTTCATTTGGACTCCTTCCTATACTTTTCATCAATAATCATAACATAAGTTTCCTCGCCAAGCTTTTTTAGAGAGAGAATTGCTACGACAATCGCGACAATTGTAATAATGGTCGAGATAGTACTAGTAATGGCTAGGCCACCGGTAGAGAAGAGCGCACCGAGAAGCGGGGTCAGGAGCGTGGTGCCGCAGGTTGGGCAGCCCGCACCGAGTGCAATCAAACCGGTAATAATTCCGGCTTTCTCGACATTGGCGCCATTGGTGCGTTTCTGGTGCCAAAGCAATACGATTAGGCCAATCAGAATTCCCTGCATCACCGAAATCAAAAAGATCGGCAGCCATTCTAGAAACGGCTGGCCAACGCCAAAAATTCGGATAAAGGCATCGCCAATAATTTTCATCGCAACAGGGAAAGAGTCCATCAAGGAGAACTTAGAGAATCCACCCGAGAGCAGATTCATCATAATGCCAAAAAAGATAAAAGTGATTAAAAAAGTAATTACGAATCGAAGCTTCTTGAAAGCCAGCAAAATTCCCTGCCCGGCCAGCAGGAAACCATCCAACCATTTTGCAATATTTGGCTTCTTCATTTTCCTCCACTTTTCTTAAATTTTAACACAAAACCGCTCGAAAACCACCAAAAGCCTAAAATATATCACAAAATATTTTTGCAAAAAGTAAAGGAGAAAAACCCGAACAACCCCTGTTATGTCCGTAAAAATTAAACCATAAAAAGAATAAAAATCAATGTTGACAGCAATTCTGCATATGCTAAAATAAAATCAGAATTCGGGCAAAGTTGAGAGATGCCGGAATTCGGGTGGAGAGTGTAGAGTTATAGTTTGGCCAACCACCTAGAAATTGAAAATAGCGAAAAAGTAAACCACATGTACAATGTGGCTTTTTTAGGGGTTTAGTGGTATAATCATAAGATATGAGGCTTACCAAAAAGTTCGATTACGCCTTAATAATCTTGATGCTAGCCTTAACTAGTTTAGTTTTTCTTGAGACGGTTTATAATCCGCCAATCAAAACCTTCGCCGAGGGCGAAGAATCAGCGGTAACTACTATCAAAGAGTCAGTTTACGCCACGATTTACGACGGCGGCAGCCGCACTATCGTCAAAACCACCCCCGGCAAAACCGTACGCGAAATTCTCGATAAAATGTCGATCAAGCTCGAAGCCACCGATATCGTTGAGCCAGGCTTAGACTCCATCATTGATTCCGACAACTATTACATCAATGTCTACCGCTCTTATCCGGCGGTCGTTAAAGATGGCAACATAGAAAAATACATCATGACCGCCAGCTTTGACCCAAAAACCATTGCCAAAGATGCCGGCATTGTAGTTTATGATGGCGATGAAATCACCGCCCTTACTGACAACCGCTTTATGGAGATCGGCGTGGCGCCAGTTTACCAGATTACTAGGCACGGCGGTCTTACTGTAACGGTCGAAGAAGAAATCCCGTTTACCGAAACTAAAGTCAAAAATTACGACATGGCCCCAGGCGAAATGCTCCTAAAGCAGCCAGGCGAGCTTGGTACGCGCGAGCTAATTTATAAAGTTTTCTATGTTGATGGCGTAGAGGTTAGCCGCGAGCTGATTTCGGAGCGCGTAGTTAAAGAGCCAGTCGAGAAAATCGTCGCCGTTGGTGCCAGTAAGATTGAGCAAAAACCACTCACAATGGCGATGGGCCGCAATTATTACACCGTAACCAGGCCAGACGGCACCACGATTGAACGCCAAGAAACTTTCTACGACCTTAATATGAGTGGCGTGATGGGCTTTTGCGGTGGCGGCGGCTACTCGATTCGTGAAGATGGCGTCAAAATCGACCAAGACGGCTATGTGATCGTAGCCGCAGACCTTAGTCGCTATCCACGTTGTTCTATAGTTGAGACTTCGCTTGGCCTTGGTAAAGTTTACGACACGGGTACTTTTGTTGCGAAAAACCCGGAACAATTTGATATCGCAACAGATTGGACAAACCGAAATGGCAACTAAAAACAACAAATCACTCGGCCAGCACTGGCTCAAAAATCGCTTTATCTTGGACGATATTGCCGACGCCGCTGTCGCCGAAGGCGCAACCCACTGCCTCGAGATCGGTCCAGGTCTCGGCACGTTGACGAGCTCACTACTCCGACGTTTCGAAAAAGTTACGGCTGTTGAGTTTGACGAGAGATTGGCTCATAACTTGCCAAACTCTTTCCCGGGCAAAAACCTTGAAGTGATTAACGCTGATTTTCTTAAATTTGATTTGGGCCAAGTTGCCGCGCCCTACTCCATCGCCGGAAACATTCCTTACTACATCACTAGCCCGATCATCGAAAAAATCTTGCGCGCCAACAATCGCCCGGTCAAAATTGTGCTATTAATCCAAAAAGAAGTTGCTGAACGTATTGCCGCTGCGGATGGGCACCAATCCGTTTTGTCATTGTTCGTGCAAAATCGCGCCAATGTCGAACTCGGCTACGTCGTACCGAAAGACGAATTCACCCCGCCGCCAAAAGTGGATAGCGAGTTTATTATTTTGACTCCAAAAGAGCCAGAAATCAGGGAAGAAATCTTCGATTTAATCAAGCGTGGCTTCTCGTCTCCACGCAAAAAGCTTATCGCCAACCTCACCGGCGAAAAATCCCGTGAAGAGCTAAAAAACATCTTTAAAAATCTCAACATCAACGAAGACGCGCGCCCGGCCGATCTTAATCTAAAAGACTGGGAACGACTTTTCGATTCTATGGTATAATATACGCATGTTAGACATTAAGTTCATCAGAGAAAACCTAGACTTGGTCAAAAAGTCAACTAAAGAAAAGGGTTACAAAATCGATGTTGATGAAGCCATCAAGCTTGACGATGAACGAAAAAACGTTCTTGTTAAGGTTGAAAATTTGAGGCAACGTCGCAACGAGATTGCAGCCAAAATGAAGGGCGGCAAACCAGACGCAGCTCTTATCGAAGAAGGCAAAAATCTTAAATCTGAGCTCGCTGCTGCCGAATCCGAACTTTCCGTAGCCGAGACCAAATTGAACGATCTTATCAAAGGCATTCCAAACATTATCTTTGACGATGTTCCGCTAGGCGGCGAGGAATGTAGCAAAGAAATCAAAGTCTGGGGCGAGCATCGTACTGAAGTTGTTGATCATTTGGATTATGCTGTTTCGCGCGATTGGGTAGATTTTGAGCGCGGCGCCAAAGTTGCCGGGGCTAAATTCTACTATCTCAAAGATGGCCTAGCTTTGCTCGAAAACGCGCTCTATCAGTACGGCCTCTCCAAAGTTTTGGAGCACGGCTTTACTTTTATGACCGTGCCAGACATGGTCTCATCCCGTGTGCTCGAAGGCTGTGGTTTTAACCCGCGCACCTCTGATCAATCTGATGAATATTATATCGAAGGCGAAGATCTTGCGATGATCGCTACTGCCGAAATGCCACTCACCGGCTATCACATGGACGAAATCATCGACGAAGACAAATTGCCACTTCTTTACGCTGGCTACTCGGCTTGCTTTAGAAAAGAAGCCGGTACTTATGGCAAATATACTCGCGGTCTCTTCCGCGTACATCAATTCAACAAACTCGAGATGTATGTTTTCTGTCTACCAGAACAATCCAAAGAGCTTCACGAAAAAATCCTCGCCATCGAGGAAGAAATTTGGCAAGGCCTTGGCATTCCATATCACATCATCAACATCGCCGCTGGCGACCTCGGCGCTCCAGCCGCCAAAAAATACGACATGGAATACTGGTCACCGGTTAACCAAAAGTACCAGGAAATCACCAGCTGTTCTAACTGTACTGATTTCCAAGCTCGCGCTGTCAACTGCCGCGTTCGCCGCAAAGATGGCAGCCTTGAGTATGTTCACACCCTAAATGGCACCGCAGTCTCTTTGGCTCGCGCTCTCGTGGTCATCCTCGAAAACTACGCCACCAAAGACGGCAAGCTCAAAGTGCCAGAAGTTTTGAGACCATATTTAAACAATCAGGAGGAAATCTAATATGATTGAGAAAATTGATGTCAGCGGTAGTGGCTACAAAGTAGAAGAATCTTTCAAAAAATATGTCTTAAAACGCATCGGCAAGCTCGATCGCTATTTGCCACGCGGCTCCAAAAAAGATGTCGTAGTAAAGGTGATGGTTTCGAGCATCGACCGTTCTCATGGCGAAAAATACGAAATTTCCGTCGCGATGGACATTCCTGGTGGCAAGGTAATCGCCGCTAAAGATGACTGCACGAACGTGTTTGCTGGTATCGATTTGGTTGAAGCTAAACTCACTGGTCAGATCCGTCGTTTCAAGCTTGAGCAGACCCCGCATCTTCAGAAAAGGTCCCTCAAAAATCTCTTTATCAAGAGAAAATAATGTGCTAGAATTAATACAATACTAAATTCCGTTGGAGGTCTAATTTGGCTATGGCTGTAAAAAACAAGAAACCTGTAAAAGAAAAGAAGCCTACTGATAAACTTGCTGATAAAACCGCAATGACTAAGTTCTTGCAAGGTATTTTCGGTGACGCTCAGAAGAAAATCTTAAAGCGCATGTGGAAGCGCGCCCAAGAAATTAACGGTCTCGAAGAGAAATACGAGAAAATGTCCGACAAAGAACTCGCCGGGCAGACCGAAATTCTCAAAACTAAGCTTGACAAGATGCTTAAAAAATCCGTTGCCGAAGCCGCCAAGAATAAAACTGCGAAAAAAGCTAAAAAAGCCAAGAAAGCCACCAAAAAAGTCGAAAACGATGCTAAGGCTCTCGATGCAATCTTGCCAGATGCCTTCGCCGTCGTTCGCGAAGCTTCCAAACGTAAGCTCGGCATGCGTCCATACGATGTCCAGCTCATCGGTGGTATCGCTCTCCACGAGGGTAACGTCGCCGAGATGAAAACCGGTGAAGGTAAAACTCTCGTCGCCTTGCTCCCAGCCTACCTCAACGCCCTTACTGGCCGCGGCGTCCACATCGTTACGGTGAACGATTACCTCGCTCAACGTGATGCCGGTTGGAACGGCCCAGTCTATGATTTCCTCGGTCTTTCCGTTGGTGTAATTATTAACAACGCCTCATTTGTTTATGATCGTGAATACGAAAACGAAGAGCACGACGATGAGCGCTTCCGCCATCTTCGCCCGGCCACTCGTAAAGAGGCCTATAACGCCGATGTTACTTACGGTACGAACAACGAATTTGGCTTCGACTACCTCCGCGACAACATGACCTCCGAGACTCAATATCTCCGCCAACGCGAACTTAACTTCGCCATCGTCGATGAGGTCGACTCTATCTTGATCGATGAGGCTCGCACCCCACTCATTATTTCTGCCCCAGCTGGCGACAACCCAGATTCTTACTATCAATTTGCTAAAATCGCCGATCGCCTTACCGAAGAAGATTATATCTTTGATGAAAAGCGCCGCTCTGTTTCCCTTACTGACAAGGGAATTGAAAAGGTTCAAAATATCCTCGGCGTCGAGAATTTGTATTCCACCAAGAATACTCGCCTTGTTTATCACATGGAGCAGGCTCTCCGCGCTCAGGTCGTGTTTAAGCGTGATAAAGATTATGTTGTGACCAACTCTGGTGAAGTTATTATCGTCGACGAACACACTGGCCGTTTGATGCAAGGTCGCCGCTACAACGAAGGCCTCCATCAGGCTATCGAAGCCAAAGAAGGTGTTGCCGTCAAAGAAGAGTCTATGACCTTGGCTACGATTTCCTTCCAAAACTTCTTCCGTCTTTATCGCAAGCTTTCCGGTATGACCGGTACTGCTTTCACTGAGGCTGAAGAGTTCCAGCAGATTTACGCACTTGACGTAATTCAAATTCCACCAAACCGCCCAATTGTCCGTGTCGATAAAGACGATTTGATCTTCAAGACCAAGGCCGGCAAACTCCGCGCTATCGCCGAAGAAATCAAGAAATATCATGCCAAGGGCCAACCAGTACTCGTAGGTTCTGATTCTATCGCCAACAACGAGGAAATTGCTCGTTACCTAGATGAGCAAAAGGTTCCATACGAAATTTTGAATGCTAAAAACAACGAACGTGAGGCTGCGATTATTGCCAAAGCCGGCGAAAAAGGCGCCGTCACGCTTGCTACCAACATGGCTGGTCGTGGTACCGATATTAAACTCGGTAAAGGCGTTAAAGAGCTTGGCGGTCTCGTCGTGATTGGTTCTGCTCGTCATGATTCTCGTCGCGTCGATAACCAGCTCCGTGGTCGTGGTGGCCGTCAGGGCGATCCAGGTACCACCCAATTCTTCGTTTCTTGCGAAGACGATTTGATGCGCATCTTCCAAGGCGACCGTATTAAGATGTTGATGACCCGCCTCGGCGTCGATGAAAATACTCCGATTCAGACCCGCGCTATTTCCCGCACACTTGAATCCGCCCAGAAGAAAATCGAAGGCCTCAACTTTGATTCCCGTAAAAATGTCGTTCAATACGATAATGTAATTAACCGTCACCGCCGCGTCGTTTATATGATTCGCCGCAAGATTCTTGAAGGTGAGGATATCTTCTCCGAAATCAAGCGTCTCATGCGCGAAGAAGTCAAGACTCTAACCGAGCTTTCATCTCGCGTCAATAAGAACTTCGACGAAGAATTCAAAGCCGTCTTCGACTTTGACGAAGATTTGATTCATGAAATTGGCTTGATGCGCAAAGAAAAAGATCGCGCTAAGCTCGCGCTCGCCGCAATCGAAGAAGCTTATCATACCAAAGAGATCGAATTTAGCCCAGAAGTAATGCGCAAAATCGAGCGTGAAGTTTACCTCAAGGTTCTTGATACCTTGTGGATGCAACATCTTGAGAATATGCAGCATCTCCGCGAAGGCATCCACTGGCGTTCAGTTGGCCAGCGTGACCCACTAGTTGAATATCGTTCTGAATCACAAAAACTCTTCGACGGTTTGCAGCGCAATCTCCGCGAGGAAGTTCTTAAAATTCTTCTTACCATCACTCCAGCCGAAGCTCGCGCTACGGATGTGATTGACGGCGAAGAATACGATACTGAGCTCACTAAGATGGCTGAAACCGCCACTGAAAAAGGTGTGAACGAAATTAGTAAGGGCGACAAGAATCTTGACTCTGAATTTAAGAAATCTACCGGTGGCAAAACTATTGCTAATGCGCCAAAAAAATCTCGCAAAAACGAAGCTAAGAAAAAGAAAAAATTGGCTCGCCAAAACAAGAAAAAAGGCCGCAAATAATAAGATAAACTATTAGTTTGCCTCTATGAAACACTCTGTCGAAGCAATTACTCTGAAGAACGGGGCGAAGGGACTTTTGATTGATATCCCGGGTGCCAGCGTGATGGCGACGCGTATTCAGTTCCGCGCTGGCATGCGCTACGCTAAAAATCCAGAAGTCTACGAAATTCCTCATATCGTAGAGCATCTTGCCTTTGGTGCCAACGCCAAATATAAGGATGAACAAGCCTTCGAAGCTGAATTTACCAAAAACGGCGCCTATCATAACGCCTGGACTTCGGATATCTCGGTTTGCTACGAAACGGAATGTGCTGATTTTGAATGGGATCGTATTATGGAACTTCAGCGTCTTTCGATTTGCGAACCACGTTTCAACGAGGATGAACTCCGTGCCGAAAAAGGCAATGTCCGCTCTGAGCTCACCGGCTATATGAATAATTATTATCGCTTGCTTTGGCCGCGACTCCAGCGCGAAGTTGGCGAGGATATTTTGGATTTGCCAGATCGCATTAAAACGATTTCAAACATCGAGCTCAAAGACATTCGCGAACATTATCGCCGTACTCACACCGCTGAGAATATGTCTTTTATTATCGCCGGCAAGGTGCACGGTCGCAGACACGAAATCGTTAAAATGCTCGAAGATTGGAATTTGAAACCGGGCTATCATTTTACGATCCCGATGGATGAACTCCATTCTGCTGAGGCAGTTTCGATTCGTCGCAAGGACGCCACCAATATTACCTTTGGTTTTTCGCTGATTACGCCGCGCCATTTGGAGCCAAACGAAGTTTTTGCCATGAACTGTCTCAACCATATATTAAACGGCACCACCAATTCCAAGATTTTTGGCGCCGCTAGGAAACGTGGTTTGATTTATGGCATGGGTTCATCGGTTTCGTCCAATGCGCATAATTCCTACTGGGATTTTGATGGCGAAGTGAACGTCGAGAATGCCGAAGAACTATTTAAACTAATTCAAACCGAGCTCGTCAAAGCCTTAAACGGTGGCATTTCGGATAAAGATTTTGAAGCCGCTAAATCCTATGCCATGGGCCGTTTCCAAATGGGTGCCCAAACTGTGGGTCAAATCGCCGACTATTATGCTGAAAACTATTTCTTAAACGGCGACGTTGAAAAATACGACGACATGCCAAACCTAATTTCCGCTATCGACAAAGATAAAATGATCGAACTCGCGCGCGAATTCGCCGGATCTGGCATTAAGGCCATGGTCGCTGTTTCGAGCGTCGAAAAAGCCGTGATTTCGAATCTCGAAACCTATCTTAATTTCTAAAACAAATCAAATATTGCGCCCGCAATCAGACTAATTACGAAAATAATAGCCAGAATCATGCCGTTTTCGCGCTGGTTTTTATTGTTTTTGAAAAGTAGCAGCCAGCCCACGCCACAACCGGTGAGAAGCCCAGCCATTAAGCTGCCAAAGCTAATTAATCCGGCCAAATATAATTCGGTAATAATTACGCTGCCGGCGCAGCTCGGGATTAGGCCGACTAGCGCTGCGATTAGGTATGAGAATAAGCCTTTGTTTAACAAAATACCGGCAACTTTTTCTTCGCCAATCCAGAAAATGATTAAGCCGATTAAAAGATTGGCGGCAAAAATTAGAAGCAACGTTTTTAATGTATGGATTAGACTAGATAAAAAGATGCCATTTTTCTCACAGTGGCAGTGTTCGTCCTCGCAAATATGGCCGATGTCCGGCGTTTTTTCGGCGATAGATTTTTTGCGGTAAATTAAATCGACCACGAGACCGACAATAATACCGATCGCGACCTTAAAACCAATAATTTTGAAGATTTCTGTCACGTCGACATTCTCACCAATCATAATAGGTAGCATTTCGTCGCTGGTAGCAAGAAAAATCGCAATCACCGTGCCGATTGTGACGATGTGTCCGGAAAACAGATTCGCGGCCATTGCGCTAAAACCGCACTGCGGCAGGGCACCTAGCAAACCGCCGGCCACTGGCATTAGGGGATGTTTTTTCGAAAACAGTTTTTTATACTTAATTTTGTGCTCGATTAGCTCCAGAATCAAAAACGTCGCCAAGAGATACGGCGCGATTTTTGCTACGTCCAGCAGGGCATCAATTAAGCAATCTAACATGGCTTATATGATATAATAATAGTATGAAAATTGCAATTTTAGGCTACGGCGTAGAAGGTAAAAGCGTCGAGCGTTATTTCTCTAAGCGTGACGACGTCGAGATCGAAATTTTCGACCACATCACCAAAGATAGTGTCAAAGAACTTGATCTAGACGGCTTCGACATGGTTTTTCGCACCCCGAGCTTACACCCACTTTTTAAGGATAATTGGACCAGCATCACCCGCTATTTTCTTGAACACTGCCCGGCGCCAATCGTGGGCGTGACTGGCACCAAAGGCAAAGGTACGACTTGTTCGTTTGTGGCTGCGATTTTGACCGCACTCGGCAAAAAGACTCACTTCGTGGGCAACGTCGGTATTCCGGCACTCGATGTGCTTGATGATGTTTCGCCAGACGATGTCGTAGTTTACGAAATGAGTAGCTATCAACTTTGGGACTGCGAGCGTTCGCCGCATATCGCCGTAGTGCTTCGTATTGAGCCGGATCACTTGGATGTGCACGATGGTTTTGATGATTATGTTGGTGCCAAATCGAACATTGTCCGCCATCAAACCGCCGACGATTACTGTGTTTATTACAAAGACAATCTAACTTCAGTCAAAGTTAGCGAGCTTTCAAAAGGCAAGAGGTTCTCTTATCCATACGAAGTTTCTGAGCGCCTCGATGAAATTTTGAGCCACATCCAAATTCCGGGCGCGCATAACCGCGAAAATGCCGAAGCTGCAATTTTGGTTTCAGCCTGCTACTTCCATATGGATGTAAACGAATTTATCGATAAATATGGCGACAAAATCGCCGAAGGTATTGAGACTTTCCTTGGCTTGCCACACCATATTGAGTTTGTCCGTGAGCTAAACGGTATTAAATATTACGACGATAGTTTTGCTGCAACTTATCCGGCGCTCGAAGTGGCTGTTAAGGCCTTCCCGGAGGATAAATTAGTTTTGATTGCTGGTGGTAAAGACCGCGGCCTCGACCTTTCTGGCGCGCGCGCCGTAATTCAGAATGCACCGAATTTGCTAAAAACCGTTTTAATCGGCGAAACTAAACATATTCTTGCCAACGGCGTGTCAGAAGATCGTTACGAATTTGCCGAAACTTTGGACGAAGCACTCGCAAAAGCCAACGACATCGCCCGCGAACTTGGCGGTACGATTGTGATTTTGAGCCCGGGCGCACCAAGCTTTGACATGTTTAAGAATTTCAAAGAACGCGGTGAAATTTTCCAAAAATTAGTAAAGGAGCTTTAGATGGATTTTAAATTCGTTGGCTATAATTTCGACAATGAATCATATGTCGCAACTTTCAAATATCAAAACCAATTCGGCCAGGATTTTGCCGAAACGATTGAATTTGTAAGGCCGGCCGAACCGTATGCATATAATCCGCAGCTTCTTGAAAATGCTTTGAAACTCAGCTTTTTCTTAATCGGCACCTCTTATTACAAGGCTCACCCGACCAAAACTGCTATTTATGATGGTTTCGAATTAGATGAATTCCAAGCTAGATTCTTTGACAACGTTTATCAAGAAGGTTTGTCGCAGTACGCTTACGAGAACCAACTTACGCGTGATGATTTGTTGCATTTTACTGCTACTGTTGCCGACCAACCAACTGCTGAAGCTTATGATGGCCAAGGCGTTATTATGACGCAAAGCGGCGGCAAAGACTCTTTGCTCGTAACCGAACTTTTGGATGAAAAAGGCATCGACTTTACTCCCCTTTATGTGGCACCGTCCGACACCCATCCGGCTATTCTTGATAGCTTTAAGAACCCACTCCTCACCATGAAACGTCATATCGACCGCGAAGCATTGAAAACTACCGGTGGTCTGAATGGCCACGTGCCGATTACCTATATTATCGAAAGCCTCGTCCTTATTCAGGCGATTTTGCTTGGTAAAAATCTGGTTTTGATGGGTATTGGCCAAGAGGGGAATGAGGCCCACGCCATGATTGGCGACCTCAAAGTCAACCACCAATGGTCCAAAACTTGGGAAGCCGAGCAACTGCTCGCTGAGTATGTTGCGCGCTACGTTTCGCCAGATATCAAAATCGGCTCACCGGTTCGCGCCTATAGTGAAGTTAAGATTTCCGAGCTTTTCGCCAAAAAATGTTGGGAAAAATACGGCCACCAGTTTAGCTCTTGCAATGTTGCTAACTACACGCAGGGCCACGACAACTCTGGTCTGAAATGGTGCGGTAAATGCGCTAAGTGCGCCAACTCGTTCCTGGTCTTTGCTCCGTTTGTGCCAGCCGAAGAATTAAAAACTCTCTTTGACGGTAAAGATTTGTTTGTTGATCCAGAACTTACGGACGACTTTAAAGGCTTACTCGGCATCGAAGGTGCTATCAAGCCATTTGAGTGTGTCGGCGAAATTGGTGAACTCCGTGCCGCCTACCATATGAAACAACCTGGCTACGCCGACTTGCCGTTTGAAGTCCCAGCTTCTGACTTTGACTACAATAAGACTTACGAACATCAAGATTTGATCTAAAAAATAGCTCCGAATCCCGGAGCTATTTTTTAACGGTTACGCCTGTGTGAGGTGCCAAGACAGATCAACCGAGTTAAACTCGAGACGAGCTCTGTCTCGTCCGACCAAAACATCGAAGATGTGGATGGTTGCTTGACCCGCAAAGCGAATTTGCGTACGGAGCAACTCAGTGATTTCGGTTTCTATGCCACCAGTTCTCTTAAAAGTAAGAGGCTGGCAAGGCGTCATTTCGTAACCGAAAAGCGCCATCACTTCGACCCGTTCGTTTTGGTTATTAAGAATTGTATTTTTCATAAAGACTCCTAAAAATTAAATTAAAAGAGTCATTTATGCGAGCCCGATTTATTGGCTCCTGGTCGCAAGCCTAAATGACAAGTACTCACGACTTTTGGCTTTTCTCTATGCCAGTGACCGAAGTATAGCTAGAGACACCCTGATTATATCACAGACGTCCCCGAAACCCGTGCTATAATATTAATCATGAGTTCAATGATTGAAGTAAAAAATTTTAAGATGGCCTTTAACGGCAAAACCGTCATCAAGGATCTCAGTTTTGAAGTTAAAAAAGGCGAAATTTTTGGTTTGCTGGGCTCTAACGGCTCGGGCAAAACCACCACGATTCGTACGCTTCTTAATCTGTACGAACCGACCGGCGGCGAACTTTTGATTAACGGCAAACGTTTTGACGCAAATTCCAGCGTTACGGTTGGTTATTTGCCAGAGGAACGCGGCCTTTATAAAAAAGAGACCGTTATCGACACAATGATTTATTTTGGCGAGCTCAAAGGCCTCAAAGATCCACGTGGCTGGGCGGCAGATTATCTCGAGCGTGTTGGCTTACTCGCTAAATTAAATGAAAAAACCGAAAAGCTTTCGACTGGCCAACAGCAAAAAGTTCAGCTCGGTATTTGTATGATGAATGACCCGGAGCTTTTGATCCTGGACGAACCAACCAAGGGTTTTGACCCGGTCAACCGCAAGCTTCTCATGAATATTATCGACGAGCTCCATGCGAAGGGAAGCACGATCATCATGATTACCCACTACATGGACGAAGTTGAACGCCTCTGCGACCGCGCGATTCTTTTGAAAGATGGCAAGGCTCACGCTTACGGCACAATCAAAGACATTAAAAAACAATTTGGCGGCAAGTCGCTCGATGAAATTTTCGTAGAAGTTTATGGAGGTGAAGATGAATAAAATTAGAACCGTTTTTAAATTCGAAGTTATTCGCCAACTCAAAAAACCGACTTTTTGGATTTCGCTGTTATTATTCCCGCTCGGTATCGTCGCGATGCTCGGGCTTTCGGCAATAAACAGCGGCGGCATCGAAGATACGGTCTCGAACATCAATTTTTCCAACAAAAAAGTCGGTCTTACCGACGACGCTAATTTGCTGAGCGACGAAGTAATCGCTAGCACCGGCATCGAATTTACTAAGGTTAAAACCGAAGAAGCTGGTCGCGACATGGTCAAAAACAGCGAACTGGACCTCTATTACTATGTATCCGAAGACTTCGCCGAGAGTCATAAAGTTAAAATTTATGACCGCGCGGAGGATACTGGGCTGTTTAATTTTTACTCCATCCCGTTCGCTAGTCTTTTGAAACTCAATGTCTATCAAAAACTTTCGCCGGAAGAAATCGTCTTGGTTGAAAATACGGTTGATTACGAAACTGTCGACCTCGACGCGAACGGTACGCAGGTTAGTGTGCTAGGCCAAGCTATCGTGCCAATCGCGATTTTAGGTATCTTCTATATCTTGATTTGTGTGTTCGGTAATCGCCTCACTATGGCTCTGGTGGAAGAAAAAGAGAATCGCATTTCAGAAATGATTTTGACCTCCGTCTCGGCCAAAAACCTCGTGATCGGTAAAATTTTGAGTCTTGTCACGCTGGGCTTCATCCAAATTATCGTGTTTGTAATTCCAGTAATTGCCGCGGTGATTATTTATCGCGACAGCCCAATGGTGGCACCATATCTCGCCATTATTGACCTCGACCCAATTCGCATTATCGGCAATATTCTCCTATTATTGATGTCCTACTTTATGTTTGCTGGCGCCTGTATGATGGTCGGCTCGCTTATGCCAACCGCCCGCGACGCCTCGCAATATATTGGTATCGTGATGATGGGCGTGGTGATGCCACTGTTCTTTATAAATAATTTCATGACCAGCGATCCGAACCTCGTAACCTACATCTTGTCGTACTTCCCGTTGTCGTCGCCAATTGCTCTGATGATGCGAAACGCCTTTGGCAACTTGCCACCGCACGAGCTGCTGCTTGGCATTATCGAGCTCGGCGTGGCTGCGGCCTTTGTGATGCATCTTACGGTTAAGAGCTTTCAAAAGAATGCAATTAACTTCTCGGTAGTAAAGCCGCATTTTGGCCCGCGCAAAGCTTGGAAAAAATAAAAAAAATGGGCCACTCAAGCGAGCGGCCCGTTTTTTGTTTTGTTCATAATCACAGTCTTTTTTCCGGTATGTTTCTGGAGCCAAGCCTCAAGATAAATTCGGCAGTAATCGACCGCCTCCATCTCCTGTCTCTGCTCCCAAACGTACTCCATCATTTCGATGTGCCTGCGAGCATACTGCTCGCGCTCTGATTCCGGAATGACCCCCCACTCGAGGAGAATTCTGTCGATTTCTCTTCGACGCGTCGGATCCTTAGGATCCGGCAACGGAACTCCGCAAAACTCAGAGTTTTTATTTCTGAGCACTACCTCATGCGCTATAGCATAATCGAGGTATTCCTGCGGCGCGCGTTCGTCCACGAAAACAACATTGGCTCCTGGCCCGTAGTTTACTACGTTTATCGTGTGTTCGTTTGTTCTCTCCGGATCAAATAAAAGCTTCGTGACTGTGATTGTAAACTTTTCGTTAGCAATAACCATAATGTACGCCCTCCCGATATGTATTTGCGCTTTTAGATAAGCGCTATCCTATAATTATACCACAAAATACCGAAAAAGTAAATATAAGCGCGAACATAACAGGGGCGTAATTGCCGACGACGGCTTTTTATGTTATAGTTTAAAAACAGGATGGGAGCAATTTAATAGGCTAGGCGATTGGCTCCCCTTTTTATTCTTTGTGCAAGGAGGATGTTTGTATGAAAAAAGCGAAGTTATTTATTCTTTCCGACCAGTATGACGACGGGGTGTCGCTTGGTATTGGGGCTTTAAAACAAGCCATGGAGTGCCTCAAGAAAAACCTCGAGGCCTGGAAGGATGAGATTGGAGACGATTTCGAATGCAAATATGTGCCAGGAGAGGACAACGCTTGCATTCACGACAAAATCTATGACAATTTCTTAGAAATCCATGTTCGAGATGTGTTGGACGCGAAAGATTTTTTTAAACAGCGGTTTGACATGGTTTGCTCGGGCCCAATGGACCCCTTCAAGTATGAGCTTCACGCCCAGATAAATGGACTGGAGGATGCTTTTGGTTTTAAGGATGGTGACTTTGATGAACATGATGATGCAATCATCATAGACTATAGTTGCATGTTTCAAGTCGAAGCACGTATTATGCTAGACTATTTGGCAGCAAATTCGATCGAGGATAGCTGGCCGACTGAAGTGATATCGCCACGTATCATTGACGACCCACAGTTGTTGCCGGAAGCAATCCTGAGGCTCTTGATAAGTTACAAAGTAACGGAGGCTGAACTGGCCGACGCCTATAAATATGGCGACGGCGACTCCGTAACTTTCAATAGTTTGTCCAATAAATTTGCCAAGTCCGACGACGCCATGGCGTCTTTCTGGAGTTATGTCTTTAAGATTGTTGCAATCGAGCTAGCCTAACCAGAAGCCACTCTTTACAGAGTGGCTTTTTTATATTATAATATTTTTTAACCGGTGGGAGCAATTTGAAAATTTGGTTAGGGTTTTTGTTCAATGCTGCCGTCATATTTACAACAAAATCGAAGGGGGAATCAAAATGCCAAAAGTAAAAGTAATCATGTTGGACAACATGATCATGATCAGGGAATTGCCGGAATATTTTGAGAAGGAGATGGACAAAAGGAACTATATGATTCATGTAGCTCCGAAATGCTTTACGCTCGAAGATTCGCAGAACAATGAAATCGAACTGCTCATGCGGAGCCTGCCAACGCAGTTCAAGGGCGAACTGGATAAGGTGATCAAAGAGGGTAGTCGTCGTCGTTACAGTGAATCTCCCATGTTTTATCCGTTCATTAAGATCGACGATCTTTATCCGAAGGCGCTGATGTATTTGGGTCTCGAGCAGTCCGATTTGGAGGGTGACGCTATTATCTTTTGTGTTGGTGACGAAATCACCCCAGACGCCGCTGACCTTTTGACACTCATGGTAAGGCGCAATAAGCTGGACGCGCTAGTTGCGCTTGTTCATGACGGCTTGGGAAAGACCACGGAAATGGTCAAATCAAACATCGAGATGCTCATGGATCTCCACGGCGTAACGGAAGAGGAACTTGCCAATCTTGATGATCCAACTAACAGCAGCAATCCTACGCTGCGCGGTTTTAACCAATTGGCCAACAGACTGGTCGAAGCGCGCGGTCTCTGGAAATTCGGCTACCTCTTAAAAGTCGCATGCATATACTTGGTCGTTATGAGAAAAACCTAGCCAGAAGCCACTCTTTTTAGGGTGGCTTTTTTATGCTATAATGCGGGGCAGGTGGGAGCAGTTTTATAGGTTAGGTATCGGCTCCCGATTTTTGACTTTTACGCACGGAATAGGAGGGGTTAATATGAAAAAGATTTCCGTAGTTATTATCAAAGACGTGCACGAAAAACCGTTTTATGTTGAAGATTTTTTCGAATTGGGTAAGCCGCCGATGTTTTTGGGGTTTTCGTCCGGCAAGGGGGATGGTCGATATTTCATTTGCAGCGGCAATACCGCTATCGTCGTTCATGAGCGGCACCTCGATTGCCAGCGCAAAGGGCAGACCGAAGAAGAGGTCGCAGCTATGGCTCGAGCCAATCTAGTGTATTTTAATCTGGCGGCCGAGCAACTGGGGCTTTATAAGACCGAGATGGATCCGTATTCTAGGGTTATTTACATCTGTGCTACGCCATCCGACGAGCTGAATAAGAAGCTTAGGGATTTGTTTAGCCGCTACTGCGAAGCATATAGCAAGGTTCCGTACGAAGTTTTTACTCTGCACGATATGATCGGCGATGGCGACAAGTCTCAGCTTGCAAAAATTGCAGCTTTCCCGAGGCAAAAAATAGAGATGGATTACAACGTCAACGAAAGAGAGCTGGACAAAAAGCTCGAAGATCTCGGCGTCAAAGTTCTGCCAAAGAATCTGTTGCTTGGCTCAATTATGCTTTGCGCCACTTCGCTGGCGGTTGCCGAACCTTACAAAACCTAACCTAGAGCCACCCCGTGCGGGTGGCTTTTTCTTTAGCTTTGTAATTTTTAAGATTTTATTTTATAATACATACTATTGGTGGGAGTAAATTAAAAATTGGTTAGGTTTTTTAATGGACTGCCACCGGCATACTCAAAATTCAAAAATAAGGGGGATACATATGGGCGATGTAAAAATAGTTTTTATCGGGAAAACGAACTCAGGAAAAACGACGTTCACGAAGCTCTTGACGGACGCAGAAGCACACGCTAGTTTCTTTGATAATTTAAATGTCGATATTGGAAGGTTTGCTATCACGATGACGGAGTATGACCTTCCGTTTGATTATTATGCGCCAGGTAAAACAGTCGTATTCAGAGGAAAAAGCCTCGAAGAGCGCAGTACGGAGAAAATTCTGGAAGACGTCTCACTGATGCTCCAGGCCGGTGTGGTGCACCTGAATACTACGGCTAGAGATCTAGGCCTATACAGAACCGAGCTGGTGTTTAACGAGAGAGTTATCTACGTCTGCGATACTGGAGATAAGGAATTAGACCAAAAGCTCAAGGAGCTGCTCGAGCAATATTATTGCAAATATGCCGAGGTTCCGTATGCTGTATTTGCGTATGACGACGTGGTGGACCGCACAGCAGAACCCATTAGGACTGTTCCTCATGCAAAAAAGATGGTCGATGCGAAATACAAAATCTACTACGACTGTATCGCTAAAGGCATTGAACGAGCAGGGTATTTAATGCTCACGAAAAATGAACTTTTCGGCTCGCTTTTGCTCGCTGCGGTTGATTTGATGGTGGCAGAGCCACCAAAAACCTAACTCGATTAGGCTTCCCTTTACGGGGGGCCTTTTTGATGGTATGATATAAAAATGAATATTTGGCAAGAGCTACCACGTCCGTTTCTGATTTTGGCGCCGATGGAGGGCGTCACTGATTTGGCGTTCCGCCAGGTCATCGCCAAGGCCGGCCGCCCAGATCTTTTTTATACCGAATTTACGAATGTTTCTAGCTACGCCTCCGAAAAAGGTCGCCACAATGCGCTGGAGCGCCTAGAGATTGCCGATTTTGACAAGCCAATCATCGCCCAAATTTGGGGCAAAAACCCGGATCATTTTTCGGAACTTTCTGGTGCTTTGGAATCACTTGGCTTTGCCGGCGTGGATCTCAACTTTGGCTGCCCAGATAAGCATGTCAACAAGGCTGGTGGTGGTGCCGCGATGATAAAAACTCCGGAGCTTGCCGTAGATTGCTATCGCAAAGTCAAGGCTGCGACTTCGCTTCCGGTCTCGATTAAGACTCGCCTCGGATTTTCTTTTGTCGACGAATATAAGACTTGGCCCCCAACCCTACTCGCCGAGCATCCGGCCGCCCTTACTGTGCACCTGCGCACCCGCAAGGAAATGTCCAAAGTCGACGCTCACTATGAGCTGATCCCAGAGATTTTAAAGATGCGCGCCGAGATTTCGCCAGAGACCAAGTTGATTATTAATGGCGATATTAAGGACCGCACGGCTGCTTTGGAGCTGCACGCTAAATACCCGGAAATCGATGGTTTTATGATTGGCCGCGGCGTTTTTACGAACCCGTATTGTTTTACGGACCATACCGCCACTCGCGAGGAGCTAATGGAGCTTTTGAACTTGCACCTAGATTTGTATGAGGAGCAAATGGCTCTGCACGGCTTGCCGTACGAGCCACTCAAACACTATTACAAGATTTATATTAATAATTTCCCGGGTGCCTCGGACCTCCGCGCGCGCTTGATGGAAACTCACTCCGTGGCCGAAGCTAGGGAAGTGCTAAGCCAGACTCTGCTATAATAACCTTATGAACCAGATCAAAACCCACCAGGAGCTGTGCGAGAAGCTGGCTTTTTATGCGGACGACGAGTACCGGGATTTTGTGATGAAAATCTGCCCGAGCGAGCGGCCGTTTCTGGGGGTGCGGGTGCCGCAAATTCGTGAGATTGCCGGCCAAGTGGCACCGGAATGCATCGAGAAAATCATAAAACAAGAGCCAATCGGCTACGAAGAAACCCTGACGCGGGCCTTTTTGATCGCGCGCCTGCCGTACGAAAAGATGCTGGATTATTTCAACTCCCAGGTCGATTACATAGACGACTGGAGCACTTGCGACACTTTTTGCTCGGCCGTGGGGAAGATGATCAAAAAGCGCCGCACGGATTTTTACGAAAAGAAGATGGAAAATCTGCTCAGCGACGAACGTGAGTTTGCTGCACGAGTTGGGCTGGTGATTTTAAAATGTTGCTACATGGACCCGGACTGGCTGCAGGTGACCTACGACTGGACGGAGCGCCTGGCCGCGCGCGATGAATATTATGTAAAAATGGCGCTGGCTTGGCTGGTTTGCGAATGCTTTATCAAGTTCCCGGAGCCAACGCTCGGGTATCTTCGCGCGTCGCATCTACCGAAATGGACGTTCAATAAGGCCATTTCCAAGATTTGCGATTCGTACCGCGTGGAGCCAGAAATAAAAGATTTATTAAGAAAAATGAGGAGGTAAAAATGAAAATCGAATATTTAGGACATGCGTGTTTTAAAATCGACGACGCGCTCGTAATCGACCCGTACAAGGACGGTAGCGTGCCGGGCCTCGCGCCGCTTCGCACTTCGGCCGCCAAGGTGATTTGCTCGCATGGCCACGCGGACCATAGCGGGATAGAGTGCGTAGAGACTGATCCGGCTTTGAACTGTGATTTAAAGATTGAAGAAATTGCCAGCTGGCACGACGACCAGCAGGGTGCGCTCCGCGGCCCAAACACGATTTTTGTGATTACGTCCGCGGACGGTTCCGAGAAATTGGTCCACCTCGGCGACCTCGGCCATTTCCCGAACGACGAACAGCTCGCCGCCCTCTCCGGCGCGGATTCTTTACTAATCCCGGTAGGCGGGTTTTACACGATCGACGCCGCCACGGCTGTCGAAATTTGCTTGGCCGCTAATCCAAAAACCATCATCCCGATGCATTACCGCACTGCTACCTCTGGCTATCCACAAATCGATACGGTGGACGAGTTTATCAAACTGTGCGAAGAAAAAGGACTTAGTGACAAAGCCAAACTAATGTAGGGCTCCTAAACACGAACGAAAGCGTGCTATAATCAACCTTATGCAAGAGCTCGAAAAACGCCTAGACATTCTTAGCCAAAATCTCGCCGCCGCGTGGGATAAACTTGGCATCGATGCTAAAATTTCCGAGATCGAAAAACTCGAGGCTGAGGTGGCTGAGCCGGAAATTTGGCAAAATCCCGCCAATGCTACCGCCAAAAACCAAGAGCTCGCCAAACTTAACGACGAAATCGGCCCCTGGAGACTACTCAAAACTCAAACCTCAGACATTAAAGAGCTGCTAACCCTAGAAGATGTCAGCCTAGCCGACGAAATCGAAGCCCAGGTTGTAGCCCTCGAAACCGAATACGATAATCTCAAAAAATCCCTCCGTTTTAACGGCGCCTACGATGACAAAGATGCGATTCTGCGCATTACCGCCGGCGTCGGTGGTACCGAGGCAATGGACTGGTCCGGCATGCTCGAACGCATGTATTTGAGATTTTGCGAGAAAAACGGTTTCAAAGCCACGCTCGTGGAGCGCACCGCCGGGGAAGAGGCTGGGATTAAGACCGCCGTTTACGAAATTTCCGGCCCGCACGCCTACGGTACGCTCAAATCTGAGCACGGCGTTCATCGCTTAGTGCGTCTTTCGCCATTTAATGCTAACAACTTGCGCCAAACTTCATTCTCCCTCGTTGAGATTCTCCCAGTTATCAAAGCCGACACCGACGTTCAGATTGATGAAAAAGACCTCCGTATCGACGTCTACCACTCTGGCGGCCACGGTGGCCAATCTGTCAATACGACCAATTCCGCCGTCCGCATCACCCACCTCCCGACCAATACCGTCGTTGCCATCCAAAACGAACGTTCTCAACTCCAAAACAAAGAAAAAGCTATGGAGATTCTCAGGGGTAAGCTCGTCCAGATGCAGCTTGAACAGCACGCCGAATCCATCGATAAACTCCGTGCCGGCGAGTCCGCCAAATGGGGCCAGCAGATCCGCAATTACGTCCTCCAGCCGTATCGCTTGGTCAAAGATACGCGCACCGAGCACGAAGAGACCGACACTGATGCCGTCCTCGATGGTAAGCTTGAGGGCTTTATTGACAGTTTCCTAGATTTGTGATATAATTAAAAGAGGTTCTAATCACTTACATCAAGAATTTGAAAGGGGGAATGAAGCATGATGGAACCGGACATTTATATTATTTCTGTACCAGACAAAAAACTCTTTCCGGGGGTCTATATATATAAGGACCTGCCGGAAATATATCACTCTCTCGAGGAAGCGAAAGCTGCCGCGAGGGAGGTCATGGCGTTTGGTGATGTGCCTTACTATATCAACGTCTTTAAGTGGGATGGTAGATATAAGTGCTATGATCAGATCAAGATCTATTATTCCTGCGAAGGAATTTGCGCCGGTTGTGGCAAGGGTCTGTATAGTACTAAAGAGAACTATTCCGTTGAAGATGATGATGATGCGATCGTGGTGCGAGAGGTGGTGATGGTCTAAATGAAAAAATACTATCAGGTAACCACCTACTTGGTGATTCCGGCTAAGATTGACACAGAATTCGAGGATGACAAACAGGCTAAGACCTGGGTCCAGATGTTCTGCGAAAATCCCAAGTATCGGAAGGATGGTTCTATTCCAATAGTCCCGTATACCATAGAAGAAGTCGTAGACTATGTGCCGCAACGCCTTTGGGCGTCGCACGACGATCTGCTTCCTGGCGTTAAGGCCGGAAAATGGTATGTCATCAACACTAAAACGGATAATCAGGGTTACGATGTTGTGACCTACTCTGAAGATCCGTCTGCCGAAGGTGGTGATGCCGATGACTGAGGACGTCGTTAAAGATGGGTACCGCGTTAAGATACTCATCGATGGCAACAATGCCAGAATATTGTTCCAGCCAGCAGAGGGCAAATTGGCTAAAAAGTTTTTAGGCAATGAGCTTTCTACACTCAGGGAATACGAAACCGTGATCGCAGATAATCTTAGTAAAATGGACTTAACTCTGTTTTCTCAAGGCGAGATCAAGCTTATAAAAAGCAAGAGAATAGCTGAGTTACCAGAGGAACAGTCCGAAAAAGAATTCTTGACGATCGCAAAGCGTATTGCCTGGACCGTGGCTGAGCGTCTTGCTCAGTAAAAGAAATAATGTAAAAACCCTTTACTCCCGCAATTTGCGGGAGTTTTTCTTGCCAAAAATCCTCAAAAAATCTCTTAAAAACCCTTGTAATATCTTGCAATCTATGATAAAATTAAGACGTTATCTAGACGTAGGAGTAGGTCCAACAGAGGAAACCGCTCGAGAGTCTAGTTTTAATAGTGTTAAAAAATTTAAGGGAAAGGAATAGAATGCAAGTCATTCTCGGCACCAAAATTGGTATGACCCAGATCATCGGCAAAGATGGCGTTGTGACCCCTGTTACAATCCTTCAAGCCGGCCCAGCCACAGTGACTCAGATTAAAACCGTCGAAACCGATGGTTATAACGCTGTGCAGGTGGGATACGGTCAGGGTAAGAATCTGAGCAAGTCGGTTTCCGGTCACGTCAAAAAGGCTGGAGAAAATATTAACCCTAAGGTTCTGAAAGAATTCCGCGTCGAAGAAATCCCAGAAGGTTTGAAAGTTGGCGATCAAATTACCGTCGACAGCTTCAACCTCGGCGACAAAGTCGCTGCTACTGGTATCTCCAAAGGTAAAGGCTTTGCCGGTACCGTCAAACGCTGGAACTTCCAAGAATCACGTAACACCCACGGCTTCAAGGGCGATATTCGTAAAGTCGGTTCTATCGGCTCGATGTATCCTCAAAAAGTTTTCAAAGGCAAACGCATGCCAGGCCGCATGGGTCACGATCAAGTTACTGTGAAGAACCTCGTTGTTAGCTTTATCGACAAAGAAAACAACCTCCTTGGTCTTAAGGGCGCAGTCCCAGGTCCAAAGAAAGGAATTATAAGCGTGGAGGGAAGGAACTAATATGGCTACTTTGAATAAAGATGTTTTCGGCCTATCAGTCGAGAACCATGAACTCGTAAAACTCGCTTATGATGCATATCTTGCTAACTCTCGCAGCTCACACGCCAAAACTTTGAAGCGTGGCGAAGTCCGCGGTGGTGGTAAGAAACCATGGAAGCAAAAAGGCACCGGTCGTGCACGCTTCGGCAGCACCCGCAACCCTATCTGGCGCCATGGTGGTGTAGCCTTCGGCCGCACCGGCGAAGAAAACTTCACCAAGAAACTCACTAAAACCGCCAAGAAAGTCGCTATTCGCCAGGCTCTCAGCCTTAAGAATAAAGACAAAGCTATCTTGACTCTCGCTGCTGACGTCAAATTCACTGGCAAGACCAAAGATGCAGTCAAAGTTTTGAAAGATATGAAGCTCGAAGGTAAGAACGTTCTTGCAGTTGCAACCGAGAAGACCCCAGAAATTCTTCGCTCGACCAACAACTTGCCAAACGTTAAACTCGTTCGCGCAACCTATCTTAATGTATTTGATATCATGAACGCTGACGCTATCGTCTTCAGCGACGCTAGCATGAAAGCAACCGTTGACTGGCTAATGGGAGAGGAGAAGTAATATGGCAGACGCAAAAACCAATATCAACCTCCACATCTTGGAGCCACGTGCTACCGAAAAAACTTATCGTGAGCAAACCAAACGCACCTACGTTTTCTCAGTCAAACGCGACATGAGCAAACAAGAAGTTGCTAAGCTTGTCGAAAAAGAATTTAATGTCACTGTTACCGATGTGCGCACTTTGATCCGCGACGGTAAAAAGACCAAATTCAGCAAAGGCAAGCACGCTTATCCTGGTACGACCTATCGCCAAGATAAGAAATATGCATACGTTACATTGAAAGAAGGCGACAAAATCAAAGTATTTGAAGAGCCTGAAGAAGATAAAAAGGCTGAAAAAGCCGTAAAGAGCAGCGCAAAGGAAGCCAAAGCCAAAGCTAAGGCGGACAAGAAAGCAGCTAAGGAGAATAAGTAATGAGTATTAAAGCTTATCGCCCAGTTACTCCGGCTCAGCGTCAAAAAACGACCGAAGATTACGATCAAATCACGACCAAGAAGCCGATGAAGTCCTTGCTTCAAGCTAAGAAGCAACAAGCTGGTAAAAACAACCAAGGTCGCATTACCGTGCGCCATCGTGGTGGCGGCGTCAAACGCCATTACCGCATCCTCACCCACAACTTGCCAAAGAATCTTACTTTGACCGTTGAGGAAATCGAATACGATCCAAACCGTAGCGCTCGTATCGCTCGCGTTAAAGATCAAAACGGTGTCTACTACTATGTTGTCGCTGACACCAAAATGACCAAAGGTACCAAATTCTCCACCGGCGACGAAGCCGCTGTAGAAGATTCCAACCGTATGCCACTCGAAAATATCCCAGTTGGTACTTTCGTTTACGCTATCGAAATCACCCCAGGCCGCGGTGCCCAAATGGTCCGCGCTGCTGGTGCTTCCGCTCAGCTCATGGCAAAGGAAAATGGCTACGCCACTCTTAAAATGCCATCAGGTGAAGTTCGCAAAGTTCTTTCTACCTGCGAAGCATCAATCGGTGTCGTTTCTAACCTCCAACACCAAAACGTCAAGATCGGCTCAGCTGGTCGCCGCCGCCGCAAAGGCATTCGCCCAACGGTCCGCGGTGTCGTGATGAACGCAACCGACCACCCACACGGTGGTGGTGACGGCGGTCGTCACGGTACTGGTAAAGCTCCACGTACTCCATGGGGTCAATTGACGCTTGGGTTTAGGACTCGCCATAATAAGAAAACTAATAAAATGATCGTGCGCAGTCGCCACGAAGGAAAGAGGAAATAATGTCTCGCAGTCTTAAGAAAGGTCTATTTATAGACTACAAACTCGCGAAGAAGGTTGCTGCTCTCTCCGCCGAAGATCGCACCGTGATCAAAACCTGGGCTCGTCAGTCGACAATTTCTCCAGAAATGGTCGGACGCACTATCGCAGTCCACAATGGTCGCGTGCATGTTCCAGTTTTCATTTCTGAAAACATGGTCGGTCACAAACTCGGCGAGTTTGCGCCAACCCGTAAATTTAAGCGCCACGGTGGTAAGAAAGCCGCTGAGGCCGCAGCTGCAAAGGGGAGTAACTAATTATGACTACTCACTTTGCCCACGCATATGAAAAAGGCATCGACAGCCAGCCACGCAAAACTAGCATTGTTGCTAGCTTGGTCCGCGATCGCTATGTCTCAGATGCTATCGTTATCTTGGAAAACACCCCACGCCGCGCCGCTAAGGCCGTCCGTAAAGCTATTGAGTCTGCCAACGCAAACCTTCTCAATAACTCCAAAGTTTCCATTGATCCAAAAACTATTCGTATCGCTCGTATCTCAGTGACCGCCGGAACCCGCATGCGTCGCTATGTTCCAGCTTCACGTGGACGCGCTTTGCCATACGAAAAGATTTCAAGCAACATTTTCGTCGAGGTCGCCGGCGAAGAGAAAGTAAAGAAGGCCGCCGAAGCTAAGAAAGCCGAACCGGCTAAAGAAAAGGAGAACAAGTAATATGGGTCAGAAGGTTAATCCCATCTCTTACCGTCTCCAAGTCAGCAAAGACTGGTC
>JAUMXN010000001.1 GCA_030529095.1 Candidatus Saccharimonadota bacterium
CAACGAAGTTGGTGACCTTAAAAAAGTAATGGAAGGTGTTAAGACGCGCGGTATTTATGGCGAAGTTCAACTCGGTGCTATCATCGAGGATATGCTCAATAAGTCTCAGTATGAAGAAAACATCATTACCAAGCCGGGCTCCAACGACCGTGTTGAATTTGCAATCAAAATGCCAGGTAAAGAGGACAACGTGTTCTTGCCGATCGATTCTAAGTTCCCGGTTGAGAATTATTCGCGCCTAATTGCCGCCTACGATGCTGGCAACAAGGCCGATATCTTGACCTACCAAAAGGCTTTGGCAAACGACGTTAAAGAGCAGGCCAAAAAAATCTCCACTAAATATCTCGAGCCACCGATGACTACAGATTTTGGTATTATGTTCGTGCCAACCGAGTCGCTCTACGCTGAGATTATTCGTATTCCTGGGCTTTCAGACGAGATTCGTAAGAAATTCAGCGTAGCGATTGCATCGCCGTCTACTTTGCCAGTGATGTTGAATGGTCTCGTGATGGGTTTCCGCACGCTCGCCATCGAAAAACGCTCTGCCGATGTCTGGAATACGCTTGGTGCTGTCAAAACTCAGTTTGGCAAGTTTGGTGATTTGCTTGAAGGTGTCCAAAAGAAGCTCCAAGAATCCGCCAATAAAATTGAATCCGCTCGCACCACGTCGCGCCAAATTGAGCGTAAGTTGAAGGATGTGGAAGAGCTGCCGGAGTCTGAATCCGTTAAATTGATCGGAGAGGTTTAGAACCCTCGAATTTTATCAAACGGATACAGTCTAAATAGTACCGGTCCCATGATTCGGCAATACGGAATCGTGCCGAGGCCGCTTCTTGAATCTAGTGAATTTGAGCCTTCGCGGTTGTCGCCCGAGACAAAGAGTTCGCCTTCTGGGACAATCATGTCGACATTGCCAGAAGTATATTTTTTCGGACCGGTGGTCTCGTCTTCGCGCCAGAGTTCATCGTAGACAAAGCCTTCTGGGTGTTCGGCGTTAAAGATAGTCATTGTGCCATTTTCTACCACTACGTGTTCGCCCGGGAAAGCGATAACGCGCTTAATAATATATTCGTCATCGACATTATCTGGGGCATTGCAGGTTAATGGGCCAGAAGCTGAACCGTTGGCAAAAACAATAATCTGACCGCGGTCTGGGACATATTCTTCGCCGTTAAAATGCGCAATTGTTACGGCTAAGCGGTTCACAATCACGCGGTCGCCGTTTGCCAAAGTGTTCTCCATACTCTGACCAACCACATTATAAGAACGGTAAACGTAAGTATTTAAGAAAATCGTGCCAAGCACTACGGCTGCCACGAAACCAAACAAACTAAGCACGTCTTTTAAGAGTGGGTGCTTCTGAAAAAAGGTTGGTTCCATATTTATATATTATAACACACCAAATTTTGTTATAATGTACTTATGGCAGATTATATTTTGATTCGCAAGACCCGCAATGCAGCCAGTTCTGCAGTGCATATTCTCTTGAATCTTCTGTTCGGCGTAGGCTCAGTAATGATCACTGCGCTCACTAGCAACCCAACGCTCGGCCTAATTTTGGTAGCGCTTTCTAAGTGGCGCGTTTTTGCCGTGCGCCCAAGATATATCTGGACCAACTTCAAGGCTAACCTTCTAGATTTTATCGTTGGCGCCAGTATTGTGCTTCTCGTATATTTCTTTGGTATCGGCTCGAACGACATTCTACTTGTCGACATCTTTATGGCCGCTTTCTATTGCGCTTGGCTGATTTTGATTAAACCAATGACTTCAGAAAGAGCCACCCTGATCCAAGCTATGATCGGCGTATTTTTAGGAACTTCCGCTGCTTCGATTGCTACCGCTACCACTGATGTTACCGTGCTAGTCATCGCGGCATTTATTATTGGCTATAGCGCCTGCCGCCACATCTTGTCGCAGCAAAACGACGAGCCAACCGTCTTTGCTACGCTAGTGATGGGCCTAATCTTCGCTGAGGTCGCCTGGCTTTGTCACACCTGGCTAATCATTTATCCATACCTCTCGCTCGGTATTCGTATTCCGCAACTTGCAGTTATTCTTACCATCTTTACATTCGTATTCAGCAGTGTTAGGCGTGAAATTTTCCTCCGCGAAGACGAGTTTAAGTTCAGCAACGTAGCAATGCCGGTGATCTTCGGCGTTGTGATGATTGCCGTAGTTTTGATCTGGTTTAGCAACCCAGCCTTTAATATTAACTAGCGTTTGAAAAGAGTAATTAATTCGACGGTTTTTTGATGTTTAAATTCGGCTGCCTCAGCATATTTTATGATGTCTGGTTGCTGCGAGATGTCTGATTCAAGAATTAGATAGCCATGATAGTCTTTGGTCTTGAGTTCGTCGATCAGTCGTTTAATTAAACTAAGCCCATTGTCGTCGGTAAAAAGCGCTAAGCTTGGCTCTTTTTTAATCTCTGGACTCAAGAAATCCCAATTTGGATTAACGTAGGGAAGATTGGCGACAATTACGTCGGCGTCGTCTAACCCGGCAGCGTTCGTTAGATCCGAAATCGCTAGAGTATCTAGTTTAACGCCTATTTTAGCCGCGTTATGCGCCGCAACTTCGAGTGCCGCTTCGCTAATATCATAAGCGCACACTTCGGTTTCCGGCAATTCCGCCTTCAAAGTGATAGCGATGCAGCCGGAGCCAGTGCCAATATCCACGATTTTGTGAGGGTTCAATTCTTTGACGAGGTCGATAATTTCCTCGGTTTCGGGGCGGGGAATTAAGACACTTTCGTTAACGAAGAACCCGCGTCCATAAAATTCTTTGTAATTAGTGAGATAAGATAGCGGCACGTGATCAGCACGCTTTTTTGCGAGTTCGTCGGCAGCCGACTCTTGCTCCGGAGTGAGCTCGTCTAAATCATGCGAGACGAAAAACACGCGGTCTACGCCGAGTACATAAGCGAGAATTAATTCTGTATCAAGAGAAGGAATAGTGGCTTTAGTTTTCTTCAGCCATGAGCGAACGTTCATGTTTGGTCAGCTCCGTCACTAAGTCATCAATATCGCCATCCATCGCCGCCGAAACATTTGAGCGAGAATAATGGATGCGGTGGTCTGTAATACGGTCTTGCGGAAAGTTGTAAGTACGAATTTTTTCTGAGCGATCACCGCTGCCAATCAGGGATTTGCGGGCCTCGGAAGCGTTCTTTTGCTCTTCGGCTTTTTTGCGCTCGAGAAGTCTGGAGCGAAGAATGTTCATCGCTTTGACACGGTTCTGTTGTTGGGAGCGCTCGTCTTGCATAGCGACGACTAAGCCGGTTGGAAGGTGGGTGATACGCACGGCGGAGTCGGTGGTGTTGACGCCCTGGCCACCATGACCACCAGAACGGTAAATATCAATACGGAGATCTTCTGGCTTGATTTCTAGATCGGTCTCGGAAGCTTCTGGTAGTACGGCAACGGTTGCAGTAGAAGTATGAATGCGGCCCTGAGATTCGGTGACCGGTACGCGCTGCACGCGGTGCACGCCACCCTCAAACTTAAGCTGGCCATAAGCGCGATCGCCAGAGACTTTAAAAATCACTTCTTTCATGCCGCCGGCCTCATTTTCGTTCTCGGACATTAATTCAACTTTGAGTCCATGGTTTTCGGAATATTTAACATACATACGGTACAGTTCCCCAGCGAACAGGGAAGCTTCGTCGCCACCGGCGCCGGCGCGAATTTCAATAATGGCCGGTTTGTCATCGGCTGGATCGTGCGGAAGGAGCATCTCTTCGAGCTTAGCTTCGAGTTCCGGGATCTTTGCGGTTAGCTGTTCGACGTCAGCACGAGCCAATTCGCCAAGCTCTGGATCACTCGCGAGCGTTTTAGCTTCTTCCAAATTCGCGCGAGCATTCGTGAGTTCTTCATTAGTATCCAAAATTGCGCGAATTTCAGCGGCCCTACGACCCCTGTTAGCAAAGTCCGGGTCCGAAAAAGCATCCGGTCGCGCCAAAAAAGCTTCCAGTTCATCAAGTTCAGTATGTAATTTTGTCAAATCCATAGGTATATTATATAGCTACTTAAGGTTTTTCACAAACTTCACGCCGCTATTGTCTTTGTTTTCGTACAGTTCAACGGAATCGTAGTTTTGTATTTCATCTTCCGAAACCGGCTCGAGGCGCTTGAACATTGCCTCCATTTCGTCTTCTGGAATAGTGCGCTCGCGCTTGCGGTTATTAAGTAGACAAAGTTCTTTGCTGGCCTGCACGAGAATGAGATGAAAAGAAAAATTCGGAAACCTTTTGATGAACCACTCGCGATCCGCGCGAGACGGCGAATTTGTATCAATTAGAACATCGACTTTATCTAGCATGGCCGCTTTGATGGCATAAGAAAACGCCTCCCAAACCATTTCGCGATGCTCATGAATCGATTCGGAGCCAAAAAACACAGCATAAAAATCCTCGATCGACAAATAACGCAAGTTGCGCTCTTTTGCCAACCTCGTTGCTAGCGTAGTTTTGCCAGCTCCACATGGCCCAGACATCAAAAACAGCTTCGGCATACTTATATTATATCGTAAATATGTTATAATAGGGGCACGGATCTTTAGCTCAGTTGGCTAGAGCGTACGATTCACATTCGTAAGGTCACTGGTTCGAGCCCAGTAAGATCCACCAAAATAAAGTCCTAAAGGGACTCATTTTTATGCCTGCATGCTAAAATATTTATATGATCGAAATAGCACAACCTGCAACAATCCCCAAAGATAGAAAACCAGGTACACTACATTCCTTTTTCGCACTAAAATTTCACGAAGGCGACGAGGACAAAGCCAAGGTTGAAGCAATCGAAAAAGCCCTTAATAAGGCGGGGGTAACCATTACCCTTATGGCTCGCGATGTCGAAAAATGGGGACAGGCAAAAATCCCAGAAGGTAAAACTTTGATGACGGACTATGCTTTTCCGGCTATGCAGCAATGCGAATGCAATATCATTGAATTTAGTGAAAAAGGCGTCGGTCTTGGTATTAATGCCGGGTATTGCTATGCGATTGGTAAGCCGATCTTTATAATTGCGAAAACTGGTAGCGACATCTCTACTACCATATCGAATCTTGCTACAAAAGTTATTTTTTATGACCAGCCCGAAGACTTGATTGAACCATTCAGACAAATTGTGTCGAGCTTAACTGGTGCAAGAAATACATAATTCGGCGGCAATATTCTATAATGTACTTATATGGCTAAGAAAACTTTATTATTCTCCAACACGGTCGGTGACGTTACGCAAAAAGACGTAGATATCAGGTTCAACGCGTACATGGAGGAATATTTAATGAAAAACACGGATTCCGGTCTTAGGCTTGTGTTTGTGGACGCGCCGGGATTGGGTGGAGAGGATAATTATTTGCCTAATATCTTGAACTGTTTTGCAAAAATTGGGATTAATTTTGCCGATGTGATTAAACTGGGTCGCGATACTTTCGATGAAACAACCCGTATAGCCCTTAAATCGGGCGGCGAAAAAGTCTATTTCCTGACGGGTGGCAACCCTCTTACGCAAATGGAAATAATTAAAAAATTTAACCTGACCGAAACGATCAGAGATCATGAAGGGTTGGTGATTGGCTTTTGCGCTGGAGCAATAAATCTATCGAGATACTCCATTATCACTTCCGACGAAGATTTTGATAAGCCCCAAAGTTATGAAGGCATAAACAGGGTGCCAATAACCATAGAGCCGCATTATAATAACGAAAATGACGAGAAAAGAAATGCGGAAATTAGAGAATTTGCCGAAAAATATCATGAAACAATTTATGCTATTCCAGACGAAAGTGTCATCGTGGTGGAAGACCAAGAAATAAAAGAATTTGGAAACATATACCATTTCTGATCTAATGTTATAATCATGCTATGGAGACGAACCTAGTCATTACTTCTGGTTGCAAATATGTAGACATCGACGCATACGCTAGCGCTATTGCCTACCGTGAACTACTAAAAAAGCAGGGGAATAATGTAACCGCATCCACCCTGGCTCCGCTCAACCAGAGTATCCCACCATTTATTTTGGGACTAAAATACCAACTCGATCCAGCAGAGGCAGCGAGCGACGCCAAATATATCGTCCTAGATACGTCTAATCCCGATTTCTTCGACAAGAGAGTCACCACCGATAACCTCGCCGAAATAATAGATCACCATACTGGCTTTGAAGATTATTGGAAAAATTATCCCAATATCAAAACGCAAATTGAATTTATTGGTTCAGTTTGCACTTTAATCTTCGAGAAAATTGTTTCGTCTGGCCACACCGAAATCTTAGATACAGATCTTTGCAAATTATTGGTAGCTGGCATTTTGGATAATACCTTAAACCTTAAATCCAGCATCACTACCGACCGCGACCGTAATGCCTACGATAAGCTGATTGAGATAGGCGACATTTCGAACGATTTTTATGTTGAATATTTTTCCGCTTGCGAATCTGAGATCTTGAAAGATTTTACCAAAGCAATCAAAGACGATATAAAAATCGAGAAAGTCGGAGTTTTGCCGGAAGTAATTGGCCAAATGGTTGTTTTAGATACAAATAATTTCAATATTGAAAAAATGAAAGATGTTTTTGCGGAATATCCGGAATGGCTAATGAACGTTATTTCTCTAGAGGACGGAAAAAGTTACTTATACTTTAACGGAAATAGCGTGCGGGAGAGGTTAGAAAAATTATTTAACAAACAATGTGATGCCGATGATTTATTGGTGTTAGATAAGTTCTTGCTTCGTAAGCAAATCATGAAAAAAGCACGAGAGGTGTCCTCTTTATAATCTATTTAAACCTGATTGATTAAGTCCCACCAAATTTTACAACTGTATTAATTCAGAAGTATCAAGGTCATAATCGCCGAGAGCGATTTTTCTGATTGACGGGTCGCCATAAGTATTGTAATAATACGTCTTACTCGAGGCTGAGTAACCACTAGTATAAATAGTTTTTTCAAAAGTGCCATCAGCCATTGCGGAGGCTCCGTCGATCATGGCGACTCCGGTAAGTGTATGAAAAAGACGCGAGACGTTTCCGTCTTCGGTCGATTGTGTTGGGTAATGCGTATTTAGGAAAGCTGCACGCACGAATCTTGATGGAGAATAATAATCGCCCGGCAATCCACGCATGAGGGAGCCTGCGCCGAACGGATTCATTGTAGCTTCACCCCACTTTACTTCTTTTGGTACTTGGGAAGACAGGTTCATATAATTGCGTAAATTCTCCTTGTGCCAATTGTATCCCGGCTGGTTAGTGAGTACATCGGTATCATTACGAAAGACTTCCATCCCTTTTTCGGAATATTCAACAACTATGGAGCGATTTTTGTCGCCAATGAGCCAATGAAGCTCGGAAACGGGATATTTGTCGTTGATTGGTTTTGAGACAATTACGACGTTGCGAAGAGCATCTTCTACTTCATCGACTGTTGAAAAATTTGCCACAACCCAAAGAGGAAATTCATAGGCGGCGACATTCGTTTTTCCTTCAGCTTCTTTGGATTCGTATTTTGTGTAGCCAGGGAAGTTGAGACCCGCAATAGCCAAGCCGTTTTCGTTTGCGCAATCAAAGTAAAGAGGCGTGTCCTCCTCGACGATTGCCATACCGATGATCGCTCCGGCGCGCATGATATTTTCTCCGAGAAACGCAGACCGATAAGTGTATTTACGCGGAGTGATGATTACTTTTTGCCCATACGAAACAGACCAGTCTAAATTACGCCCAAAATACATCGCACCTTGTCCGTCGCAAAATCTTATAGCAGTGCACATATAAACCTCCTTTTTTGATTATTTATTTTTTAAATAAGTCCAAAACTCGCTCTATCGCATCATCAGGAATATCGCGGTATATTCTAAATCGTTCTTGAACCATCTCCGCAATCATCGCCGCTACTATGCGAGCTCTCAAAACTTCTCATGCTTTAAGTATAGCACGAAAAAGGTGCGAGAAGCATCCAGTGACTAAATTATTCGATTTCGGCGACCAAGGCTTGGTGATCCGATACCGCAGCATTGATCAAATTAAAGCTTTTACAGTTCAGTTCGTCAGTAATTAAAATATGGTCACAAGCCACGTCCTTCACGAAACGAACGTTTCTCAAAGTAGTTTTTACCTGATTAATCGCAGTTAAATCTTGCATAAAATCAAGCTCTCGCATGGCGGGCGACTCCGCAACAACGTTCAAATCTCCGCACATAATTGTTGGGCGGTAGTCATCCTTAATGAGATCCGCCACCTTGCGCATGCACTCTACCGAAGTCTCGTTCCCGAGAGGGTCTTTTTGCCAGTAACCGTGATAATTCACAATTGCTAATTTGTCGCTAAGTACCACCTTTTGAGCCGTCCAGCAGTCATAAATAGCTCTGTTTTTTGAATCCTCAACACTGCCGAGAACCACATATTCGCCAGTTAACGTTTTCGACTTCGTATCGACGAAAGGAATCTTGCTCAAAATCGCATTACCTATTTCGAACTTAGTATCGCCGCCTAGTGTTTTTACGCCGTAATTAGGAGTTTTAAAAACATAGTCGAACCCAGCCATCCTCGCAAGTTTGTCCACCGTATCCACGTATAATTCCAAATAATCGTTACAATCATCGCTCCAGATTGCCTCTTGAATACAGACCACATCGTATCCTCCCTCAGCAATAAAACGGCTCAAACCATCTTTAATTCTGCCAGTCCAACTATTTATTTGTAAGATTTTCATAACTATATGGTAGCATAAAAAACTCCTGCTACTCGCAGGAGTTTTGTTTAGGATTTTCGTCTTTAACGAAGAATGCTTTTTCAGCTAAGCAGCAGAATGATTCGTAACCAGAAGAAAGACTCCTAAGGATGCTCATCAGAGAATCATCGTAGTTTTCTGCTTTTTTCTCTTTGCTCTTGCGAGCTTCGGCGAGAAGTTTATTGTAGCTAGCGAGATATTCTGGCCGATAATTTTTTTTCAGAGTTTGCCGCAACCTCCTTATGGTTGGATTCGGATCTGCATGGATGTTTTCCAGGACATCGTAGTGCTTGAGACAGAGTTCTTCCATATGGAGATATACGCGCCGCGTGAGCACACGGCCCACGTAAAAGGTGCCGTGCAAATACGACAGATAAAACTCACTCCTGATTCTTTTAAACTGCTCACAAGCATCTTCTCGAATGTAGTCTGAAAGATATGGAATCCCCACCTGATAAAAATTCACCCTCAGATGACCAGCATCAAGCGCGTGTGTCCAGCCAATTCCTCCGCCAGGAGGATTACCTATGACCATCTCTGCCTTCAGACCGGTAGGAATAAGAGTTTCTTCATCTCTTATTTCTGCAACTGCAAGATGAAACCTCCCATCATCCATGCGAGCAAGCTTGTTGTTTATGCCATACTCTCTGGCCTTATCAATCATATTCTTCGGTGTCATTCCGGCAGCGTCGAAAATCGCAGCGATGTTTTCTTGCATTCCGAGATCACGAAAGGAACTCGGCAACTCAGATTTACTTTTACAAGTCATTTTCATGGCCTTGCCCTCCTAAACATAATAAGATGCATTATAAAAAATATAACTACTTATATTATAACATAAAAATATGGGGGCATCAAGGCGTGGAAGAGTTGAATTTACAGAGGGTGTACTTGACTTGCTTTAAGCCTAATCTCCCCCAACCCATGTGGTTGGGGGAATTTTTTATTTGTATAGTTTTTTCTCGTCACCATCGATAACGTAGACGGAGGACTGGTTTAAAACGATAGCCTCCTCGCCGGCGTCGGCAAGTTTTCCTAAATACATTTTGGTGGTTTCAGCGTGTTTTTCAACGTCGGCGTGAGCAACGATGTATTCATCAATCAAACCTAGGCCACTCATCTCAGACTCCACGCCATAAATTTCGGGCACTTTGTCAGCCACTAGGTCGTCATGACCATAATATTTCAAAGTTTTAACGGCTACCATTGAACCAGCGCTATAACCGGCATAAACAAATTTGTCGTTTTTGACGCCGTCAATAATTATATTATCTAGCCCACTAAGTTTCATTGCGGTGCGCAAGAGGAAAACGTTGCCGCCCATCGAAAAAACTACATCTGGGGCGAAGTTTTCAACAAATTCAGCCAGCTCAGAAGGCTTACCGAAATAATTACGAAGATCAAGCTCAGTAGGCTCAAAACCGGCAGCCTCAAAAAGCGCTAGGTTATCACGAACCTTCGCTTGGCGAGCTTCTGGATCACGATGATCGCGAGCATTTGACACCACCAGCATCTTACGGCCACCCTTAGTTAAACGCAGCAATTCGTCTGCATAATTACCTAATATTTCACTAGCTAAAAACAATCTCATGTTTTTATGATAGCATATCTGTTGGTTAAGCCAAACATGTTATAATAAAAGTTACATGTTAGAGTTGAAAAACGTTTCCTATGCTGCCGACGGGCGCAAAATTCTCGACCAAATCTCTCTTAAAATTGAGCAGAATAATTTTTTGGTAATCACTGGTCCAAACGGCTCTGGCAAATCCACTCTAGCGCAAATCTTGATGGGTATTAAAAAGCCAAGTGCAGGGCAAATCGTTTTCAATGGCCAAGATATCACAGATCTTAGTATTACTGAACGCGCTAAACTCGGTATAGCTTTCGCCTTCCAGCAACCGGTTAAATTCAAGGGCCTCACCGTAAAGGAACTACTCGAAATCGCTGGCGACGCTAAAATTCTGCCAAAAGTTGGTCTAAATCCCGAAGATTATTTGGAACGTGAACTCAATTCTACCCTCTCCGGCGGGGAATTAAAACGCATCGAGATCGCCACGGCGCTTGCTCGCAAAGCCAAGCTAACAATTTTTGACGAACCAGAAGCCGGCATCGACCTCTGGAGTTTTGAAAAACTCACCGACACTTTTAACGAGCTTAAAAATCAACAAAAAGATAGCTCAATCATCATCATTTCACACCAAGAGAGAATTCTAAAAATTGCCGACGAAATTCTCGTGCTCGAAAAAGGCAAGGTCAAATCTTTTGGCCCAGCGACGAAACTTCTCCCAGAGATTTTGGAGGGCGAAAAATGAGACTCAGTGAAGAAGTTAAGCAAATTTTCTGTGAAGTTGCCGATCTCAAAGAAATTCCGGCTGGCGCCTATAATTTTAGAGTTAATGGCAAATCTGTTGGACGACAGTCTAGCGAAAACATCGATATCAAGCCAAAAACCGACGTCAGTGGCCTTGAAATTCATATCAAAGCCGGGACTAAAAACGAGACCGTGCATATCCCGGTAGCAATCAGTGTTACTGGTATCGAGGAGGATGTTTATAACGATTTCTATATTGGCGACGATTCCGACGTAACGATTGTGGCCGGTTGTGGTATCTATAATTGTGGCGGCGAGAACTCCACTCATAACGGCATCCACCGCTTCTTTATTGGTAAGAACTGCAAGGTTAAATATATTGAGCGCCACCTTGGGCTTGGTCGCGGGGCCGGTGGCAAAATTTTGAACCCAACCACCGAACTCGAAATCGGCGAGAATTCCGAAGCCACCCTGTATATGGAACAGTTGAAGGGCGTCGACTCGACCATCCGCGACACAAGAGCTACGCTCAAAAAGGATGCTCACATCATCGTCGAAGAGCGCCTACTCACTCACGGCCGCCAAACCGCCGAAAGCAGCTACAATATCGAACTCGGCGAAGATTCTACCGCCGATATCAATTCGCGTGCCGTCGCCAGAGATATCTCTAGACAAAAATTTGTTTCCCATATTATCGGCAATGGACGCTGCCGTGGTCACTCAGCCTGCGATGCTATTTTGATGGAGGACGCCAGCGTGCTCGCCGAGCCGGCTCTCGACGCTAAAAGCCCAGACGCCGCATTGATCCACGAAGCCGCCATCGGCAAGATTGCCGGCGACAAAATCACTAAACTCTGCTCGCTCGGTCTCACCGAAGCGGAAGCCGAATCCAAGATTATTAATGGCTTTTTAAGATAGACCATGCTATAATGCTGCCAACGGTGGGAGTACTCTAATAGGGAGGTGATTGTGTGGCAGAAGTTTATGAACCGAACCTCGATAGAATGTTTACGTTTTTACGTGGTAGACTAATCGGTCTCGGATGGGAACAGAGTATCAAGGCGCTAGCATACGCCAGGAAAGCCCATGCCGGCCAATTCCGTGATGGTGGAGCACCATACCTGATTCATCCAGTTTCGATGGCGTGCGATGCAATCGCATGCAAAGGAGCAACCGACAACCTAATAGCCACCATCCTTTTGCACGATGTGGTTGAGGATTGTGGGAAAGATCTATCCGCTTTACCGGTAAACGACGTCGTCAAACAAGGCGTGCGTTACATGACTGTCGAGCCACTTTTTTCCGAGAGTAAAGAAGAAGCTAAGAAGAGATATTTTTCGGAATTGTTACTTAGCCCTGAAGCGGTCCTCTGTAAGGCCTTCGATCGAAACGCAAATCTGAATGATATGTCTGGCTTTGAAAAAGAACGCGTCGCGAAGAATGTTATAGAGACTCATACGTATCTAATGCCAGTTTTGAGAGAGGCCAAAAATGCCTATCCAGAATACGCCGACATGTTCCACATCATCAGGACAAATCTCAAGCGAACTATCAAGCTACTAGCGGATCGTTATGAAATTGCTTTAGAATAAGCCAAATCTCCCGCCCACGGAGCCGCCCTAAAGGCGACTCCTTTTTTATAGCTGTAATTGCATAAAATAAAGATTTATGTTATAATGTAATAACTACTAATCGGTAGAATTTGCACATTAAAAGGTGGTGAATACCATGGATAAAAAGGAATTGGTACTGAAGATCGTGGGGGCAGTAAGAGAAGAAGCAGCCAAAATCGAAAACTCCAAAAACGGAGCTATTAGAGTGCTGCTGTACCCGATGGTCAAAGAAGCCGATGATTGGCTGGGCGGTTTTGGCGCTTTTGCACGCCGTTACAACCCTTTTGCCGGCTCTTCGATCGGGGAAAATGACACTCCTGACTACGAGCTGTGTTATGGCATCACGCCGGGGGGAAGAAGAGTTCAAGAGTATATAGACAAGAAAACTCGCAAAAAACTGACCAGGGATACTTACGCCCTTTCTGCTTTGAAGATTGCCTACTGCTCCAGAGTGGAAGATCTCGAGAAGGGCCTCAGCTCATCCGTTGAACTTGAAGACCCTAACCTGAGTCCCGAAAACGGATATATGAACCTTCCTGGCGCGGTTTTGTTTATCGTCAGAAAAGGAGATCCGGATGCAACCCACCCAGAAATTAGGAAAGGATATCCCTGGCTCTACATTTATGTCTGCGTATGTGTTACGGACGAAGATGAAGACAGGAAGTGCGCAATGGCAAGTCTTGATGTAGTCAAGGAATTCTTCCCGCAGGGCTTCAATATCGAACACGAAGATAAATAAGCCCAAAGGCTCCCATTGAAAGGAGCCTTTTTTCATAATTTTTTAAAATAATATGCTATAATGGTGGCAGCGCTGGAATCGTCTAGTGGCAATGACAAGAGACTGTAAATCTCTCGCCTTCGGGCTTCGTAGGTTCGAGTCCTACTTCCAGCACCAAGAATTAGACCCTCGGGGGTCTTTTTTGCCGCGTATAAAATACTTATCATGCTATAATTAAAAGAATTGAAAAGGAGAAATTATGTTTAGTTTAAAAGGTAGAGTAGCTGTCGTAACAGGGGCGTCAAGCGGACTTGGCCAACAGATGGCCCGCGCTTTCGCCAAGCAAGGGGCGGATCTTGCAATCTTGGCTCGCCGCGTCGAGCGTCTCGAAAGCTTCAAAAAAGAACTCGAAGACGAATTTAAGGTAAAAGTTTTCGCCGTCAAATGCGACGTTACTAGTACCGACGACATCAATGCTGCCTCCGAATCTGTCAAAAAGGAATTTGGCAAGGTCGACATTCTTTTAAACTGCGCCGGGTCATCCAAAGACAAAGGCGTTCTCGAAATGACCGACGACGAATGGGATTTTACCATCGCCACCGATGAAACTTCCGTCTTTAAAATGTCTCGCGCCTTTGGCAACATTATGAAAGAGCAAAAATACGGCCGTATCATCAACATCGCCTCTATCTATGGCTTAGTCGGCAATGCCGAAATCCCAACCATCGCTTATCACGCCAGCAAGGGCGCCGTGGTTAATTTTACCCGCGCTGCCGCTTGTGAACTTGCTGAATATGGCATCACCGTTAACGCTATCTGCCCAGGCTTCTTCTATACCGAACTCACCACCGAAGTTCTCGACACTGATTTCTTCAAAAAATTCGCCAACGCCCACGTTCCAATGAAACGCTACGGCGAAAAAGGCGAACTCGACGCCGCCGCCGTATTTCTCGCTAGCGAAGAAGCTCGCTACGTCACCGGCGTTATTCTTCCGGTTGACGGCGGTTATACTGCCGCCTAAAGCTTTTGCCAAAACATTAGCTCTATGGTATATATAAATTATGTTGGCCATCACTAAAAAAACCGATCAAGACGAACCAAAACTAGATCAGTGGCAATGGCTTGGTGTTATTCTTTTAATTGTGTCTTTGGCCGGTTTCATCGGTTGGGTTTGGGAATTTATTTTAATAGAATTTGAGGGTGGCTTCCAGAATCTCTATGTCAATGGTGGCAATTTGCTCCCATGGATGAATATTTATGCCTATGGCGCTATCCTAATCCTCCTAATTTGCTACCGCCTGCGCAAACGCCCATCGCTGGTTTTCATAGCTGGCGCCATCTCTACCGGCTTACTTGAATGGCTCTCGGGCTGGCTAGTCTATACCCTTGGTAACGGTACCCGCTATTGGGATTACTCTACCTCCTGGATTGGTATCGGCCACATCAACGGCTTCGTTTGCCCAGCTAGCGTTTGCGTGTTTGGTCTGGGCGCACTAGCTCTTATTTATTTACTATTACCACGCTGTATCGCACTCGCTCAGCACATGACCAGGAGAAAACTCCTCGCCATCTCTTTGGCGCTATTCTCAATCATCATCATCGACGACGTCGTTAATCTTACTCTTAAGAATCTCAACATGCCAACCGCGCAAGACTTCTACATTAACCGTGGTTGGGTGCTTATGGAAAAATAGCCAGGCGGGGCTTGTTGTTGCAAAATTAAACAAAATCCGCTATAATCAAAAACTGTTAGTGCCGCGATAGCTCAGTCGGTAGAGCGCATCCATGGTAAGGATGAGGTCACGAGTTCAAATCTCGTTCGCGGCTCCATTTTTTATGCTAAAATAAACTTATGAACAAGTTGGTGAAACGTGGTATCGACGTCTACAAAATCTTCCTCAAAAACAAGATTGCAATGTCTCTAATGATGCTTTTTTCCGGTATTATGATGTTCATTGCCGCAATCAACGGCCACGGCAACGACACCAAAACTATGCCGCTCATGATCACACTGGCCGGAGCCGGATTCTCGTTCTGGTCACTCTATAGGCTCGGTTGCATCAAATCCGACTACGACAAAATCGACCGTGCCAACCGCGGGGAAAGAGAAATTGCCAGAAAGGGAATTTTCCTCCACATCGGTGAATCTCTAATCTACGTAATTATTGCCGTTGTTGGCATTTTTCTCCTTATCAACGAAAGCTTTACGAATAAAGTATTAAATCTGATGGCCGGCGGTTTTACTACTTTTAACGGTATTCTTGGCGCTATCAACACTTATAAAAACCGCAACAACAAAAACTTCCGCTGGAAATTTATGCTCGGCCTTACCATTGTCGAACTAATCATTGGCCCAATCTTTATTTTCGCCCCATCGATCGATATTAACGGGTACATTATTATGGGCGCGCTTACTACCATTGCCGGCACTATCGAGGTCATCTCGGCCTTCACCATGGACAATATCAAGAGCACCGTAAGAGACGGCAAAGACATCGTCCGCATCATGAAAGAAAACGACAAGAAGCCAGAAGAATAAAAAAACGGCTCACCTGTAAAAAGGTGAGCCCGAGTGTACAGATTACTAGATTACTTCTTAAAACGATCCAGGTTCAGGAACCAATCCACAATAAATTTACGAATTCCGCTCAAGATCTCATCTTGGTTATTCGCAACGAACGCATTAACGAAAATATCCATGTGCCCAGCCTTGAGCTTCTGTCTAGTGATAGTATCGAATTCAACCTCAATCTTGCCACCAGCGCCGCTCTTCGAGCCTTTGACCCCCGGGAACGTAAACAATCCCGGCTTACAGCTGTTCAACGTACCGACAAAAGCCGGAAACCCATTAACAGAATCGCTGAGTTTTAAGTCGAACATACTGGTATCAAAGGTGATGTGCCACCTTGTGCCATTGTCCGTTAGGATCGTGTTGATTCCAAACTCTGTATACTCTGGAAATAATAAAGGACAACCGTAACTCATAAAAATCCCTCCTTTAGTACGGTGGTTTATCTTTCCATTATAGCATAAAATGCCAAAAAAGTCAATCTAAGCACTACCATAATTGCACTCTTGTCAAAATTGCAAAAATAGGCTATAATCTAACGCACTGTACGAATTTTCTTAAGATTGGAGGTACCGGCAATGAAAATGATAGAAAAAATTCAATTCGTACTCAAGTTTAGAACCCACGAGGAAAATCACACAGAGGCCATCCCTGAAGACAGCACGGCATCAGAGGTGATCGAAAAAGCTTACAAGGGATTTGGGCGTCTTTCAACCCCACCAGTAGATATCAGCCATAAAGCGATACTGGTGCCAATTGCTACTATAGAAGACTACCCAAAAATCAAAGCTAGCATACCATCGTGAGGTGTACATTTATTTAAAAAGGCCCGAACTATTAGTTCCGGGCTTTTTTTCTTATTCAACACTGGTCAGATGCCAATGGTCGCCATATTCACACTTATAAACACCCAATTTAATGCCATGGTCATATTCGGCCACCTTGGCTGCCACTTCGGCCTCTTCGCGCGTAGTATAGACAATTTTGGCGGTTTCCCCGACCAAGCAACGCTTCGGTACGTATTCCAAGCTCGGTTGCAAATGTTTATGGCGATTCATAGGTAAAATTTTATCATATTGCGAAGAATCCTGGGCCATGTTAATATAAGCTCATGCCGACTTAGCTCAGCTGGTAGAGCAACGGTTTTGTAAACCGTAGGTCGTCGGTTCAAACCCGACAGTCGGCTCCATTTTTTTGCGAAGCAAAAAATGGAGACGGCTGCTAGCGCTCGCGCTTTAGCGCGGAGCGTCCAGTCGGCTTTTATGTAATAAAAAATCTGGAGCTAAAGTGCTAGCGCTCGCGCTTTAGCGCGGAGCGTCCAGTCGGCTTTTCATCTTGTAGCCCCTCCCATTTTCCGCAAAAATATGCTATAATTACCCTAAGGGCGTGGGCATATTTAGAGAACATTATGTACATTTAAAAAGGAGGTGGCTCAAATGGCGACGTATTTCGCAGATACAGGCATAAAAGAACTGCTTATTGAGGTAGACCGTCAGCTCCCAAAGGAGCCAGCACACTGTCACCTCCGTTTTAAAGGAGAACAAGTGGGCTGTATCCTATTGGAAAACGAAAGCAAGGGTCTAGCTTATAAGAGCAGGGCTAGGAACGGACTTCTTATCAAGGCTAAAACAGTGCATCGACTTCTAAAAGAAGGTGACCCCGAAGGAATTGATCAAAAGGTCAAAGGCAAAGGAGGTCTTCTCGGCGCATTCAAGAAAAGAGATCCGGGCGAAGCGGGCGATTTTATTGCGGATGTGGAGCCAGAAAGATTAAAAGATCTTTTGGAAAGATACGAGAAAATCGTATCATCACGCAGCACACTTAATGGTCCGCCAAAGGAAAAAAACATGCTAAGGGTTGCTATGGCCTTTGTAGATGGTATGTCAGAGGTGCTCAGTAATGAGCAAAGAGGCAAAACCTAAATATGTACAAACAATACCAGTCCATGGTATTATCCTCCACCCCCGGGCTCCTTGAGTTAATCAAGGGGCCCTTTCTAATGCTTAAAAATTTATTGTTGTAAAATTTACAATTTAACATAAAAACTATTGACTTCGCTACATATAGCGCCGTATAATCTTAACCAGACACTATATCTAGGGTCATACGTAAACAATAAAAACTGAATTATTTGAAATACATTTGAAGGAGGTATATTTCATATGTTCAAAAAAGTCGTCAAGCGTGACGGTAAAATCGTCAACTTTAATCCGGAAAAAATCACCGAAGCGATCGCCAAGGCTGGCCTTGCCACCGAAGAATTCAAAGCCGATCGTGCTAAAGCCCTCGCCGACAAGGTAATCAAGCGTGCCGAGGAGACCATTAAGACACGCACCCCAAATGTTGAGCAAATTCAAGATATCGTCGAGCAAGTTTTGATGGAATCAGCCTTCAAGAAAACCGCTCGCGCCTATATCACCTATCGCCAAGAACGCTCCCGTGTGCGCGAAGCCAAGTCTGATCTTATGAATATTTACAAGACCATCTCTTGCGCCGACGCCTCCGAAGATTCTGATGTTAAGCGTGGCAACGCTAACGTCGATGGTAACTCTGCCATGGGCAAAATGCTCCAATTTGGTGCTGAGGGTTCAAAAGTTTTTGCGAAAACCCTTCTCCTTCGCCCAGACATTGCTGCTGCTCACGAAAACGGCGATATTCACATCCATGACCTAGATTTCTACGCTACTGGCACCTTGACCTGCTGCCAGTCTGACCCACTCAAACTCTTTGAAACGGGCTTCAATACCGGTCACGGCTTCCTCCGTACCCCAAATTCTATCGGCTCATACGCCGCACTTGCCGCTATTCTTCTCCAAGCCAACCAAAACGAGCAGCACGGTGGCCAATCTATTCCGAACTTCGACTACGCAATGGCCCCAGGCGTCAACAAGACCTTCCGTAAGGCTTTGAAACGCAATCTTGAGAAATATAACAAATTTGCCGACAAGGCTCTCGATATCAAAGTCACCGACGACCTCTGTTATGGCGACGAAAAGAAACTCGAAAAGAAGAAATTCCCAAAGAGCGTTGTTGAAGCTGCTAGCGAAGATACCGAGCGCGAGACTTTCCAAGCTATGGAAGGCTTCGTCCACAACCTCAACACCATGCACTCTCGTGCTGGCGCCCAAGTCCCATTCACTTCAATTAACTTTGGTACCGACACTACCCCAGCTGGTCGCCTCGTCTCTAAGGACTTGCTCGAAGCTACTGCTAATGGTCTCGGCCACGGCGAAACTCCAATCTTCCCGATCTCCATCTTTAAGGTAAAGGAAGGCATCAACTATAACCCAGGCGATCCAAACTACGATCTCTTCAAGCGCTCTATGGAAGTTTCTGCCAAGCGCCTCTTCCCGAACTTCTGTTTTATCGATGCACCATACAACCTCAAGTATTACAAACCAGGTGATTACCGCACCGAAATCGCAACCATGGGCTGCCGCACTCGCGTTTTCGCATCTGTATTCCCAGAATCCGATGGCATCGTCACTGGTCGTGGCAACCTCTCATTCACCACTTTGAACCTTGTCCGTATTGGTATCAAACACGGTATTGCCACCAAGGAACGCAAAGAAGCCGACTGGGAAGGTTTCTACAAAGAACTCGACGAAAAGATGGATCTTATCCGCGACGAGCTCCTCGAGCGCTTCGAATTCCAAGCCAACCAACACGTCCGCAACTTCCCATTCCTTATGGGTCAAGGCAACTGGATGGGTTCTGAAAAACTTGGTCCAAACGATACCCTTCGTGATGTCATCAAACACGGTACGCTTTCTATCGGCTTCATCGGCCTTGCCGAAACCCTCGTTGCAATGGTTGGCAAACACCACGGCGAAGATGCCGATGCTCGTGAACTCGGTCTTGATATCGTTGGCCACATGCGTGAGAAATGTGATGAATACTGTAAGAAATATCATCTAAACTTCTCACTTCTCGCTACCCCAGCCGAAGGTCTCGCTGGTCGCTTTACCAAGAAGGATCGCAAAGAATTTGGCAAACTCAAAGGTGTCACCGACCGCGAATTCTACACCAACTCCTTCCACGTACCAGTCTACTATCCAATTTCCGCCTTCGAAAAGATTGAAATCGAGGCTCCATATCACAACCTCTGTAACGCTGGTCACATTACCTATATTGAGCTCGACGGCGACCCATCCCAAAACATCGATGCCTTCGAAGCCGTCATTCGCAAAATGCACGATTGCGGCATCGGTTACGGCTCCGTCAACCACCCAGTCGACCGTGACCCAGTCTGTGGCTTCTCTGGCATCATCTCTGGCAACGTCTGCCCATCCTGTGGCCGCAAAGAAGGTGACATTCCATTCGAACGTCTCCGCCGCATCACCGGCTACCTCGTAGGTACCCTCGATCGTTGGAACGACGCTAAAAAAGCCGAAGAAAAGGCTCGCGTCAAGCACAACGTCGATGGATGCTATACTAAAGAAGAGAAGTCTGCTCGTGAAGCAGCCAAGAAAACCTCAAAATCCATGAAAGGTAAAAAATAATGCAAATTCGCCTTAGCGGTCCAATCGAACACGATAGCATCGTCAATGGCTACGGCCTCCGCGCCGTAGTCTGGACCCAAGGTTGCCCAAACCACTGCAAGGGCTGCCAAAATCCAGAAACTTGGGATTTTAACGGTGGCACTTTGGTCGATGTCGAAAAGGTTAAAGAAGAGCTCCGCGCCCTCAAAGGCCAAGCCGGCATCACCTTCTGCGGTGGCGAACCGTTTGTTCAGCCAGAAGCTTGCAAAGAAATCGCTGATTTCTGTCGCAACGAGCTTGGCTGGAACGTCTGGAGCTTCTCCGGCTTCACTTATGAGCAAATCAAAAAGTACGGTGGGGCAGCTTGGGAATTCCTAAAATCTCTCGATGCCCTGATCGATGGACCATTCATCTTAGAAAAACGCGATCTATCGCTTAAATTCCGCGGTTCTAGCAACCAAAGATTACTCCACCTAGAAGTTGGTACAGGTAAAATCCTGTCCGAAGAATAAAATATTGTTATAATAAAACCATGAGAATTACAGTTTTAGGCGCTGGTGCATTTGGCTCGGCTCTCGGGCATATTTTGGAGTCCAAAAAGCACGAAGTCGTCTACTACTCCCTAAATTCCGAAATCACCCTAGAAGAGGCTTTAAAAGGCGCTGAAACAATCGTCCTAGCCATTCCGTCTAAAGCCGTAGACGAAATGCTACCAAAGCTGCCCAAAAATATTCCGCTTGTAGTTGCCACTAAGGGCATTCTCGATACTGATACTTTTAAGGATTTTGAAGACGTGATGATTCTTTCTGGCCCTGGTTTTGCTGCCGACATCGAAAAACACATCAAAACCACCCTTACCGCCACTGATCCAAGGATCCGCGACCTTTTTGAAACTCCGTGGCTCAAATTCGAGCTCACCGCCGACAACAAGGGTGTTTTACTCTGCGGCGCACTCAAGAATGTTTACGCGATTTATGCCGGCTACCACAACCTCAAACCAGGTTCCGACGAGTACGAGAAATTTATTTCTACCGCGATCGAAGAGTTCAAAATTATCCTCTTTAATAACGGCGCCAATCCTAAAACCGCGAGCCTGGCTTGCGGTATCGGCGACCTCAGACTCACTTGCAATTTTCCATCCCGCAACTTTGAATTTGGCCAAAACCTAATCGCCGGGCAGACCGAATCAACCAAAACCGTCGAAGGCGTTACTGCATTAAAACGCATCAAGAACGGTGGACTTAAAGTTCCGGCTGCCGCTGGCATTCTGGAGTCTTTAATTAAGGATAGTGACGCATGGGCCTAAATGAAAAGCAAAAAGCAGCCGTAGAATATCTCGATGGGCCGCTTTTAGTTTTGGCTGGCCCGGGCACTGGCAAAACCCAGCTACTCTCATCCAAAGTCGCCTACATTCTCGAAAATACCGATACTAATCCAGAGAATATCTTGTGTCTCACTTTCACCGAGTCCGGCGCCACCAACATGCGCGAGCGCCTCGGCAGTATTATGGGTGGCAAAGATAGTAGCAAAGTCAATATTAGTACCTATCACGCCTTCGGCTCGGAAGTACTCGTGCAGTATAAAAATTATTCTGATTTGTATTCTCGCAAGCTCGACTCCGCCATTGAAGACGTCACTAAATTCAAAATTATCAAAGATATTCAACTGCATCTACCTGGCACCGATATTATGCGCGGTGATAATGTCAAGGATATTATTGATACGATTTCATCCGCTAAATCTGCCCGCCTTACCGCCGACGATCTAAAAACAATCGCGAGCCAAAATCTCGAAGACTCCAAGGCGATCAGTGATTTTGCTTCGCTCTATCTTAAGCAGATAGTCCCGCGCGATTATCACAACTCGCTGAACAACGCCTACCTGCCAATTTTGAATGAACTCAAAAAATTCGAAAATATCCCGCCGATCCTGAAGGGAATTGAACGTTCTATTAAACTTTTGATTTCTGATCTTCAAAAAGCCGTAGACGAAGCCGCTACTACTGAAAAAATCACACCGCTCTCCGCCTGGAAGGATACTTATTTCGAAAAAGACGAACGCGGCAATTACAGGCTAAAAGATCGCATCGCCAACAAAAAACTCTTGAGTCTTGCCAATATCATGAATCAATACGAAGTCTATCTAAAAAGCAACGGTCTCTACGATTTTGACGATATGATCGAAGAAGCTGTGCGTGTATTGAAAGAAGACGAAGGATTCCGCCTGACGCTTTCCGAGCGCTACCAATTTATTTTACTGGACGAATTTCAAGACACCAACCCATCCCAGTTTGAAATTATCAAACAGATCACCGATTACGAAAAGCCGCTTATTATGGCCGTGGGCGATGACGACCAGGCGATTTACGAATTTCAGGGCGCCTCGGCCACTACTTTGATCGAATTCCAAAAGCATTACCACGCCGAAGTCATTCCGCTCGTCGATAACTATCGTAGCTCGCAAGAAATCCTCGACTTTTCCAAACAAATTATCGACCAAATCGATGACAACACTCGTTTTGGCGAAAAATCTTTGCACGCTATGAACAATAATCCGGCCGCTTCACAAATCTCCCGTCATGAATTTTTGTCTTCTGACGCTGAATACGCCTTCGTGGCCGAAGAAATCGCCAAATTAATTAAGAGTGGCGTAAAGCAGAGTGACATCGCCATTATTGCGCCAAAGCACAAATATATTTTGCCAGTTTTACCATACCTAAAGAGCCAAAACCTCATCAACATTTCCTACGAAAAACGCGACAACCTACTCGAAAACCCTGAGATTCACGCTATTCTCACTATTTCGCGTTTCATCTACGATGTTGCGAGCGGCAAAGCTCCAAAAACCAGCATTTTAGAAATTCTCTCGTATCCATTCTGGGGCGTTTCGATGCTTACAGTATTAAAAACTTTCGATAATGCCCGCATCACACCAAGCGAAGCTTTCGCCAAGATGTCCGAATCGGAAGATGAAAAACTAAGAAGCGTCGCGGATCTGCTTGCCGAACTCGTAGCTAAAGCTTTTGACACGCCGGTCGGCATTTTCATTAATTATCTCATCGGCGCCGCCAAAATTCGCGATCTCACCTCGCCAATCATTCGCTATTACTCCGGAAAAGGCGAATACGATTCTTACCAACTATACGAGAACTTAGCACTACTTATGAGTAAAGTCGAGCGCTATACTACCGAAGATCGTGCCGCTAAGCTCGCCGACCTCATCGCCATGATCGACGACTACGAAGCTGCCGATTTGCCGATCTCAGAGGCTAGCCCGTATCGCGATCTAGAAGATGCCGTCCAGATTCTTTCCGCCCACAAAGCCAAAGGTCTCGAGTTTAAATATGTCTTTTTGATCGCCGCCGACCACTCCGCCTGGGGTAAGGGAAAAGGTAATAATAACTTGCTTTCTTTACCGAAAAACCTTCTTCAAATCCGCCACACCGGCACTACGGACGGCGAACGTTTGAGATTGCTCTACGTCGCTCTCACTCGCGCCAAGGAGCATCTCACCATTACCAACTCGCGCAAAGATTTTAATGACAAATCTCCAGAAAGACTTGAATATCTCGGTGAATTCGTCCAGAATACCGACAATGGCGAAATAGTAATCAGCCCATACATCCCAAATAAAACCGTCGAGTGTCATTACCAAGAAGTTGATCCGTTCACACTCGAGAGCAACCTCCGTAATTGGCTCACGCCGTATCTTGCGCCGTCGCCAGACATGCGCGCCATCTACAAAACCAAGGTCGAAAATTACCGCCTATCCGCCTCGTCGCTCACTAGTTTCATCGACATTGTCTATGCTGGTCCAGTCGAGTTCTTTAAGCAGCAAATCTTGCGCGCGCCAAAAGAACCGGCCACCGAGCAAATCATCTTCGGTGATCTAATCCATAAAACTTTCGAAAAAGTCACAAATGATCAAATTTCCGACGAGAAAGCCATTGAATTCTTCCTGTCCGAGCTAGATAAGGCCGCCGTCGAACCAGAAATCACCGCCGCCCTGCGTGAACGCGGGCCGAAAGACCTGGCTGTTTCGCTCGCCGCCTTCCGCGATGTCCTACATAACGGCAAAGCCGAGGTCAACCTCTCGCCAGAAAAACTCGCCTTCGAAGGCGTTTCTCTCACTGGTAAAATCGACCACATTTCCATCGACGATATCAACAAATCTATCGAAATCTACGATTTTAAGACTGGCAATTATCATAAAGAAAAGTGGGATTCCAAGCCGACCCTCTTTAAATATATGCTCCAACTTGGTTTCTATAAGCTACTTCTTAATCTCTCGCCAACTTATTCTAAATACCGCATTAAAAAAGCTCATATCCTCTTCGTAACACCAGACAAAGACGGCGAAGTCCACGATAAAGTCTATGAATTTAATTCCGAAGACGAAGAGTTATTGATCAAGCTCATCAAATCCGCCCACCAGCACATCACCAGTCTCGATTTCCTAGACGATCCACAATTATTTATCGAACCAGACTCTGGTCGCGGCATCAAAGACATCAAAAAATTCATCGAACTCATGCTTGCAAAAACCGCCAAAAAATAGTATCATACGGGGAATCTCCGTCTTGGAGAAATCGTACATTGAAAGGTGGTGTTATGTGTGGGCGAGTTAATTGTTAAGGATGCCGCTACTGGCCAATCCTATAAATTCCAACCGACCGCTCAAGGTTATGCTGAAGCCGATAGAAAGGTGCAAGAAATTAACCAAAAGGGTCACAAAGTCATCAGTTCAGACCTCAAACGTCTGAGCGATTACTTCGGTCATTAATACACAAGTCCCATCTTCGTAAAGGCCCTCAAGCGAGGGCCTTTTTTATGCTTGACTTAGCCGGGAGAATGCTATATACTCCTATTCACAAGTCTGCATCAACTTGTCTCGAAGTCTGGCATAGCAATATGCTTCTGAAGGCCCCTACCGGCCTGATGCACCCGATAGGATCCGGGCTTAGCGCGCAAAGCTCGCACATTTCAATTTTAGGAAAGGAAGGTATATACCAATGGGTTATTTCAAGGCTCCGATGGTCAGGAGCTAGTAAGTTGAGACTGGAGACCAAAACCTATGAAACCACACAACAATACTTAACCACTGGTTTTTCCGGTAATGGAACCACCGGGAAACCTTTCTTAACAACCCGGGGAGACGTTTGTGCGCCTCCCCTTTTTAATTCTTTACTTTTTAAAATAGATATGATAAAATAGTCAACAATTATGGCAAAAAAGAATAATACTAAGCGCAAACTCGTTGGCCTCGTTTCTGAGGAGTCTGGTGTCCGTGCTTACTACACCAAGAAGAACACGATGAATACTCCTGATAAGCTTTCTCTTAAGAAGTACGATCCAGTTCTTCGCAAACACGTTGTTTTCACCGAGACTAAGAAAAACCTCGGCCGCAACGAAGTCAAGGAAAAGAAACGCTAAAATAAGCCCCCAGGGGCTTATTTTTTATGTTATAATATATTCACGCTAGGGGCGTAGTACAACGGTTAGTATAGCGGTCTCCAAAACCGTAGATATGGGTTCAATTCCTGTCGCCCCTGCCAAATTAGCCTTCAAGGGCTATTTTTTGATAAATTTTTTCCGATAAATCCGAAATTATCGAGAAACCACCCCAGTTCTCGTTTGTCAAAATAGTCAAAATATACGGTTTATCAGTCAAAATAATGCCGCTATCATGACAAGCGTCTTCCCAGTAGCCATATTTATGTAGTACGCTCATTTTTGGCTCAAACGCCAAACTATTTGTGTTGTTATTTTTGAAGAAACTTTCTAGCTCCGCCTTATCCGCATTGCGATCCGTATAGAGGAAATTATAAACTTTCTTCCAGAGCGCCAATTGATCAGCCACAGTCGTATTGCCATATTCGTAAGATTCATTGGTGTCCAAGAAATTCTTCATGCCTAACGCTCTCCCGTAAGCACGCAGTTTTTCGTAACCGATAGTCTCAAATAATTCCATATGCGCATCGTTGTCGCTCACCGTAATAGCTTCCTTCACTAAGTCCCTTAAATCATCAGTTACTTGCATCTCTTCATACACATACAACGCGTCCACTGTTTTCACGAGGCTGGCGCCATAATAGATTTTGTCTGCACGGTAAGTAACTTCCTCGCCGGTAGTAAGATTGTAATAGCCAAAGCTTACATCCCAACCGTTCTTTTTAATATAATCAACGAGCGAGTCCCAAGGAGCAATATCACTAGGTTCATCCGGGGCGTCAACCACATCCTCATCGGCAATACGCTTAGGTTTTTCTACTACAACAATTTCATCGGGTTCAACCTTGCGGTCATTGGAGAACGCCAGCGCCACCATGATACAAAACACCACCAAAAGCATGGCGCAGCCAATAGCGAGCAAGATTTTGACAAAAAATTCCTTGCGTTCGTCTTTCATGGCTTAATTATATAACACCGAACAAAACTATTTGTCTATCTTGCAAATAGTGTGTTACAATAAAATCATTATGGAAGGTAAAAAAATACAGCCACGCGCACTCCTGGTCTTCGGTGCCCCTTGTAGTGGCAAGTCAACATTTGCGGAAAAATTCGCCAAGCGCTTCGGTATCGCTTTTTACAATCTCGAAGAGCTCAAAGCCAAATACAATCTAACCAACAAAGTCACTCTTATGCTCATCGAGCAAGTTGCTAAAACCAAGCAAAACATCGTAATTGAAGGCGCCATCGGCACAGAGAGAGAACGCGAAGAAATGCGTCGCATTTTGCGCCCAGCCGGCTATCGCACTTCCACTGTTTGGGTTCAGACCGATATTGCTACTATTCGCTCCCGCCTCAAGGCCAAATACAGGTCTGTCGCCAAGGCCAAAGAGGTCTACGACACCACCGTTCCACGCCTCGAAGCCCCATCCGACACCGAGACCCCAATCATCCTTTCCGGCAAACATACCTTCGAAACCCAGCTCAAGCATATCTTGGCTGCTCTATCTGAATAATAATGATTTTAGAAGATTCTGAATTCGGCGAAGTCGTCGTCCGAAAAAGTCCACTGGCAAGAAACATCAAATTTTCCGTCTCTACTTCCGGACGCTTGCAGATGTCTGTGCCAAAACATACCTCTAATTTTTTGGTCAAACGTTTCCTCAATCTCAATCGCAAAATGATTCGCGAAAAATTACCAATCAAAGATCCATCCACTCAGCGCGCCCGCGACTATCAAAAAAAGGCCCTCATGAAAAAGGCCAAAGAAAACCTACCATATCGCTTGGAATATTTCGCTAATCTCTATGGCTATAAATACGAACGCTGCCGCCTATCCCACGCCAATACGCGCTGGGGCAGCTGCTCGTCCAGCGGCACTATTTCTCTTAATATTGGCCTAATGAAACTGCCCGAGAAGCTCCGCGATTACGTCATTATCCACGAGCTCGCCCATCTTAATCATATGGATCACTCAACCGCCTTCTGGGCCGAAGTCGAATCCCACGACAAAAATTATCGCGAACATCGTCGCAAAATCAAACACTTCTCGCCGGGGGTTTAGTACTGATAAGCGTAAAGAATAGTGCGGTGCGTAGCGTTACCGTTGCCGTATGGTGTGCCAGCACAGGTCATCAAAGACACATCGTATTGCGTACCATTATAATCTTTGCCGGCGGCAATTTTTCTCATATTTTTAGATAGTACGTCGTCGTTTGCAACAGTCTCAACCTTGGCTACGCGGTAGTTATAGTCGATACCGTCAAGGTTGATCGTGAAGGTCGAACCGACGGCAAGGTTAGCGAGGCCGCCAAACACGTAGCTATAATTGTGCCCATAATAAAATTGACCGTGGTAATTGCCATTAATATAACGCGCCACCTTAGAGCCGGCGTTGATCGCCGTATCATTAGAGACAAAAATATCAATCGTGCGACCAAGAATCGAAATATAGTTGGTACGCGTAGAAGTAGATCTAGAGGTAGTATAGCTGCGGGCCACCACCGGAGCTTTAAAATCACCGCTAATCTCTATGTCGGAAGCTTTTTCTGGGCTATCAACAGCATCAAGCAGGGAAATGTCTTCTGAGACAGCAAAATCAATGCGGTCCGGCGTGGCATCCACAGTTGGGATTTGTTGACCCAAAGAAAGGCCAAGAACCGCCAAAATCAGAGACAAAAATACCGCGGATTTACCTCCGCGGCTAATGATAGCCTTCATAATAAAAATATATACTCCCAATTGAAATATACATTACTATTATAGCACAAAAAGCGTAAAAAGTAAAGGGGTACAGGCGGCAACAGTATAGTATAATTTTAAAAAAGGAGTTTTATGGATTTAAAAGGTACTCAAACTGAAAAAAACTTGCAGGCAGCCTTTGCTGGCGAATCTCAAGCCCGCAACAAATATACTTATTTCGCTTCTAAAGCTAAAAAAGATGGTTACGAACAAATTGCTGCCATCTTCGAAGAGACCGCCAACAACGAAAAAGAACACGCCAAAATGTGGTTTAAGATTCTCGAGGGTGGAGCCGTTAAATCTACCCCGGAAAACCTCGCCGCAGCCGCTGATGGTGAAAACTACGAGTGGACCGACATGTATGCTGATTTTGCCAAAACCGCTAGGGAAGAAGGTTTCGATGAGATTGCCGATAAGTTCGAGGCTGTCGCCGCCATCGAAAAACACCACGAAGAGCGCTATCGCAAACTGCTCAAAAATATCAACGACGCCAAGGTCTTTTCTAAAGACGGTGATCAAATTTGGATCTGCCGCAACTGTGGCCACGTCGTAATTGGTAAGGTCGCCCCAGAAATCTGCCCAGTTTGCAGCCACCCACAATCCTACTTCGAAATCAAAGCCGAAAACTTTTAAAAAGTCTTGGCGCTTATGCTTTTTTCATGTATAATGTAGGCAAAGGAGATTTTTATGCCTACAGCAAAGAAAACCACCAAAACTACTACCAAAGCTAAAAAAGCCTGCTGCGATAAAAAAGGTTGCGCCTGCGCCAAAAAAGATACTTGTTTCAAGACTGGTCTCATCGTAGTGCTCGCCTGCATCGCCGGCCTGCTCGCCTTTGGTACCTACATGATGGTTCTAAACAAATAATCGCTTTTAGACAATCTGGGCCCCATCCTTGGGGTCTATTTTGTTCTGTGCTATAATAATATGGTTATGAAAAATACACTGTTATCTACTAAAGACCTGAAGAAGGTTTACGGTAAGCGTGACACTGTTTTCGAAGCCCTAAAAGGTATCAACATCGATATCGAAAAAGGCGAAACTGTCGCAATTATCGGCAAATCCGGCTCTGGCAAGTCCACCTTAATGCATCTACTTGCCTTGCTTGACAAACCATCCGAAGGTGAAATTCAACTCAATGGACAAAACACTAGCAAACTCAAAAATCGCAAGCTCAATCGCCTGCGCAATAAAGAATTCGGGTTCGTTTTCCAGAGTTTCTTTATGAATGCCAACGATAGCGTCTTAAACAACGTTATCTTGCCTCTTAAAATCGCCGGCATTGGCCGCCGCGAGCGCAAACGCCGCGCCATGGAAGCTCTAAAGACCGTTGAACTCGATGATAAATATAAAAACAAAGCCAAGGATCTCTCTGGTGGCCAAAAGCAACGCGTTTGTATTGCTCGCGCCATTGTTAATAATCCAAAGATCATCTTTGCCGACGAGCCAACCGGCAACCTCGACTCCACCACTGGTGAAAAAATCGAGAATCTGCTCTTTGAGCTAAACCGCGAAAAGGACATTACTCTCATTATCGTCACCCACGACGAAGAACTCGCCGCCAAGTGTAAGCGCCAAATCCGCATCGCCGACGGCCAAGTTGTTACCGATAAAAAGAAAGGAGGAAAGAAATGAAAATTTTAGACGTTTTCCGTGACGCCAACTCTAATCTCTGGCGCAGCAAACTTCGCAGCTTCCTCACGATTTTGGCTATCTTTGTGGGTAGCTTCACGATCATCTTGAACTCTGCCATCAACGCTGGCGTCAATAGCTTTATCGATAAACAGATCGAGAACATGGGTGGCGATGGTTATCTCGAAATGATGCCGACCGAAACCTATGATCAGATTTCGTCCCTCATGGACAGCGGTGGCGTTCAAGAATACACCGAAGATAAAGATGTCTCCAACGCTTCGCCATATATCAAAGACGAGCAGGTTGCCCAGGCCAAAGAGCTCGACGGCGTCAAATCCTTCCACGCACTCCCAAGTGCTTCAGCTGACTACGCTACGAGCGATAAAACCGATAAACGCTATCGTATCAACCTAAACGCCATCGTCCCGGGCATCAATATTGATATGTCTGCCGGCGTCGCGCCAAACACTGATGACGGTGCGCCATACGAAATCGCCCTCACCGAAGATATGGCCAAAGCTCTTGGTTTTGAAAATCCAGCCGATTCCGTCGGCCAAATCATCAGAATCGCTGCCCCGAGCACCCTCAAGTGCTATACTGTTACCCGCCGCAGCGACTGCCAAGTTATTGTTGAAGCAAAAATCACCGGTACTCAAGCCCCAGGTATTCTCGCCATGGGTGGTAGCCGCGCTAACCTTTCTCTCTGGAACCGCATCAATGAAATCAACTTCGAAGGCATGCCAAAAGAGTCTAACCATACCTTCCAGGCTGTCGCCGATGTTGATCCAGAAAAAATCGACGACATCAAAAAAGAGCTCGAAGAGATGGGCCTCTCTGCTATGTCCGTCGACGACGAAGTTGGCATGATCCGCGTCTTCTTCGACGCCATTCTTGTAGTATTTAATATCTTTGGCGGCATCGCCCTTATCGCAGCCTCCATCGGTATCATTAACACACTTTTCATGGCCGTCCAAGAACGCACCCGTGAGATCGGTCTCGACAAGGCCCTCGGTATGAGCAACAGCAAGGTCTTCCTTAGCTTCTCCGCCGAAGCCGTCATGCTTGGCTTCTGGGGCTCCGTATTCGGCATTACCGCCTCCATTATCGTAGGCAACATCGCCAATATGGTCTCGCACGAAACCTTCCTCAAAGACTTCCCGACCTTCCAACTCACCGTCTTTGAGCCACTCACGATGCTCGCAATTGCATTCGTCATCATGTTTATTGCCTTCCTCGCCGGCACCTTGCCAGCCCGCAGAGCATCAAAGAAAAACCCAATCGACGCTTTGCGCTACGAATAATTAGCGCACACCCTAAAATTACCCTTATACTTGACAAAAATCACAATCTGTGAGATAATTAAGTATAGGGGTGATTTTTTTATCGCCAGAACATTACAAAATTCCAGAAGGTATCATACGAAAGGGGGCATGAGTTTATGAAATATGAACTCACAGACAGAACACTGGAAGTCAATGGGGTTGTACTACATCAAATCAGAGCTAGAGAATACAATCGTAAGTATAAGATCAAAAAACATACTTACGGTGGCTTCATCGAAAAACTCGATAATTTGTCTCAGGAAGGCAATTGTTGGGTTGCCGAAAGGGCAATCGTAATGGGCGACGCTTCCGTAACGGAAAACGCGCTCCTCTACGGAGATTGCCGCGTAAGCGGTAAGGCTGAGATTTTTGGCGAAGCTATGATTGGCGGGAACACCGAAATCAAAGGTTCAGCACAAATCTCTGGCAAAGCCAAGATCCACAACAAAGTTTGCCGCTATAGCGACGTGATGGCTAATGGGGACATCGTTGAGGCTATAAGAGATTCTGATATTAACGTAAATTACCGCCATATCGTCATCGAAGATCATGCGATCGTTCGCGACGAAGCGGATTTAACTGGTAATATCAGATTGCGCGACTATTGCATAGTCGGCTACAAGACCAAGCTTTATGGCAACGTTACTATCTCTCGTACCAGAACGTACGGCGATAGACTCGTCATGAGAGCCAACGTCTTTACGGCGGACATTTGTCGTGCTAGCGAACCGCATATGCGCAGATTGTCGATCATCTCAGCGCCAGATACCACTAGAACTAGAGTGGTAATCAATAGGGCGGTAGTCAAAAAGATTGCAACGGCTCATGCAGCCGGTTGACAATATACCAACTCCATTTCTATCTTTTCAAGATGGCCTCGCCTTAACCGGCGGGGCTATTTTTATTGATTTTTTAAGCATTTTGTGGTATAATTATAGAAATGTGGCCGCCATGACCGCATTGCATATTTATATCATCATTCTCCGCTATGGGGAATTGCAACAAAAGGAGGTAACTGTTATGAAGAATTTGTTGCAAAAGAAAAGAACTATCGCCGTACCAATCAGCGGATTCGTTCCGAGATCTTGGCACATCCAGATCGCAAGTGAAAAAGAACTTCGTGGTTTGGGCAAAGAGAATCTAACCCTCGCACGCGCCTATTGGCGCAAAAGAGAAAAGGATCTCAAGAGCGCGATCCTCGAAGCGCAGCGCACTGTTGATTGTGCGCGTCAGGGAAGTTTCCCTGAGGCCTGGATAAAAAAGCCAGTAGAGGATCATGGAAAATGCAGTAACTGTAAGCATATGGTACCGTTGTCCTGTCTTTCAGCACTCAAAGTGTTCGGAGAACCCGTTGCATGCTCTTGCTGCTCGAAGCTGCTATCGTTCAAACTCGATGGCAAAATCGACCGCCGTGACACCTGTCATATTGCCACAGCTTCCGATAAACTCCGGAAAAAGGTTATTAAGAGAGCCGAAAGACTCAAAAATAACCTTGTGCAAGAAAAGGCATTGGTGGCAAAAAAGATCGAGCTCCTCGGTCCATTGATTGACGAAGCCGATCGCGCACCGGTTCTCCCGGTAGCTCGAACGGAAAGGAGCTTCCACGTAGAGGATGAAGTTCTCCTCCTTATGGAGAACGGAGTCTATCCTGGAAAAGTGGTCATGCGCCCTGCATTAGAAGACGAGGAAGCAAAGGCCGGCATACCGGTACTTATCGACTTTCCAGATAGAAAGAGCCTCATGTACATCAAGCAGACTCAGCCTAGACTGATGCTGGCATGGGATTTCGAGTATCTCAAGACGCACCCTGGTTCAATCATTGACCACGGCTGGACATCCAGCATGGAAAATCCTGATCATAGGATGCATTGGCGCGGAGACTTCATTACGGCAACACACGCCGAAAAGACAGAATGATGATCAATTTGACTTAGGTCAAAGAAAACACCCAACCGCAAGGTTGGGTATTTTCTTTGGCTGGAGCGGAAGGATTCGAACCCTCGAATGGCGGGACCAGAACCCGCTGCCTTACCACTTGGCGACGCTCCAATGTTATACATTATACTACGAAACGCACAATTTTGCCACCCGTATCCCACAAATCCGCTTGCACTTAAAACAGTCATGCTATAATCAAACTATCATGAGCAAAAAACTTACCTTCAGTCCGGCCGACCTCAAAAAACTTTCGTCCGAGCAAATCATCGACAAGCTTCAGCATCATAATTATTCATTACTTAAATCTCTCGGCGGGGAAAAACTCCGCAAAGAGATGGTCCCGGTTGGCAAAGTCTGCCATCTCGCTATCAATCATTTTTATCACGTCGGTCACAAAAACGACCCCAAAAAACGCCTCGAAAAGGCCAAGATCCGCATCGTCAAAAATCTTCATAAAATCACGCCGGCCATCTACGACAAATCCACTTTTCCGAATACCAAAAACGGCTTGGTGCTCGGCTTTAACCATCCAAGCCTTGGCGAAATTGGGCGTATTTTACTCATCAAATTCGAACTTTGGGGCGACAAACCAGTATTATTTCCGGTTAATCTGCCCTGGTACGAAGCCCTCGCCGGCGATTACGACCGTTTGAAAGCCCTCGGAATCATCATTACTCCAACCATTACGCCATCCACCTGGAAAAAGCTTGGTATCGCCGAAGACAGCGAAATTTATGAAACCGCCAACCGCATCAAGCGCGATTTCCGCGAGATTTACACCGACCTCTCAACCAGTATCGTCAAAGACGGCGGCATGATTTTTGTCGCTCCGTCCGCTACCAGGCAACGTACCGTTTTTAAAACCCCGGCTGTCTACAAAAAAGAGGAAGACATTATTCCAACTATGTCTATTCTTGCCATCAAACTCCTTTCCGACGAAAAAGCCACTTGTGATTTTCTCCCGGTTGCCGTTTTACCGCCAAAAAACTTCAAACGTGGCCTTAATTTATTCAAGAAATACCAACTCCTCGCCGGCGATCTTATGACAGCCGACGAAATCCGCGCCAAGTACTTCAAAACCAAACATCCAGAACGCCTCGAAAATTTCGATTACGACTTCCACCAAAAAATCGCCGAAAAACTACCAAAAGAATTCTGGTATTAAGGCAAAAAGTCATTTACAAACCCCTTGTTTTTTGCTATACTATTGACAAGTCTGGTAACAGACTTTTTTTAATAAGGAGTTAAATATGGCCAAAGCGAAAATCACTCGCATCAAAGCTAACGACTCTAAGAAAACCGAAAAAACAGCCGAAGAGCCGGTTATAACTCGGAAAAAAGTCGTCTTAAAAGACAAAAAAGTTGATAAAAAAGACAAACAGGCCAAAAAAGCTGCCAAGAAGGCAGAAAAAGCCGAAAAGAAAAATGGCAAAAAACCATTTATCCTTTTCCGCCCATTCTGTTTTATTGGTCGCTATTTCAAAGAGTCTTGGCAGGAAATCCGCCAAGTTCGCTGGCCAAACCGTAAAGCAACCTGGAAGATGGTTTTCGCAGTCTTAGTCTACACTGCGTTCTTCGTCCTCATCCTCGTTTTGCTCGATATGTTATTTAAATTTATCTTTAATAGTATCTTAGGATAAGGAGAAACTATGGCAGTAAACCGCTATGACGACACCCGCGCGTGGTACGCAATTTCTACCTACAGCGGATACGAAGACAAGGTCGCCGATTCCATCAACCAACGCGTCAACACCGTTGAAATGGCCGACAAAATCTTCGAAGCAATCGTCCCAAAGGAAAAACAAATCGAAATTAAAAACGGTAAACGCAAAGTCGTAGACCGCAAAATCCTCCAAGGCTACGTCTTGGTCGAAATGAAATTGTCTGATGAGACCTGGTACATCATTCGTAACACCCCTGGTGTAACCGGCTTTATCGGCACCGGCACCCAGCCAACCCCAGTTTCCGAGAAGGAAATCACCAAGATCAAGAAACGTATGGGCGTAGAAGATCCAAAATTCTCCGTCAAATACGAAATCGGCGAAGTCGTCTCCATCACCGATGGTCCGTTCAAAGGCTTCGACGGTACCGTTTCCGAAATCGACGCCGCCAAGGGCAAACTCAAAGTTATGGTTTCGATGTTTGGTCGCGAAACACCAGTCGAGCTCGATGCTTTGCAGGTTAAACAATTGTAATTTTATTAAAAATATAGTATAATGTCTGAGTTACGTACTCGGAAAGAGGAAAAATAATATCATGGCAGAAAAGAAAGTCATCGGCAACTTGAAGTTGCGTATCCCTGGCGGTAAAGCCACCGCTGGACCTCCGGTTGGTTCAACCCTCGGTCAATGGGGACTTAACATGATGGATTTCATCAATCCATTCAACGAAAAAACCAAAGATTTCATGGGCAAGAACGTCATCGTTCATATCAAAGTCTACGAAGATCGCACTTTTGATTGGGTTTGTCTCGGACAACCAGTCGACGACCTCATCCGTGAAGCTATCAAAATCGAGAAAGGTTCTGGTAAGCCAAACGTCGACAAGGTCGGCAAGATCACTCGCGCTCAGCTCGAAGAAATCGCCAATAAAAAGATGGACCAACTCAATGCAAACGACATCGAAGGCGCCATCAAAATCGTTGCCGGTACCGCTCGCTCAATGGGCGTAACCGTCGAAGACTAATCGAAAATTCAAGAGTCAACCTGCCACGCGTAGGTTGACTTTTTTGATGTTTTATGGGAAAATAAAATTCTATTTTGTGTCATAAGGAGGTTAAAGAAAATGGCCAAAATCGCACCTAATCAGAAAATACCTAAGAAACAAGAATTGTTTGAGGAAGCCCTATTGCTCCGTAAGCAGTACGGGCACGAATACCGTACTATCAAGACGGAAAATCTCGAACTACTCGGACAAGCTCGGAAATGCAAGCTCAGGAAACCGCCCACGGTTGAAGAGTGGCTTTTGGACACGTTCCCAGAGGTCCCATTCTTGGCTTTTGATGACGGCAAAGAAGAATCAATCGCAAAAGCTTATCTACGTAGCAAGAAAAAAGAAGAGCTCGCCGGAATAGTTTTCGCAATTAAGGAATACGCCGGTAGTCGAGTTAGAGAAAGCTTACTAGATCATAATCGCGCCCTCAAATACCTCATCAAACAAGCCCAGAGGCCCGCAGCAGAAAGGATGTCTGGTAGAAATAGCGGCGTCGATCCCAGATCGTGCGGCAGATACGCTGCCAGAAAAAGCCATTCTTATCATTACAACGATTCTTAGTATTTTTCGGGGAGCCACATTTTGGGCTCCCCTTTTCTTGCTTTTTTCATAAAACTCGTGTATAATATATTGCATTATTAATCATGTTGGGAGGCCAAAGGCCGCTATTACCACAGAAAGGATTCAAAATGACCAAAGAAGAGGTCAAATCTACTGAAGCTGCTGACGAAGCAGTCAAAGCTACCGAAGAAGCTACTGAAGCTGTCGAAGAAGTAGTTGATACTGAGGGAAAATTTGCCAAAGCTGGCAAACGCTCCAAAAAACACGTCGAAGAAGTTAAGGCCGAGGAAGAACGTCAAGCCAAAAAAGCTGAGCGTGCTGCCGAAGAAAAAGCTGCCGCCGAGAAACCAAAAGGCGCCAAACCAGTCACTCGTCCAAAAATCGAACGCCGTGGCAAAAAATATCAAGAAGCCGCTAAATTAGTTGAAAAGGGCAAAGAATACACCCTTAAAGACGCTCTTGAGCTCGCCGTCAAAACCAATACTGCTAAGTTTGACGCCAGCGTTGAAGCCCACGTCCGCCTCGGTGTAGACCCACGCCAAGCCGATCAAAACATCCGCACTACCATCGTGCTTCCAAACAGCAACGGTAAGACCGTTCGTGTCGCCGTCTTTGCTCCACTCGATGTAGCAAAAGCTGCCAAAGCCGCCGGTGCTGATATCGCCGAAGACGAAGAGTTCTTGAAACAGCTCGAAAAAGGTACTATTGATTTTGATATTCTTATTTCTACTCCAGCCTACATGCCAAAACTTGGTAAATTTGCACGTCTCCTTGGCCCAAAAGGTCTCATGCCAAATCCAAAAGCTGGCACCGTCACTATGGATGTCGAGAAAGCTGTTAAGGAAGCCAAAGCCGGTAAGGTTGAATACCGCGTCGATAAACAAGCTATCGTCCACATCGGTCTTGGCAAAGTTTCCTTTGGCGCCGACAAACTTCTCGAGAATGCCAACGTTTTCTTCGAAAGCTTGAAAGCTCAAAAACCAGCCAGCCTCAAAGGTACCTATGTTAAATCAGTCTTTATCACGACCACCATGGGTCCTTCGATTGCTGTCGAAAATCTCTACAAATAAGAGTTTTTTAAAAGAGCCTCCGCGCGAGGCTCTTTTTTTGTGCTACAATATGCTTATGGAAAGTTACGAAGTAATTTTAGCCTTACTTTTAGGCGCCTTTGTTTGTTTATTCGGTTACAAACTCAAAAAAATCGTCTTTTTTGTCGCCTGGTTCTTAATTGGTTACACTCTAACCAAATATGCCATGCCATATATCAACAATAGTGCGCCGTTCATCGCCGAAAGCACCCTCTGGCAAATCATTTTGCCACTCGCTGGCGGTCTTTTGATGTCTCTACTTGGCTTTTCGATCGAAAAACTCTGCGTCGGTCTGCTCTGCTTCTTCGCTACGGTCGCCGTCGCAATTTCGCAATTCGGCATCAGCGGCGAAGTCATCGGCATCGCCTGTATTCTTGGCGTCATCCTAGGCGCAGTTGCCGTCAACATGATGAAGCCAGCCACCATCGTAGTTACCGCCGTCGCTGGTGCGCTTGTAGTGACTAGGGCAATCTATACTCTTTCCGCCGGTATCCCAATGGAATACCATACTTTTATCGTCATTGGAATCGCCGCCATCGGTGCACTATTCCAATTTAATAACGCAAAACATAGTAATTAACAATTAAGGAGGCTAAATGCCAGAAGAACCAATCAATAACAACCCAACGCCAACACCGGAACCAGTTCCAGAACCAGCTCCGGCTTCAGAGCCAGAGCCAGTCCCAGAACCAACTCCAGCTCCAGAACCAGCACCAACGCCAATCGAGCAACCAACTCCAGCTGCTGCTCCAATTACGACCGCTCCAGCTGTCGCTGCTGCACCAACCACAAAAAGCAATAAAGGCAAAATTATCGCCATCATCTGCGCATGCGTTGGCTTAGCAGTCATTGCTGCTGTAGGCATCATTATCTTTATAATGAACAGCTCAGACAAGCTTTATTGTGAAAAAGACGGTCAAAACTTTACCATTGCCTTTAATGACAAAGACATTGTCGGTGTGACATATGTCGGCGTAGGCATCCTCACTGAATCGCTCGATGATCTCAAGAAAGACCAGAAAGAAAGTGGCCTCTCTGCAAGCAAGTACGTTGAACAGCTCGGCAACTTCGCCGTCAGAAGTGGCGCCAAGTGTACCTTCAAGGGCCAAGAGCTTAAGGCCGAAGATAGTGACTGGTCAAAATACTACGATTATGACTACGATGACGACGATGACGATTACGACTACGATGACGACGATGATTACGACTGGAAAAAATACTACGACGATGAAGACGATGACGATGATGTCCACTACAACCCAGCATCTCTTTCTAGCTGTAGCTCAGCCGAAGAATGTATCGAGAAACTCGCCATCAAAAATGTTACAGTAGAGCAATATAATAAAGCCATTGGCTTTGAGGGTACCTACAACGCCGCAAGATCCAAATCTGGCGAGTGGGAAAATTACGCCTGGGAATTTAGTAACGGAGACACACTTAAAGCCTTATTCTACATTTCGAGCAAAACTGCAGAGATTGAAGTAGATTACGATTATTCTGCCCACGCCGGCAACGGCAATATCGATGGATACGACACCGTCAAGGACAGAATCGAAAGCGGCATCTCCTACAATGAGCTCAAAAAAGCCCTCGGCGGCAAAGATGGTCTCTTGTCTGAAAAAGACACCTATAGCACAAAGCGTCTCTGGATCGACTCAGATTCTAGAAAATACATCGAAGCTAGAATCGACGAGGATGGCCAAGTCACCTCAGTGTTCGGGGCAAAATAAACTAGATTAAAAATATCACCCTAGCCAGGGTGATATTTTTTTATTCGTGATGATATTTACCGCCACTTAAAATTTCTTGTGCGCGATAAATCTGTTCCGTCACCATTACACGGAATAACATATGGGGGAAAACTAGTTTTGAAAAAGACCAAACTAAATCTGCTTTGGCACGAATTTCATCATCAAACCCATAGGCTCCGCCAATGATGATTACAATATTTTTACTGTAATTAAAATTATTCTCGAGCACCTGCGCAAATTCTGGCGAACCAAGCATCTTGCCGCGCTCATCGCACAAGATCACAAAATCCCGCCCCGAAAACGGCCAATCCTTTAGTTCGGCTGTCAATTTATCTTCTTCAACAAACTTCCATTCAAGATCAAATGGTTTTTTCAACCTCTTCTCATACTCAGAAATTAGCTCCAGATAGGTGCCACCCGCCTTCTTGCCGCCAGCCAAAATTTTAATCATTGCATTTTCTCCTAATATTTGCTATAATTATACCAGTTACCAAAGACAGTGGCGAGGGTTCACCCTTTAATCATGCCACCGAGGCAAATTCTTGTTTTTATTTGGTGACGCTGTTTAACAGTTTAGCTAACTATGTCAAAATTTAACCAAAGGAACTTTTTATGGCAATTTCAAAAGATAAAAAGACTACATTGGTTGCTGATTTGACCGAACTCTTGAACAACTCAAAAATGGTTACCTACGCCAAATACGAAGGTCTCACCGTCGCTGAGCTCCAAGAGCTTCGCAAACTCGCTCGCGAATCCGACGTCAAAATCAAAGTCGTCAAGAACCGTCTCTTGAAAGTTGCGATGAAAGAAATCGCCGCTTACAAAGACACCGAAACGACTGGTCTCACTGGCCAATTGCTTTACGCAATCGGTTCAGACGAAGATTTTAGCGCTGCTAAAGTTCTTGCTAAATTCGCCAAAACCCACAACAAAATGGAACTTATTGGTGGCTTTAACAACGAAGGCGCAAATCTTTCCAAAGAAGAAGTCGTCGCGCTCGGCTCTTTGCCAACCAAGAACGAACTTATCGCCCAGGTGGTCGATACGCTTCTTTCTGGCATCAATGGCATCGTTTCCGGACTCGAAAACCGCGAAGCAAAATAAGCAATCAATTTTATATATTATTAATAAGGAGATACTATGGCTACCGATATTAAAAAATTGGCCGAAGAGCTCGTCAATATGACCGTTCTCGAAGTCAATGAACTCAAAACCGTCCTTAAGGACGAATATGGCATCGAGCCAGCTGCAGCTGTTGCTGTTGTTGCTGATGGTGGTGCCGCTGCTGCCGATGAAGGCAAATCTGAATTTGATGTCGTCCTCAAGGACGCTGGCGCTCAAAAGATCGCCGTTATTAAGGCTGTTAAGGAAGCTACTGGACTTGGTCTTGGCGAAGCTAAGGCTATTGTCGATGGCGCTCCTGCAACCGTCAAAGAGAAAGTCGCTAAAGCTGATGCTGAGGCTATGAAGAAAGCTCTCGAAGAAGCTGGCGCAACCGTCGAACTCGCTTAATCGATACTTAAAGTTAGCTAACTGGCAAAGAATCCCCTCCGGGGGATTTTTTGTTATAATAAATCTTATGAATGATTTTGATTATTTAGGTGAAAAAAATATCTATCTCGATGCCGCCTGCCAGTCGCTCCGTCCCCGCCCAGTTATTGATGCTATTAACGATTACTATCTCCATTTCAACGCTTGCGGCGAACGCGCCAAATATAAGTGGGGGCGCATCACCGACGAAAAAGTCGACGCCGTACGCGAAAAAGTCCTGAAGTTTTTGAAACTAAAATCAAAAGAATATACTGTATCATTTACCCTCAACACTACCTATGGCATCAACTTGTTATTGAACCAACTCGACCCTTCAATTTTTGACAAAGTCATGACATCAGAAATCGAGCACAACTCACCATTCCTCTCAACCATGGCTTTCGCCGAACGCACCGGCGTGCCTCGCATCGTCATGAAGAGAAACGATGACGGCTCAATTTTAATCGATGATTACGATTTCAAAAACGCTCTCGTCGTTGTAAACTGCGCTAGCAACTTCGATGGCCGCAAACTCAGCAATATCAACGAGCTCATTAAGAAAGTCCACAAAGCCGGTGGCATTATCATTATCGATGCAGCCCAAGCCATGGCTCACAGTCACGATATTCTCGAAAAGACCGATGCTGACGCTATTTGTTTTTCTGCCCACAAGCTCTACGCCCCATCGCTCGGCGTAATCGTTTGGAAAAAAACTTTATTGAAGAGTCTCAAGACCTATTTCATTGGTGGCGGTATGGTTGATGACGTTGACGAAGAATCTTATAAGCTTTCTGCCGACTCGCCAAATCATATTTATACCAAATTTGAATCCGGCCTCCAGGCTTGGGGCGAAATCATTGGCCTTGGCGCCGCGCTTGATTGGTTAAACAATCTTAAAAAATCTGACCACAAACGCCTCGCAGAAAATTACAACGAATTATATAACTTCCTTAAATCATCGAACAAAGTCCATCTCGTCAACAACGAGGCCAATCCAACCATCAGTTTCTATATTGATGGCGTTGATTCGCACCTGCTCGGCGAGGCCCTCTCGCGCGAGGGAATTATGGCTCGCACCGGCTACTTCTGCGCCCACTACTTCCTAGATCATGTCTGCCACTATCCACCACTCATTCGCTTTTCCATGGGTTACCACACAACAAAAACGGACATCGAAAAGGTCAAAACTGCTCTCGCTAAAATCCTTAAATAATGCTACTATAAATACATTATGGTGTGTATAGCTGCGTTTATTATTTTGGCGATCATCGGTGTTTTTGTCGCTTTCATCTCAATCTTCAAACGCGAGATCGGCAAGAAATATCTTCAAATTTTGAAAAAATCTTGGGGCTGCCTAGGCAAAAAAATCCGCCTCCAAAAGTGCGAAACCGGCTTTAAAGAAGATGTCAAAAACACTTTGCTTAGTCGTATCATCATTAAACATCCAAAGTGGGTCAAGCCACTTAGCGCCGTCATCGAAGTCGTCGCAGTAATCATTGTTATTGTTGCCGTCTGGGCTTTACTCACAGCTATCAAATCTCTACTCGCACTCTGGACGCTTGGCACCTGCAACGTCACCAAGCCGGCCGCCTGCTCACTCGGTGCCGAAGTTTGCAGTATCGACGAGCCAGAACCATCTAATATTTTTGAAGCCACTGGTCGCTGGTTTGAAGAGTGGGGCGAAATCTTTGCCGCTATCCCAGACAAATTCAGAAGCTACAATGTTGACGATTTCGATTTCTACGTTTTTGAAATCAGCCAGAACGAACAGCCTAAAGCTGTCGACATTCTCGATCCAGGCTGCTCAGTCTGCATGGAGTCCTATCGCAACCAAAAAGAAAGCGATTTCTTCAATAAATATCACACTGGCATCGTATTATTCGCTATCAAAAATCCAGACGGCAGCTTTAAATTTAAAAACTCCGATCTAATTGTTCGCACCACTTACGCGCTAAGCAAGCTTCAACCACTCTATGCCACCCTGCTAATTGATCGCATTTTGACCACAACCGATGAAAGCGGCGTCAGTTTCCAGTCTCGCTTTAATAATTACGATCGCGACGATGCCGTATCCAGACTCAGTCAATTTATGAAAGAGTTCGGCTTGAACGAAAGCGAGATTAATAAGGTTTACGAGTTGTCCGCATCCGATGAGGTCAACGAGCTAATCGAGAAAAATCGCAATATTGTCGAAAACGAAATCCATGTTAAGGGTATTCCGACTCTGCTTTATGATGGCGGCAAGCACACCGGCCTTTACAAAATTCCAGAATAATTAATGTATTATTTACAACATTTTTCGCGCGACCGCTGTTTTTTCGGTGGAAAAAATCAAAAGAAAATTCTTGACATGTTTTTGACCCAGATATAATATAATATTAATACTATATTTTAGACAGGATGCGAGGTGATGTCTGAATTACCAGAAAAACAAATAAAGCGTTTACGCAGCCTCATCGGCGAAGCTGAGACTAATTTGGCTGCTGCAAAAGAATTATTAAACTCTGTACTTGGCGATGGTGCCGTGATTTCTGTTCCAAGCGACTCAGTTGTCAGCACTCCAGAAGGTAAAATTATCGAAGGTATCTTTGACGGCCAGATCATGATTGGTCCTGACGGCAAGAACTACCCAGTCCCAGCCAACTATGCTTCTAAGTCCAAACTCGTTGAGGGCGACATCATGAAGCTTACCATCACCGAAGATGGCAAATTCCTCTACAAGCAAATTGGCCCAATCGAACGCAAAACCGTCATTGGTACTCTCACCCATCACGACGATAAGTACTTTGTGGAAGTCGCTGGCAAAGAATACGAAGTGCTCTACGCTTCCGTTACTTACTTCCACTTGCGCGAAGGTTCCCAAGTTTCTGTTATTATTCCGGCCGATCCAGAAAAGGCAAAACTCGCCAACTGGGCCGCCGTCGAAGCAGCGCTTTAAAACTCGCCCCGAAAGGGGCAGTTTTTTTATGCTATAATGAATCCATATGGGAAAGGCGTTATATCGAAAATACCGTCCAAAAACCTTGGCCGAAGTCGTCGGCGAAGACCAAGTTGTTGATACCTTAAAGAAGGCTCTTGACGCCAAAAATATTTCCCACGCTTATCTCTTTGTTGGACCACGTGGCTGTGGCAAAACTTCCGTCGCCCGCATCTTCGCCCACGAAATCAATGGTTTTAAATACGAGCTCGAAGATAGTTACGTTGACATCATCGAAATCGATGGCGCTTCGAACCGCGGCATCGACAACATCAGGGAACTACGCGAAAAAGTCGCCATCGCTCCAACCAAAGGCAAATACAAAGTCTATATCATCGACGAAGTGCACATGCTCACCAAAGAAGCGTTCAACGCTTTACTTAAGACTCTCGAAGAGCCGCCAAAACACGCCATATTCATTATGGCCACCACCGACGCCTACAAAGTTCCAGTCACGATCACTTCCCGCGCCCAAGTATTTACTTTTAATCTTGCCGAACCAAAAACCATGGCTGATTTTGTTAAAAAAATTGCCACCAAGGAAAAGATTAAAATCGAAGATGACGCCATCGAGCTTCTCGTCAAACGCGGCGGCGGTTCTTTCCGCGACACCTTGTCTCTACTTGATCAAATCGCCAATTTTGGTAGCGACACCATTACTAAAGATTTTCTAATCAAAACTTTTGGCTTGCCAGAAACTGAGCTGATTGCCGGACTTCTAGAATCTTATGCCGCTGGTAATCTGGGCAATATTTCCGTTACTCTTAAAAACTTACTAAACGCCAACGTCAAAGCCGAAACTATTGCCGAAGAATTGATTAACGCAATCTTGTCCGATCCAAAACCAAATTATCTCAAGCTACTCGATAGTCTCACGCTCGTCAAAAGCCCATTTGCCGAAGCCAAATTGCTCGTAGCACTTACTACGCTCGTCGCTACACCAGCCGTACCAGTGCCAACGCCAACACCAATTCCGGCTGCGCCAATCCCGCCAGTTAAGCCATCACTCACACCAAAAGTTGTAAAACTCGCCACCGAAGAACCGGTCACGCCAGCCAAAGCCCCAGAACCAGCCGCAGCCCCAGCGTCCGCCGGCAAAGATTTTAATTGGGATGGTTTTATTGACGCAGTTGAAGCCAAAAATAATGCTATCTCAGCGCAGCTCAAGAAAACCGATTACAAATTCGACGGCTCAGTTTTACATATTTATCCGCTCAAACGTATTGTTAAAACTATTATCGAACGGCCAAACAACCGTGCGATCATTGTCGAAGTTTTGAGTGGTGTTGGGCTCGAAATTCACGATGTCGACGAACAGCCAAAACACGACGAAAATCCGTTAGTTGCCAAAATTTCTGATATAATGGGTGGAGCAGAGGAGGTCGAAAAAAATGGCGGAAAAATCCCATTCTAACCCTGGTCGCATTCCACCGCAGGATATCGCAGCCGAGAAATCATTACTCGGTGCCATTTTGATTTCCGACAACGACGAAGTTTTTTCAGATATTATTACTATTATTCAGCCTCATGATTTTTACGACAAAAATCACCAAACTATTTTTGAGGCCATGCTCAACCTCTACAACCGTCATCAGCCAATCGATACCTTAACGATGAATGATGAGCTTAAATCGCTCAAAAAGCTCAAAGAAATTGGCGGCGCCGCTTATCTTGCCGAGCTTTCCAACTTCGTCCCAACCGCCTCACACGCCAAAGCTTATGCCAACATCATCGAAAAAGCCTCCGTACGCCGCAAACTCATCAGTGCCGGCGAAGTCATTTCCGACCGCGCCTACGAAGACGATTCCAATATCCAAGAACTCATCGGCAACGCTGAGCAGGAGTTGTTCAAAGTTTCCAACAAGCTCATCAAAAACGATTACGTGCCAATCGAAGAGTTATTGGCCGACGCTTATGAACGTATCGAAGAGCTACACAAGAACAAAGGCGCCCTTCGTGGCCTCAAATCTGGCTTCCGTGATCTCGATAACAAAACCGCCGGTTTCCAAAAAGGCGATCTTGTCATCATCGGCGCTCGCCCGGCCATGGGTAAAACGACTTTCGCACAAAACATTGCTTATAATATCGCTAAATACAATAACAAAGGCGTCTTATTCTTCTCGATGGAGATGGCCTCAAACGAAATTATCGACCGTATCATTTCTGACGTTTCCGGCGTCGACAACTGGCGTATCCGTACCGGTAATATTACCGAAGAAGAATTCTCTCGCATCGGCGATGCGCTAGGCGAACTCGACAACCTGCCGCTCTACATCGACGATAACAGCTCGATGAATATTCTCGAAATTCGCAACAAAGCCCGCCGCGCCATGCACGACCATGATATTGGCATTGTTATCATTGATTACTTACAGCTCATCCAGGGTTCCGAACGCTACGCTGGCAACCGCGTCCAGGAAGTTTCCGAAGTTTCCCGTGGCCTCAAGATTTTAGCTCGTGAGCTCAAGGTCCCAGTTGTCGCCTTGGCTCAGCTTTCTCGTAGCGTCACCGGTCGTGACGACCCACGCCCAGTTCTATCTGACCTTCGCGAATCCGGTTCCATCGAGCAGGACGCCGACCTCGTAATGTTCTTGCACCGCCCAGATTACTACAAACAGAACGACGACAATTACGAGCCAACCCATATCACCGAGCTTCTTATTGCTAAGCACCGCCATGGCGCCGTGGGCAAGATCGAACTCTACTTCCATCCAGAACTTCTCCGTTTCATGTCGCTAGACAAAACCAGAGAATAACGCTATACTGGTTATGTGAAGAAAATTATTATTTCTAAACTTTTTTTATATAAGCATCGTTTTACTATCGGCTATGTTCTACTTGGGCTAGCTTTTATCGGTCTCCTCTTCTTGGTACCGCTCATCGCCCAGAAAAATCTCTCCGAAGCCGAAATGCAATCCGCAGTTAGCTCATACGAACTTGAGCCAGAAACCGTTTTTAACGGCGATCTTGTTAATTTACCGTACCGTCTGCTCCAAAAAGTTTCAATCCTGGCCTTCGGCCTCACGCCGTTTGCAATTAAATTACCAAACATTATCGTTGGGATATTGCTTGGCTTCCTCCTTATCTTGATCTTGAACCGCTGGTTCAAAAACAACGTATCTCTGCTAGCTTCGATACTGATGACTCTATCGACATTATTCTTGTCGCTTATCGGCACCGGCACACCACTAATCATGCTGGTGTTCTGGCCAATATTATTGCTCTGGCTCGGTTCCAAAATCCAAGGCGAAAAACGCCCGGAGCCAATCTTCTGTTTTGCTTTTGCATTATCGCTACTACTTTCAATTTTCACCCCATACATGATTTACTTTGCTATCTTCTGTATGATTTTTGTTTTGTCGCAGCCACACCTACGTTTTGTAATCAAGCGCTTACCAAAAATTCCGTTCATCATCACTGGACTGATTGTGGTTGCCGGCATCGCGCTTCTCGTTATGAGTATTGTTAAAGTTCCAAGCGTCATGCTTGAACTCTTCTTCGCTAAAAACTTCGACACCGGTCTATTTTTCCATAATATCGCTACGGGCGTTGCGCCAATCTTCTCGTGGAGCAGCAGTCCGGATGGTCCAATTTTGTCACCACTCGTAAGCTTGCCGGTCTTTGCCTTGGCACTCATTGGCCTTTTCTCCACTACCAAAGGCTTCTTTGCCTCACGCAACTCAATCGCTACACTTCTTCTAGTTTTCACTATCGTAATCACCGGCTTCGACCCGAACTCTATCGTCTTTATTATTATTCCTTTGTCGATTCTGGTTGCTCACGGCCTCAAATACGTTCTCGAAAAATGGTATGGCCTTTTCCCAGAAAACCCATACGCTCGCATCTCAGCACTTATCCCGCTCTCAATTTTGTTTGCCATCATTATTTTGCCAAATATTTTACATAATATGTATAGCTACCGCTTCAATCCTAATATCGCACCATATTACACTAATAATCTTTCTATCATCCGCGGCAAACTCACCAATGAAACTATCGTGGCTGAGCCAGACTCTATCGAATATGATTTTTATAAGATTCTTGAGGGCTCAACTGACCTTAAAGTTACCGACCAACCGACCGGCGATCGTGCGCTCGCATTTCTTAAAAAGCCGGCCAAAACCCCAGAAGGATACCAACTCTCCCGCATAATTACATCGGAAAAATCAGATAACTCTGATATAATATACCTATATACAGTAGAAGGAGAATAAACCATGGGTCAGACAATGGACCAAATGAAAATGTTGAACCAACTCAGAAAGGCTCAAAAAGAATTAAAAAACGAAATCGTTGAAGTTGAAGCTGGTGACGGCGCTGTCGTCGTTCAGATCACCGGTGAACTCAAAGTTCGCAAAGTTACTATCGATCCAGAAAAAGTTGATCTTGATGATATCCACGAACTCGAACGCTGGATTGAAAACTGTATGCGTGATGGCTTTGCCAAAGCTCAAGAAATTGCTACCGACAAAATGAAACCACTCATGGGTGGTCTTGGTAATCTAGGATTCTAAATGTTACCACAGGCGCTCTCAGACGCCGTTGAAGCGTTAAGTCGTTTGCCGGGCGTTGGCCCACGTACCGCCGAGCGTTATGCTTATTATCTTTTTCGCTCCAGCAAAAACGTCGCCAAAGATTTAGCCGAAGCAATCGGGGAATTGCACGATAAAGTTAAATCTTGCCCGGTGACTTTTGCCTTGATTGATGCAAACGAAGAAATTTCGCCACTCTACAGCGATCCAGAGCGCGATAAAACCACTGTGCTTGTCGTCGAGGAACCGCTCGATATTTATGCTATCGAGCAAACACACGGCTACAAAGGTACCTACCACGTACTCGGCGGTGCTTTTTCGCCAATTGATGGCATCACGCCAGACGAACTCCATATTAAAGAACTCACTGAACGTGTTGAAAAAGATAAAGTCAAAGAAGTAATTATTGCCACTAACCCATCTATCGAAGGTGAGGGAACCGCACTTTTGATCGAAAAAATCCTGCACGAAAAAAATCCTGATCTTAAAATCACTCGCCTAGCCCGCGGTCTACCACTCGGTGTTGACTTGTCTTACGCCGATCAAATTACTCTTTCCGCCGCACTCGAAAACCGCACAAATCTCTAGTATTTGTTTTTATATAAAATGCTATAATTAAACCAGAAGTATGACTAAAGGGTTTAAAACACGTCTATTTGCTTCACTAGCTTTGCTAGCTATTGCCAGTGTCTTCATTTTTACACTCGATAGCATACCGTTCAAAATCTTCTACGGCACTTTTGCCGTCATCGCCGGAATCGAATTGCTTAGTTTTTTAACTCAACGCGCCAAAATTTGGTGGCTAAGTCTAATCCTAATCGAAATTGCCCTACTTGTTTTTAGTTCAATTTTCGTAGCCAAAATCAATGCCCTACAAATTGTTTTATTGATCTTCGGCGTTTGTGGCTACGATGTGTTCGCCTATATTTTTGGCGGCTTGCTCGGCGGCGCCATTTTCAAAAAATCCCGCCCATTCCGCTTTGTCTCCAAAAACAAAACTTGGGAAGGTACTTTTATGGGGCTAGTCTGCTCGTTCCTACTCGTTGGCATTACGCTGCTTGCTACTGGCGCAACAGAATACATTTTCCTTATCGCCGGGCCACTCGCCGTGGTGGGGGATCTATTTGAAAGTTTCTTAAAACGTCGCTACAAAGTCAAAGACTCCAGCGAAATCGTCGTCAAAAACAAAATCTTTGACAAATTTGAAATTCTAGTTGGTGGTCGCGGCGGACATGGTGGCTATCTCGACCGCATCGATTCAATTGCTTTTACGGCAACTATTTTGCTGCTTTTAATCTAGTTTTTCCTGATCTTTCATGTAGCTTTTGCGGTGCTCAACCTTCCAGGCTCGGATACCCGCAAATTTGGCTGCCAAAACATCGGTAGACCATTTATCGCCCAACATGGCGGTATTTTTCTTTGGCACACCGGCTTCTTCACGCGCTTTCGTAAGGTGAGTGCTCATTGGCTTCTTAGCCCACCATACACAACGAATACCGTATGGTTCACTAAAACTCTGAACGCGCTTCTTGAAAATATTGTTCGAAATAATTACTAAATCCACCCCGGCTTTTTTGATGTCTTTAATCCAAGCATCGAGCCCTTCAACCGGATCACTTGAAAGACGAGCCGTTAAAGTATTATCAAGATCACAAAGCAACAGCTTAACGTCTTCTGCCTTCAAAATCTCTGGCGTTACATCTTCGAAACGGTCGAATTTTCTGTCTGCATGCAAAATACTCATGGAATGATTATAGCACAGATATATGTTATAATATTAGATATGTATAGCGTTTTCTCAGATTTTATTAAAGACAAAAATTCGCTCTGTATCATCCAAGCCGAGAACCCAGACGGCGATTCGCTCGGTTCGGCTATTGCGCTTGATTATTTATTAAAAGATAAAGAAATTAGCCTTTATTGCCCGGTTGATATCCCTAAATATCTGCATTATTTCGCCGATTGGTCACGCGTTACGAACGAGTTTAATTTTAAGGCCGACGGCTACATCATTGTCGATACGGCCGCCGAAATTCTGCTCAGTAAATTAATGGATGACGCAGCAATTAAAAATCGTCTCTTTTCTGCGCCGGTCCTCGTACTTGATCACCACGAAACCGCCGATGATCTTAGTTTTCCGCACGAATCAATCGTCGAGATTTTGCCAGCTTGCTGCAGCTTAATTTACCGCATTGCCAAATCCGAGAATATTGCCATCGATCAACCGGCCGCCGAATCTATCTTTCAAGGGCTTTTGTCCGACACGCTCGGCCTCACTAGCGCTTCCGTGTCTGCCGACACCTTCCGTGTTTCAGCCGAACTCACCGAACTTGGCGCCAACATCTCCGAACTCGAAGAACGCCGCCGCGAATTTATGAAGAAATCTCCGCGCATTCTCGATTACAAAGCTGATTTAATCAAACGTATCGAGTACTCACTGGATGGCGAGCTCGCCACCGTCCATATTCCATGGGACGATATCCGCGAATATTCCGACGAATACAATCCAAACGTTCTAATTCTTGAAGAAATGCGCTTAGTTGAAGGCGTTAAGGTTGCTGTTGCCATCAAAACCTATCCAGATGGCAAAGTCACCGGCAAAATCCGCACCAGTTCCGACGCGCCAATTGCCGAAAAAATCGCTGGCTATTTTGGTGGTGGCGGACATCCTTTTGCGGCCGGCTTCCGCACCTACGACACTACCTATGAAGAAGTCGTACGCGATCTCGTAAAATTAGTACCAGAGCTGGAGAATGAAAATGTTTAAATCGAAAACCAAACTCAAAAAGACTCACGACAAAAAACCAAAAAATCCGGTTCTTACCGTAGTTTTGATGCATGGTATCGGTACCGACTCACGCAGCTGGCATAAGGCCCTCAAATATCTCGAGGGAACGTCCAGCATGAAAAACGTGCGTTTTATTACTTACGACTGGCTCGGTTTTGGCAAGTCGTCCCATAGTCGCTCACTCGAATGCACCTACGAAGAGCAGCTCCTCGCGCTCGAAAATGCGCTCAAGGGCATCCAGACTCCAATCGTTTTGATGGGCCATTCACTCGGCACGTTACTAGTTGCTCGCTATGCCTTTGAACACAAAAAAGCCATCAAGCATTTGATTCTGCTTTCGCCACCAGTATTTAGTCGCGACGAAATTAAATTTATTACCGGCGATCCAAAAAACAATTTATTCTACCATAAATGCGACCCGAAACTACTCAAAAACCGCATTTTCCTAGCCACTATGGATAATATTGTTTTTAATATCAAGAATCAAAAAACTTTCGAAACCCTTACTACGCCAACCGATTTAATTTATGGCGAAGAAGATCAGCTGATGTCTCCACAAAATCTCAAATACTTAGCCAAAACCAACCCTAAGTATCTTAAATTAATCAAAACTGCCGGGCACCACTACATTTCGCGAGCCAAATATAGTAAGGCGCTCGAAATCTTGGAGGGAATCATTAATGAAACTCTATAATACCGCCACTAAAAAACTCGAAACCTTCAAGCCGATTTCTAATGAAGTCGTCAAGATTTACACTTGTGGTCCAACCGTCTATAGCTCGCCACACATTGGTAATTTCGCTTCCTATATTTATTGGGATCTACTTATCCGCACCCTAATTGCCAATGGTTATAAAGTTAATCGCGTCATGAATATGACAGATGTCGGACACCTTACCTCTGATGGCGACGACGGGGAAGATAAGCTCGAAAAAGGCGCCCGCAAGGAGAACAAAACCGTCTGGGAAGTCGCCGATTTTTACATCAACGAATTTATGGACAGCTTTCACGCACTGAATCTGCTCGAGCCAGAAAAAATCTGCCGCGCCACCGATTATGTTAAAGAGGATATGGCCGCAGTTGACGCGATGATAAAAAACGGCTTCACTTACGAAACCGCCGACGGAATTTATTTCGATACTGCTAAGTTCGCCGACTACGCCAAATTTGCCAATCTCGACCTCGAGAATCTCAAAGCTGGCGCCCGCGTCGAATTCAGTAACGAAAAACGTAATCCTTCGGATTTTGCTGTTTGGAAATTTATCCAACCAGGAGAAAAGCATGCTATGCGCTGGGATTATCTCGGCCGTCCAGGTTACCCGGGCTGGCATCTTGAATGCTCCACGATTATTAACGCCGAACTCGGCGAGCCGATCGATATCCACACTGGCGGCATCGACCATATTCCCGTCCACCACACCAACGAAATTGCTCAAACCTATGCTATTTCTGGCAAAGCACTTGCTAACTATTGGCTGCATTGTAATTTTATTAATATCGACGGCCAGCGCATCGCTAAATCTACCGGCAATATCTATACTTTGGCCGACCTCGCCGAAAGGGGTTTCTCACCGCTCGACTACAAACTCTGGGTCCTCCAGGGCCACTTCCAAGGCGATCGCAACTTCACCTTTGAAGGTCTCGACGCCGCCAAAAACCGCCGTCTCAACTGGAAAAATCGCATCGCGATGGAACTCCAACACCCACAAAAAACCGACGGCAAAATCTCCGAAAAACTACTCGAGGCTTTGAATAATAATCTAAATTCGGCTGAAGCTTTTGCTATTATCGACAATACCACCGAAATTTCGCTTGACGACTGGCGCAATATCGACAGTTTGTTTGGTCTTAAGTTGATTGAGGAAACTCCAGATATTTCCGATGAATACAAAGCTTTAATCAAAGACCGCGAAGCTGCCCGCGCTGCCAAAGACTGGCAAAAATCCGATGATATCCGCCACGAGCTAGAACTTAAAGGAATCACTATCAAAGACACCCCGGACGGCTCAATCTGGCAATATTTGAAATAAAAAAAGAAAGCTCCGCTAAAAGCGAAGCTCTCTAAATGTGCTAAGAAATTTCGGCGTATTCGGCCGATACCCAAATGATACCATCGGCATCATACCAGATATTGCCGAAACCAACGGTTTCGAGCGCCCATTCAAGGTCGGCAGCTCGTACACCATAGAGGGTGTAGGTATTGTCATTGACGATGATTGGGGCTGATGCCTCAATTACGGTTCCTTCCGGTAAAATACCGTAGAAATTACTGTAATCTTTGGCGGTCGGAGTAGATCGAACCCTGGGTGAACCATTAATAATGGTCAACTTAGTATAGTTCGTTTTGATCCGATTACTCGGGTCATCCTCGTCCTTGGCAAGTTCAGGATAGTCATAAGCAGCTACTTTCAAGTAATATCTGCTCATCCAGACAATACCATCCTCGTCGATAACTTCCGGCATCTTACCATCCAGAGCCTCTACGGGAAAACCGTAGAACTCGTCCGAAACGTAGCAAGTTTTAGCAACAAATTCTTCTCCACTAGGAAGCTTTCCGATTTTTTCTTTATCAGACATATTCGGATTACTCCGAACATTAACGAATTCATCGCCGGTAGATGAACCATCTACCTTGAAGAATACGTTCTTTGCCTGATATTTAGGTTCATACTCCGGTTTCGAGATCGTGACCGTAGTCGTGACTTCGATCTGCTCGTTGCCCTCGGAAGCATCAACCTTCGGAGTAGCTTCTTTTATCAGCTTAATAAACGTATTTATTAAGCACAGAGAGATTACTATGCTACCTACTATCGAAAACCCCCTTATAAATTCCGAAACTTTCTTCTCAATTTTATCCATACAATACCCCTCCTATTCTTCTGTTTGCATGAATCTATTAAAGTACTATACTTACTATTATAGCACAAAATTGCCAAAAAAGCAATAGCGCAATGGTCCGCTCCTCCCCTGTAAAATAGGGAATGAAAAAGCCCCACTACAGGGGTGGGGCTTTAAATTGGTTAGTTAACGTTTTTCTCTTCAATAAACTGTACTATGAGATTCCTAAACTGCGGGGAATCCTTCTCTATACAAAGCTTCAAAAGTTCCATAGAGCTTGTAAGATTATAGATTATCCATCCGTCTCTGCCAGGGCGTTCAGGGCAAAGAGGGGCATACCGTCTAAGATGTATTTTAACCCTATAATATTGCCTAAATTGGGTCAACATCATCCCTGGCCCACCACTAGGGCCACCATTCATTCTCTTTGACGTGTACTCAGCGATCGCTAAACGCTGCGGTTCATAACCCTCGTCTTCATAAGGATACGCCTTCTTTATCAGCTTCGCTATCGCCTCAGAAGAGCTATCTTCTTTGTGCGTTGCATAAATCAGCCGACAAATCTTTGATTCGTCAAAATCTTCGTATGCTTCTTTGGGATTTATTAAGCCGAAGCTGAAATTGCAAGGCTCAATATCAACCCAAATAACCATCCTGTCTTCACGCCTGTGCTGATACACCATCCTGTTAGCCACAAGACCGAAAAAGTCGCTCAAGCGTCTCGATATTTTTCCTTCTTCTGTATGGTAGACTGCGAAATCTTTCTCCACATTTTTCACCCCCTTATTCGCCATACATAAGCTGTTGAAGTGCCAAATCCTGCACAGTCATACTTGTTGTTTCTGGGCTACCATCTCTTTTGTCGCCATTAATTTTTGGCACTATAAAGATAATAGTTAGAACAACCAGGATGACCACCACGGCAACAGCGAGTGTCATCATCAAAAGCATGCTTCTCGCCGCTTTTTCTGCCGCTTCTCTGGTCGCCCTTTCTTCTCTAGTTTCCACCTTGTTCTTATTCATACTGCACCTCCCTGCCTGATGGATTAACCCTAATTATGCTTTTTTAGGGCCATAGTAACGTGTCAAAAACTCTTCTTTAAATTCTTCGAAACGATCATCCAAGATTGATTGACGGATCTCCTCCATCAAGCGCACGGTAAAGCGCACATTATGGATAGAGGCCAAATTCCAATACTGAACCTTTTTTTCTACATCACCACTGCGCCACAACGCCCTCAAATCACCTCTGGTCCAACCAGCACGACAGGTTGCGCAGTCGCAATCATGATCGAGCGGCTCAGTAGAACCAGTGAATTTGCGCAAATTAATATTGCCATCTCTAGTGTAAATCTTGCCATGACGAGCTTCGCGCGTCGGAGCTACACAGTCAAAAGTATCTGCACCCATCTCGACACCAATAAAGATGTCATCCGGGTGAGAAAGACCGAGCAAGTGTCTTGGTTTTTCGAACGGCAACTCTTCGGTACACCATCTTAGAATTTCACCAAGTTTCTCTTTTTCGAGAGCTCCGCCTAGACCATAGCCGTCGAAATCCATCGCGCCAAGCTTCTTAGCTGTAGAACGACGCAAATCCTCCCAACGACCACCTTGTAAAACACCGTAAAGATCCTGGTGATAACCGAGGTCATCACAGTGTTTCTTGTGTTCCGCCAGGGAACGCTCAGCCCAACGCTCAGTACGAGCGAGAGATTCAGCACTCTGATCGTGATCCTTGTCAAAAGGAGTGAGTTCGTCAAAAGCCATGTGAATATTGGCGCCAATCTGACACTGAATTCGCATAGATTCTTCTGGACCGATAAAGTCTTTTTCTTTGCTTTCTGGATCGGTGAATTCTACACCTTCCTCAGTAACAACAGCATGACATTTATCACCCTCATCTCTGTTGATCTTCACTCCAAGTTCACGCGTCATTGCTACTTTTTTACCCCAGCCATCGCCAAGCGACATAACCTGGAAACCGCCAGAGTCAGTTACAGTGGGGCCATTCCAGCCAGAATACTTAGCAAGGCCACCAGCCGCAGCAATCTCTGCCGCTTTGTTACGAAGATGATAACAGTTCGAAAGCATCGCCTGCGCACCAAGTGCATGCAATTCTTTCATACTAATAAAACGAACTTCGCCACCAGTGCCGACCGCTGTAAAAGCTGGCGTCTTGATTTCGCCATGTGCAGTTTTTATTGTACCGATACGGCCAAGACCGTTCGACAAAACTTTATCAATCTTAAATTCCATTCAATCCACTTCCTTTCAAAATCGAGAACTAACCAAAATCTTAAAAAACATGGGCTAGCCCACTCCGTCTACTATAACACAAAATCACCCCTATTGAAAGCTTAACCGTCATACTGGAAAATATTATACCACGCACCCAAAACCTTTATGATATAATTAACTTGTTAAGGAGGTATATGTCAAAACACACTGTAGAAATTGACACCAGAACTATTCTGCGTTTTTGGTTAGTTCTGCTCGCAATCTTAGTTGTAATCTTTTTCTTCTACAAAGCATTGACCGGCCTCATCATCGTTGGCATTTCGATTTTCTTCGCCATCGCTCTGAAACCCCTAGTTGATCGCCTCAATAAATTCCTCACCAAACATCTCGGCGTCGACAAATCACACCGCACCGCCTCCGCGGCTCTAGCTTATTCCATTATCGTGACTTTTATTATCGCGATTGTCGCCATTGTTGGTCCAGTTGTGGTTAATGAAACTACCAAATTCGTTCAACAACTACCAACTAAGTTCAACGAAAGTATCGGCGGTTGGGAGGGAATTAACGAATTTGGTCGCGGTATTGGTATCGAAAATCTCCAAGCCGACATCACCAAAGCCCTAACCGACTTCTCTGGCAATATTGGTTCGGCCGTCGTTTCCAGTATCGGCACCGTGGCAGACTTAGCCATCAAAGGCGTCTTAATCTTAATTCTCACTCTGTTATTCATGCTCGAAGGACACGAAATCACCGACGCCATCTGGAAAAGCCTCGGTTCTAAAAAGGAAGACCAAAAGGCCGTCACCGTTGCTAAACGTGTAGTCGCCCGCATGAGCAATGTCATCTCCACCTACGCTTCACGCCAGGTACTTGTCGCCATGCTAGATGGCAGCTTTACCATGCTTCTCGTCTTCGTCCTTTCGCTCATCTTTAATTTCTCAGCCAGCCTCGCCGTGCCGATGGGGCTCATCGCTTTCGTCTTTTATCTCATCCCAATGTTCGGCCAAATCATCAGCGCCTGTCTCGTAGCACTCATTCTTGCTTTTTCTAGCCCAATCGCCGCTATAATCTTTATTGGTGTTTACATTATCTACGCCCAGATCGAAAATAACGTCATCGCACCAAAAATCCAAGGCGACGCCTTGAGACTCCCGGCCGTGGCTATCCTTGCCGCTATGGTTATCGGTATGTATATATTCGGCCTAATCGGTGCCATTATCGCTATCCCGATTGCCGGCTGTATTCGTGTCCTCATCGAAGAATTACCAAACATTAAGTCAATCCGTGAGTAATATGCCAAAGAAAAAAAGTCGAACCCGCAAAATCTTATTAACCATACTTTTTGTCGCTATCAACATTACAGTGATCGCTGTCACTGCCTTCTCGGAATTCGGCAACTCTGAAAACGCCGTCAAATTCAGTGAAGTTAAATTTAATTTTTGGTTCTTGATTCCAGCTATCATAGCGTTCGCCATTGCGCTTTGCCTTGAGATTCGTAAATTCTTAATGGTAATGAAGAAGACCTGCGGATTCAAAACTCGCGCCGAGCTCAAAAAAGCCCACAAAGATGCTCGCCGCACCATCTTAATTGGCCGCTATTACGACAATATCACACCAGCTGCTATCGGCGGCCAGCCTTTCCAAATTTATTACATGAATAAAAATGCCGGAGTAAGTGGCGGCCTCGCCACCACTATTCCAATCATTAGTATGATTTCTGGCCAAATCGGCTTCTTGATCGTAGCAGCAATCTGTTTCTCGCTTGGCAGCATCTCTATTAATAACGCTCCGCTTATCGCCGCCGCCTGTTTTGGCTTGCTTTTCTATGCCTTCTGGCCAATCGCCGTTTTAATTGCTACCTTCTTACCAAAAACCACCACCGAAATCATCACACTAGGCGTCAAACTGCTCGCCAAACTTCATATCATCAAAGACAAAGCTGCTGCCATTAAAAAAGCCGAGCACGGCGTTAACGAATACGCTCGCTGCGTGAAATTAATTCTAAAAACCCGCGGACTATTCCTAAAAACTATCCTGATGTCCGTCGTATTTCACGTATTAATCTCATCCATTCCGTTCTTCGTCTTGCACGCCTTTGGCGCTAATATTGACTTTATCCCATGCTTTGTTTCCGTGGTCGCGGTTACCTCAGCTGTATACTTCATCCCAACCCCAGGCAACGCCGGCGCCGCCGAGGGCACCTTCTATGTCGTCTTTTCCGCCCTCTCATCTGGCTACATCTTCTGGGCCATGCTCGTCTGGCGCTTCTTCTCATATTACGCCTACATCATCTTCGGTGGTTTCACCTACCTCATGATGCACTTCGACAAGAGCGTCAAAAAACGCTAGGCTATTGTCTTTTCAGGGAAAATATTGTATAATTAAGCTAATCTTGTACCATGGAGGAGGTGAGTATGCATGGGGAAGATCGTAATCGTACCCGAGGAAGAACGGGTCAACAAGAATCGAATCTTTGAAATCCTAAAAGCGGGGCTAATCCCCAGGAGCAAAGACTCAAAACAACTCCAAAGTATCTTTTCGGACATCATCGATAATGAACGTCTATCAAAAAAATACAAGGAGAAACAATTCTACGCAAGGCAAATCACGACCGGAACGGAAGGAACAAGCTATTTATCGGTTTACTTCTACTACGATTCGGCCAGTACCAATGAGCCGTTCGCGTGGATGAGCATCTTTTATTGTAATAAAGGAATAATCGAAAAATTATTCGGGGCCCAATTTTCGCAAAAGGACAACGTCACAGAAATGCTCATCGAAAAGGTCATCCAAGTTCCACTATCCATGTGGATAGACGACCTAAAGAAATTAGGATAAGCAGCGACACATCATCTTCTTCCAGTCGCTGCTTTTTCATTGAAAAAACTCGTTTAAAGCATTATAATTAAAGCTCAATGTTGAGGTTATTCAGATTTCTAAAACCCTATATTTTGCAGATTATTGTGCTGCTTCTTTCGACAGCTCTACAGGTTTATTGTACGCTGCGTCTACCAGCACTTATGGCCGACATCATTAATAACGGCATCGTGCCAGGCGACACTGACCATATTTGGCAAGCCGGGCTTTTGATGCTTGGTCTTGCCGTGCTTTCGGCGGTTGGCGCACTGGTTTCTAATTTCTTTGCCGCCCACATTGGTTCAAACTTTGCCAAAGATTTGCGCCGCGCTGTTTTCAAAAAAGTCATTAGTCTGGATCTTGTAGATACTAAAACTTTTAGCACCGCCTCACTCATTACTCGTACTACCAACGATATTAACCAAGTCCAGCAGGCTACTATCATGATTTTGTCAATGCTAGTGCGTGCACCGATGTTCTGCATTATTGCGCTCATCATGGCATTTGAAACTGCACCGGATATGACCTGGATTATCGCTGTCGCTGCGGGCGCCATTTTGCTCTCCGTCTTTACCATCATGCTGCTCGTAGTACCAAAATTCAAAATTTTCCAAAAATTGCTCGACAAGCTCACCCTCCTCACGCGCGAAAATCTTACTGGGCTTCGCGTGATTCGCGCTTTTAACAAAGAACAATACGAGCAAGACAAATTCAACAAAGAAAATGATCGTATGACCAAGTTGATTATCTTTATTGAAAAAATTCTCAACTTACAAAATCCTTTAATCAACATAGTTTTTAACGCGATGACTTTACTCTGCTCATGGGTCGGCATCTCGCTACTTCAAAAAGACATTGCGTATCTGGGAAATATGAGTGCTTTTGCCCAATACGTCGGTCAAGTGATGATTTCATTTCTTTTACTCTCGATCCTTTTCATCATGCTCCCGCGTGCTAACGTTTCAGCTGGACGCATCAACGAAGTACTAAAAACCGCACCAAAGATTCATTGGAAGAAAAATACCAACGGTACGCCAAGTAAAACGCCATCCGTTGAGTTTAAGAATGTTGATTTTACCTATGAAAAAGCTGAAGAAAAAGTTTTGTCCAATATTTCGTTCCGTGCCGAGGTTGGCAAGACCACCGCGCTCATCGGCTCGACCGGTTCTGGCAAATCCACTTTAATCAATTTGGTGCCGCGTTTCTTTGAAGCCACCAGCGGCGAGATTTTAATTAACGATTTAAACATCAAAGACTACTCTCGCGAAGATTTGATGAAGTTAATTGGCTTTGTGCCGCAGCGCGGCATGCTATTTTCCGGCAGCGTCAAAGAAAATATTGCCTTTGGCGCACCAAACGCTTCGATGGAAGATATTAAAGCGGCCGCCAAAATTGCTCAAGCCGACGATTTTATCAAGAAGCTGCCAAAAGACTATAACTACCACATCGCGCAAGGTGGCACCAACGTTTCGGGTGGCCAAAAACAGCGCCTTTCCATCGCTCGCGCCATTTGCAAAAAACCAAGCATTCTAGTGTTCGACGATTCATTCTCGGCGCTCGACATGAAAACTGATGCCAAACTACGCCAGGCCTTAAAGCCGCTAGCCAAAGATTCCGCAACCTTAATTGTGGCGCAGCGCGTCAGCACCATCAAAGATGCCGACCAAATCATCGTGCTAGATAAAGGCAAAATCGTTGGCAAAGGCACACACCACGAACTTCTCAAGTCCTGCGAAATTTATCAAGAAATTGTGAAGTCGCAAATCTCCGAAGCAGAATATAAGAAAGAATTGGAGGAGGCACGCCATGCCTAAGCCAACTACTCCAGCCGCCAAAGCCAAAAACACCAAGCTCGCCTTTAAGAGCCTCGTGCATTCTCTGAGGCCATACCGCGTCGCCGTCGTCTTTGCTATCATTCTTTCTGTCGCCGCTGCCGTCACCGGGCTTTTCACGCCAAAAATACTCGGTGAGATGACTGATGTCGCCAAAGACACCCTCGCCACCGGCTTAGACTGGAGCACTCTCGGCCAAAAAGCTTTGCTCATTATCTTCTTATTTATTATGTCCGGACTTTTGACTTATATTCAGTCCTGCATCCTCACCGTTGTCACTGCCAAATACACCAGGTCGCTCCGCACAGCAATCATCGAAAAAATCTCTCGTTTACCAATCAGCTATTTCGACAATCATCAATTCGGTGACGTCTTATCGCGCATGTCAAACGACGTTGATATTATCGCCATGAACTTGCGTCAGGAAATTGCCGACCTGTCGTTTAATATCATCACAATTATCGGCGTTATCGTTATTATGGCGATGACTTCTGTACCGCTACTTTTGATCTCACTCGTAGTTGTTGTTTCGTCGATTTTAGTCGTCGGCAAAATCGCCGCTTTCGCCCAAAAATATTTCCGTAAACAACAAACTATCCTTGGCGAATTAAACAGTAAAATCGAAGAAAGCTATTCCGGTCAAATCGTCATCAAGTCTAGCTTCCACGAAACCGCAACTTTAGATGATTTCGACGAAACCAACAAGAAGCTCGCCAAAACTACCTTTAAAGCCCAAGTTTGTTCAATGCTCGCAATCCCAGTCACTCACATTTTTACCAACCTCGGCTACGTTGTGACTTGTATTGTCGGTGGATATTTCGTACTTGAAGGTCGCATTAGCCTTGGCGACATCCAAGCCTTTATTCAGTACGTCACGCGCTTCAACCGCCCAATCAACGAAGTTGCTTCGATTACTTCCACCATCCAATCAGTGCTCGCCGCCACAGAACGCATTTTTGAATTCTTAAACGAACCGGAAGAAGAATCAGATCCAGTCGACGCCAAAACTATCGAAAAAGTCACCGGCGCCGTCGAATTTCATAACGTCAGCTTTAGTTACGACAAAGAGCATCCGATTATTAAAAACTTCTCCGCCAAAATCGCACCGGGTCAGCAAGTCGCCATCGTCGGCCCAACTGGCGCCGGCAAAACTACGATTATTAATCTTTTAATGCGTTTTTACGAACCAGACTCCGGCTATATCACTATTGACGACGTCCCGACCAGGGAATTAAAACGCGCCGACGTGCGCAAAATGTTTGGTATGGTTTTGCAAGACACTTGGCTATTCTCCGGCACCATCGCCGAAAATCTTAAATACGGCAACGCCGAGGTTAGCGACGAAGAAGTTGTCCGCGCCGCCAAAGCATCCAATGTCCACCACGTCATCGAATCGCTCAGCCATGGCTACCAAACCATCATCGACGAGGACTCCGACAATATTTCTTCTGGCGAAAAACAGCTCCTTACTATCGCGCGTGTCGTCGCCGCTAACCCACAAATGATCATCCTAGACGAAGCCACCTCAAACGTCGATACTCGCACCGAGCACCTCGTGCAGGCTGCCTTCGAAAAGATTACCAAGGGCCGCACTTCGTTCGTCATCGCCCACCGCTTATCTACCATCCGCAATGCCGACTTGATTCTTGTCATGAAAGACGGCAACATCGTAGAGCAGGGCAACCATATTGAGCTTTTGAAGAAAAACGGCTTCTACGCCGAGCTTTATAATTCTCAATTTGCAGACAATTAAATCTCCAGTGCTATAATAAAACCATGTATATAGTGATTGAAGGGCAGGATGCTACTGGCAAATCAACGCAGGTTGAATTGCTTGCCGAATACCTTAAAAAAACCGGCAAACCGGTTATTACCATGCACGAACCAGACGGCGATCTTGAATCCGCCCATGAGCTCCGCCGCATTATCAAGGACAAAAAATACAATCTCGAGCCATTCACACACGTTCTATTATTCACGGCTGCTCGTCAAGAACTCTGGCGCAAACTCGCCGAACCAGTCTTGAAAAAAGGCGGCTACGTAATCTCTGCTCGCAACTGGTGGTCTACGCTCGCCTACCAAGGCTATGGCCAAGGCGTTTCGCGCAGCAAAATCATCCGCGTCACCAAAGAATCAATGCCGGAACCATACGTCAACCCAGACCGCTCCGCAATTTTAACTTTGCCAGACGAAGAGCGTTTTGCTCGCCAAAGCGGCCGCGACGACAACTCCAAAAACGATACTTTTGAATCAAAATCAATGGATTTTCAGCACAAAGTCGACAAAGCCTACGTCAGCATCGCCAAGGATTTTAATATTCCAATTATTGACGCCAGCCCATCCATTGAAGAAATCCACACCGAACTTATAAAGCTTTTTGGACTCTAAAATGCATCCGTCCTGGAAACCATTTCTAGACTCCGAGTTCGCTAAACCATATTTTAAAGAACTGGCTGATTTTTTGCACGAAGCCTACAAAACTAAACAAATTTTTCCCGCCAAAACCCAGGTCTTTAAGGCCTTCACGACCGACCTAAACGAAGTCAAAGTTGTGATTATTGGCCAAGACCCATATCACACACCAGGCGCCGCCATGGGCCTCGCCTTTTCAGTACCAGACCGTGCACCGGTGCCACCATCGCTCATCAATATTTATAAAGAAATTGACAGTGATATTGGCCATCACGCCAACAAAACCGGCAATTTAATTAGCTGGCAAAACCAAGGCGTACTTTTGCTTAATAATGTTCTTACCGTCGAGGCCCACAAGGCCGGCAGCCACCGCGGCAAAGGCTGGGAAATTTTCACCGAAGCCACCATCAAATATTTAAACGATACCAAAGAAAATCTCGTCTTTATTTTATGGGGTCGCGACGCACGTAGTAAAAAATCTCTTATTGATACATCCAGACATTTAGTCCTAGAATCCGCCCACCCATCGCCACTTTCGGCTCACAACGGATTCTTTGGTAGCAAACCGTTCTCAAAAACCAACGCCTACTTAGAGGCGCATGGCTTTAAGAAAGTTGATTGGTAATTTAGAGCCAACTTTTTAGTTTTTTGTATTCTTCAGAATCTTTCGGATAGGATTCGAGGATTTCCTCAACATAAGTTTTGCCATTTGTAATATTGTAAGTTTTTACTTCTGGCATTGAAGCGAGCAAGCGTACAACGGCTTCGTCCGATTCGTAATTAGTCATTGATTTGCTTGGATCGGTTTTGTAGGAATTAACCCTAAACTGTTTGTAAACGAAACGCTTGATACCAGCTTGTAAGCAGTATTTGAGGCAGTTATCACAAGTAGCCATCAAGTTATAAATCGTACAATCTTTTAGGTCGCGATGTGCGAACAAAATTGCGTTCATTTCGGAATGAGTCGAGAAATGGTATTTCATTGGACGCTCAGAAAGCGTCATTTTGGACTCGTCAGCCCCGCGAATCAAACCATTATAACCCATCGACACCACACGGTGATCCGGATCAACAATTACGCAGCCGTTCTTGCTGACCGGGTCCTTGGATTTAAGCGCAGCAGTTTCGGCAATTTTCATGAAATATTCATCCCAGCCTTGTTGTTTCTTATCCATTTTTCCTCCGTTTTAACTCATTATAACACGCTATGGGTTGATTTCTGATTCAAATATGCTAACAATCGCGGCGTCAATTAAACAAGGAGAGAAGTGTGATCAAAAAAATTCTATCAATTTTAACCATTGCTAGCATGCTCGCCGTCAATTTGCCGAACAAAGTTTTTGCTGAAGCTGGCTGTGCGGACGTCGAATTCGTTTTCGTCCGTGGCTCAGGCGAAGTCCAAGATTACGGCGAAAGTTTCTTGGCGTTCAAAGAAGCCATGGCCGAAAAAATGTCAGCTATCAGTCTAACAACCAATTTTAGAGACCTGGATTACCCAGCAGTCTCGGTCGCTGACATCGGCGTTCTGACCGAAGCCTTCTTTAGTGGCGGAAGCAGCGGCGCGTTTGGCGAAAGCGTAGATGCCGGCGTCGCCGAACTGAAGCGCGTCGTCAACACTACCTGCTCAAGTTCAAAATTCGTCCTGGCCGGCTATTCGCAGGGCGCCATGGTAATCTCAAAATCTTTACCAGAACTAAACACAAACAAAATCATCTACGCCGCAACTTTTGGCGACCCAAAAATCTTCTTGCCAGAAGGCGAAATCAATCTTTTAAACCTCGTCCCGGCAGCTTGCTACAATCGCGATCTTTCGGATTACCGCCGCTACGTGCCGGACTGCTACGCCTATGAAGGTATCCTTGGTAGCTACCGCCCGTACGAGCCGGAAGATTTCATCGGCAAACTTGGCGCCTGGTGCAACGGCAAAGACATCATGTGCAGTAGGTTTCTTGGCGTCAACATCGAAGACCACGTGAGTTATGTTAGTGACGGACTCTACGAAGACGCTTCACGCTATATTTTTGACAAAATTACCACAGCATTCGGCATCGAAAATACCTATTATTCGCCGCACGACACGGTAATCTTAATCGACTCAACCGGCTCGATGAGCTGGCTAATCGATCAATATAAACAGCGTGCCATTGATTTTGCTACCCAGACCTTTAATTTAGGCGGACGCGTAGCACTGTATGATTATCGTGATTTGAAAGAACTATACGAGCCGCACAAATACTGCGATTTTGACACCTGCACGCCAGAAACCTTCCAGGCCGGCATCGACCAGATCTTTACGGCCGACGGCGGCGACGCGCCAGAATCTCTACTTTCCGCCGCGTTTCACATCATGAACGAGCTCAGATGGGAACAAGGCGCCACTAAGTCTCTCATCGTCTTGACGGACGCCGGCTATCATATGCCGGATGTCGACGGCGTCACTTTGGGCGACGTCGTAACGCTTAGCCGCAACATTGACCCAGTTAATATTTATGTTGTCACCAACTCGGATAACCGCTCCAAATACACCGAACTCACCGATCAGACCGGCGGCAAAGTGATTCTTAGTACCACCGATTTCGAACTCACCGCAAACGAAATTAATTCACGCTACGACAGCCTGCCACAAGTTGAGCTAAGCAATACCGAAATTAATCAACCAACTATCAAAATCACTAATCTTTGGGGAGATGAAGAACATAATTTTCATGCAGCCATTGATACTAACGCCACAGAGATCGTAGTTATTTTAAACGACGCCATCCTTGGTACAACCGGCAAAAAGGAACTCGTTTTTAGAGACATCGATCCTTCCTTGGAAAATCTACTTAGGCTCGTGCCAATCAAAGACGGCATACGCGGCGATGCAACAGAAGTCACTCTACTCACTAGCGGTCGCGGCGAAGCAAGTATACCCCTAGAGCCAACCGCAAACGAACCAGCAGTCTTTATCATTCCGCTTGCCCCAGACACCGGTGGCAAATGGCGCCACTAAATCTCTAGCTTTTTGGCGCATTTCGTGTTATAATTGTCGTCATGTTAGAAAAAGAGTTCATCAGAAATGTTGCAATCATCGCCCATGTCGACCACGGCAAGACGACTCTTGTTGATGGACTTTTGAAACAGTCTCATACCTTCCGCGACAACCAAGCCGAAATGTCTCAGACTCTTATCATGGACTCCATGGACCAGGAACACGAGCGTGGCATCACAATCACCGCAAAGCAGACTGCAATCTTTTATAATGGTTACAAAATCAACATTATTGATACTCCAGGCCACGCCGATTTCTCTGGCGAAGTCGAGCGCACACTCAATATGGCGGATGGCGTCATGCTGATTGTCGATGCCCAAGAAGGCCCAATGCCACAAACCAAATTTGTGCTTAAAAAAGCTTTGGACTTAAAGCTAAAACCGGTTGTTATTATCAACAAAATCGATAAACCAGCCGCCCGTATCGAAGAGGTTAAAGACGAAATTTCTGATCTCTTCCTCGAACTTGCTACCGATGAATCTCAGCTTAATTACCCAATATATTATGCTATCGCTCGCGACGGCAAAGCTGGCAAAACCCCAGAACTCGATAACGATCTACACGTAATTTTTGAATCTATCATCAACGATATTCCAGCTCCGCACGTCGACGAAGACGAATCTAAGGGTGCCCAGCTTCTCGTGGCTGCACTCGCCGCCGATAATTATCTTGGCAAATATTGTATTGGTAAGATTTTTCGCGGCTCTTTGAAAAAAGGTCAAACCGTCAAAATTTTGCAAAATGGCACCAGCAAGAATGCCAAAATCGACCGCCTTTTCACCTATAAAGGCCTCGGCAAAGAGGAAACCGAGCTCGCCATCGCTGGCGACATCGTCGCTCTTACCGGTGTTAGCGAAGCCAACATCGGCGACACCATCGCTACTGGCGACAACCCAGAAGCTTTACCAACTATCGAACTCGAGCCACCAACCCTTTCTATCTATATTGGCCCAAATACTTCACCCCTTAAAGGTAAAGAAGGCGAGTTTACCACCTCCCGCCAGATTGCCGAACGCCTCGAAAAAGAGCTCGAAACCAATATTGCCCTTAAAATTGTCCCAGATGGCCTTGGTTACAAGGTTTCTGGTCGCGGGGAATTACACCTCTCTGTTTTGATTGAAACTATGCGCCGCGAAGGCTACGAGCTTGAAGCTGGCCGTCCAGAAGTCGTTTACAAAGAAATCGACGGAGTTAAATGCGAGCCGGTCGAAGAACTCACCGTTGAGGTTGAGCCAGAATTTGTTGGTGCCGTCTCCCAGGAACTCGGTATTAGAAAAGCCGATCTCAAATCCCAGGAACTCACTTCTACCGGCGCCACCCGTTTTACTTACGAAATTTCCACCTCTGCCTTGATTGGTCTTCGTAATATGCTGATGACCGCTACCAAGGGTACGGTTTTGATGTCCAGTGTCGCCAACGGCTACCGCCCAGTCGATACCAAATATAAACCAGAACGAAACGGCGCCCTTATTGCCTTCGAATCTGGCGTTTCTACCTCTTATGCACTCGATGCTGCTCAGGCTCGTGGTATTCTCTATATCCCACCACAGGTCCCAGTTTATCAGGGTATGATTGTTGGTCTCTCCAACAAAAAAGATGATCTCGACATCAATGTCTGCAAAGAGAAGCAGCTCACCAATATGCGTACCCACGCTTCTGATGGCGCTATCCAGCTCACCCCTTATACGCAGCTCTCTTTGGAGCAATGTCTAGACTTTTTGCTTGATGATGAGCTTCTCGAAGTCACCCCTAAATCACTCCGCCTCAGGAAGCGCCAGCTTGATCCAATCAAAAGGAAACGCGAAAACCGCGCTTAAAAAATAGCCCCGTCAAGGGGCTTTTTAAGACATGGGAAAAGCCCGTAGCTAAGCTACGAGCTTTGATATGGGTGTTGAGTATTATTAGGTTCTTGTCAATGTTAGCGAGGTATTGAAATCAGCCCTGAAAGGAGGCTCCCTAAATGGCAAAGGCAAACGCACAACGGCGATGGTACTGATGCTCGGAATTATATCAGAATGCCAGGAGAGAAAAGGGGCTGATAGCTGCTTGTTATTTGCTATTTGTATCATAGTACTAGAAGGGGGCGCAGCAGTAAAGCTAAATCAGAAAAACCTTACTACCACGCTAGGTTTTCGGAATTGGATGACAAAGAACCAGGGCATACTCATGCACCGTGTATATATTATACACCATTTTGCTAAAAAAATCAATACCTAATCTTAACCATTTTGAAACTACCCTCCTACGTGGACAAAAGAAAGAAAATATGATATAATATAAAAAGTTCTTTAATAATATTCTAAGGGAAATTTTGAAAGAAGGTGATTTTAATTGATTACAAGGCTTTTGTTTAGCAGAAGGTACAGCGACACGTGTCAGGCGTTTTCTACGTCCGACTCCCATGTTGCTTCAACCATCAAAAGAGAGCTCGGTTGGGAAGTGTTTGAATACACATTCAACACCATAATCGGCTTAAAAAGAGCAATCAGTCGAGCCGACAAAGCCCTTCTGCGAACCTACGGAAATCACGTACTTGTCGTACATTATAAAGACCCGAAAATTTTTAATGGTCTAATACAGCAGGCGATTGGTGGTAGCCATTATCTTTTCTATGATGAAAAGACACACCGTGGAGGTCTTGCCTATGCAAAACGTGGTGGTAAAGGTTCAAGAAGCTTAAATAAACGCTATGAGTTCGAAACTCACAACGTAGTAGAGCTACTTGCCGGGACCATCGGTTTCGGCGTTAGCGATCGTTATTATGAGGTTTTTTATCCGGACACCTCCGAGCGAGTCACTGCTGAACGGCTAGACGGATCGCGTTGGGGAGTTCTTGTCCTTGATAAAATCGAAACCGAAGACGCAGGTGAAGTAAAAGCATGTAGAGCTTTTCCTTATGGGAGAAGGAAAGAAGTTACTTATGCGCTCACCGGAAAAAATAGCTTAGCCATACATGTCGGCAACCCAGCGTTCTTTGACTGTGCCCTCCGCACTGCGACAATTCGTAGTAGCACGCCGATGGATCGGTATTGCGTAACGCCAATTATTGGTACGGAGTTTGTATTAGCCGAGAAAAAATTGAGGTACGGCTACGATGATGGCGTCATCATCTACGTCGGCAGAAAACACCTCCCTAAAGGGGTGTTAAAAAAGAAAATCGAGAAAGCCTTAGAATACTAACAGTTTAGCCCTGCGCTTATGCAGGGCTTTTCTGTTATAATAAAAATATGTTAATCGATTCTCATTGCCACTTGCACGACCGCGAATTCTTTACCAAGGAAGAAGCCGAGCAGGCCATCAAAAAAGCCGCCGCAGCCGACGTCACCAAGATTATTTGCATTGGTACAGATCCAGACGATTCCGAAGCGGCTCGAATTTTTGCCGAAAAGCACGATAATGTCTTTTATACCTACGGCATCCACCCAAGCGAATGTCAAAAATTCGCCGTCAAGAAGCCAATTAGCAGCAATAAGTTAGTTGCCATCGGCGAAATCGGTCTCGATTATCACTACGCCCCAGAAACCAGGGAAGACCAAATCAAACTTTTTGAAGAGCTCTTGCAACTCGCCACAGACAAAAATCTCCCTGTTAGCTTCCATATCCGTGAAGCTTTTGACGATTTCTTTGGCATAATCCAAAATTTTCCTAAAATTAGAGGCGTCGTGCATTCATTTTCGGATAGTAAAAAAACTTTGAAACGCATCTTAAATGAAACCGACTTCTACGTTGGCCTGAACGGTCTTGCTACCTATTCCACTTTACCAACTCCGCCGCTTGAAAAAATTTTGCTCGAGACCGATGCACCGTTTTTGGCCCCAACCCCATATCGCGGCACCAAAAACGAGCCAGCTTATATTAAAGAAATCGCCGGATGGCTAGCCGAAAAAACCGCTACCACTCTAGACGAAGTAGCCAAAATCACGTCGGAAAACGTGCAGAATTTGTTTGGCATATAAATCTTATGCTAAAATGAAAATATGAAAAAGAAACGTCTTCCAATTATTATCTTTATTGTCGGGCTCGTCGCTCTTCTTGGCGGTGCCGGATATCTTATTTTTAAAATCGTAAAACAACCAGATCTGCGCGACGCAGAATATCTCGTCAACGCCGGCGATTGGGTCAAAGAAGACGCCGAGGGTGTGATTTGGGATTTTACCGAAGTTGGCAAAGGCACGCTTACGACCAATAATCATGTCAATGACTACGATTTTCTCTGGTCTATGGACGGCAGCACGCTCAAAATCGAGACCAAATGGCTCTATGATTTGGAAGACGAATACACTTACTCTATCAACCGTGGTGCCAAAACTTTAACACTTACGTCTGGCGAAAAAACCATTACATTTAAAGCTGTCGAGAAAGCCGAAGAACCAGCTGAAAAAACCGAATAAAAAAGACCCCCTAGAGGGGTCTTTTTTTTTAATTCATATCAATTTCTGTACCCGAAGTAGCATTAATACCGAGATTCGACAACACCACCATCTCGTCATCCGGAATCATGTGCGTAGCATGAAGTTGCGCGCCAGCCATTTTGTCGAGATTGGAAAGCGCTTTTTTAACAATCGGATTAGTCGTAGAGCAAATCGACAAAGCAATCAAAACTTCGCCAAGCCTTAGATAGCTTTCGCGGAAGTTTGAAGTTTTATTTTTAATCTCAAGAATCGGTTCAAGCACTGCTGGCGAGATTAAATCAACCTCATCCGGAATCTTAGTCAAAGTCTTAATCGCATTAATCATTGTGCTAGAAATCGGTGAAAGATAGCCGGTTTTGCGACCCACAACAGTCTTGCGACCAATCGTAATCGCCGCAGCCAGCAAATTACCCGAGGCGATACGCTTTTCTTCGGCTTTCTGCACTACGCCGCGATCTTTTTCAGAAATTCCTAGCTCGTTCATTAAAAGCTTGATGCGATCCGGCACCACCGGCTCAGCCAAACCGCGCTTCACATCAATCAGCGCGCGATAATAACGGCGAATAATTTCGTCCTTGGCTGCCTGGCAGGCCACCGCATCATCCACGATGCAGTCGCCCACGGCATTCACACCCATATCAGTCGGAGAGTAGTAAATACTTTTGCCCATAATGCGGGTCAAAATCTCTTTAAGAACCGGGAAAGTCTCGAGGTCACGGTTGTAATTCACCGCGGTTTTGCCATATTTTTCTAGGTGAAAATAATCGATCATGTTTTTGTCGTTAAGGTCGGCAGTCGCCGCTTCGTAAGCAATATTCACTGGATGTTTCAAAGGCATATTCCAGACCGGGAAAGTCTCAAGCTTAGCATAGCCAACTTTGACGCCGCGCTTATTTTCGTGATAAAGCTGGGAAAGGGAAGTAGCAAGCTTGCCAGAATTTGGCCCCGGCGCCGACACGATTATAAGCTTCTTGGTCGTCTCGATATACGGATTCGCGCCATAACCCTCGTCCGACACAATTGTATTCACATCAGTTGGATAGCCCTTAGTAAAGGTGTGGAAGTAGGTGCGCACATTGTAATCTTCGAGTTTTTTCGCAAAATCTTTAGCCTTCTTTTGACCATTGAATAGCGTAATTACTACGCTCGAAACAGTTAGCCCACGGCTGCGTAAAAATTCAATCAGGCGCAAAACTTCAGTTTCATAAGAAATCATGTGGTCCGCACGAATCTTACTATTCTCGATAGCACTCGCATTAATACAAAGAATAATTTCGGCTTCTTTTTTGAATTCCTGGAGGAGGCGAATCTTTAAATCTGGCGGAAAACCCGGCAAAGTACGCGCTGCATGTTGGTCATCAATCAGCTTACCGCCGAACTCAATATAGAGCTTGTCGAACATTTTGATGCGTTCTTTGATGCGAGATTTCTGGATTTTCAGATACTTATTAGCATCAAAACATTTTTTCATATAGACCTCCTTCTAACTTTTTTCATTATAGCATACCGCTTTTTCCCGCTATGGTTTATTTTACAGAGAAAATATGTTATAATATACGACATGATTTACCTTGATCATGCCGCTGCTACGCCAGTTTCGAAAAAAGCCGCTGAGGCCATGAAGCCATACTTTATGGACAACTTTTTTAATCCTTCCGCAGCTTATCTTCCGGCCAAAAAAGTGCGCGCCGCTTACGAAGAGGCCAAATCCACCATCGCCCATTGCATTGGCGCCAAAGGCAGCGACATTATCATGACTTCCGGTGCTACCGAAGCCAATAACCTCGCTTTTTCGATCATTAAATCAAAATGCTTAGTGCTTACCACTGAGCATGATTCCGTTCTTAAGGTCGCCGAAAACTACGACCACGCCGAAATCGCCGTCTTAAAAAGCGGTCTCATCGACCTCGCTGATTTTAAAAAGAAACTCGACAACAAAGTCGACTTCGTTTCGATTGCTCTGGCTGGCAACGAACTTGGCACCATTCAGCCACTCGCTGAAATCGCCGAAATCATTCGCGCCGAGCGCCTTCGCCGCCTTAAAAACGGCAACAAGACTCCGCTTTTTCTACACTCAGACGCTTCGCAGGCAATGAATTTACTCGATATCAACGTTGCGCGTCTCGGTGTAGATTTGCTCACTGTTAACTCCGCCAAAGTCTACGGGCCAAAAGGCGTTGGTGCGCTTTATCTCTCGCACGACGTCCGTCTCACGCCAATGCTGTTTGGCGGCGGCCAAGAAAACGGTCTGCGTTCCGGCACCGAAAATGTCGCCGGCGTGATTGGCTTTGCTACCGCTTTTAAAGAGGCTAAGGAGCATCTAAATGGCAATCGCAAAAAATATGAAAAACTCGTTAAAATTTTGCGTGATGGTTTAAAAGAAGGCCCCGTTGAGCCAATTTTTCTCGGCGCCAGTAAACATCAGCTCGCTAATTTCTGCCCAATTTCTTACCCGGGCATCGACGCTGAACGTGTAATTTTTAAGCTCGAAGAAAACGAAGTCTACGTTTCAACTGGCGCTGCCTGCGCCGCATCCAAAGGTCAAAAATCCCACACGCTTGCCGCAATTGGCCTAACCGACACCGAAATCGCCGGCTCGCTCCGTTTGTCTCTTGGCGAATTAAACAACGAAGAAAACATCAAGCAGGCCGTCGAAATTATTAATCGCACAGTTAAGGAAGAATATGGGCGCAACCAAAAATAAGACCGTTTATCTCGGCATGAGTGGTGGCGTCGATTCCAGCGTTTCGGCTTTGCTTTTGAAGGAGCAGGGCTACAACGTGATTGGTGTTTACATGAAAAACTGGTCCAAAGATTTGCCAGGCATGAAATGTCCGTGGGCCGAAGATTTGGCTGACGCCAAACGCGTTGCAGTCAAGCTCGACCTTGATTTTGAAGTTTGGGATTTTGAAGAAGCTTACAAAAAGCGCGTGGTCGACTATATGCTCGAAGAATTCAAAAAAGGCAACACACCGAATCCAGACATCATGTGCAACCAGGAAATTAAATTCAAATTGTTTTATGAAGAAGCCATGCGCCGCGGCGGCGACTATATTGCCACTGGTCACTATGCTAAAACCGATGGTAAAAATCTCCTGCGCGCCACCGACGAAAACAAAGATCAAACTTACTTCCTTTATCGCATTTCAAACGAATCCCTAGAGCACACACTTTTTCCAATTGGCGACATGAAAAAACCAGACGTCAAAAAACTCGCCGAGAAAAACAATTTGCACAATGCCTACAAAAAAGAATCGATGGGTGTTTGCTTTGTCGGCGAAGTCGGCATGAAAGATTTCCTTAAAGAATACATCGACATCAAACCGGGTGAAATCCGTGAAGTCGAAAGCGACACCGTACTCGGCTACCACGAAGGCGCCGTCTTCTACACCATTGGCCAGCGCCACGGCCTCTACATTAGTGGTGGCCTGCCATATTATGTCGTAAAAAAGGATCTTGAGAAAAACATCGTCTATGTTTCGAAAAATCTTAATGACGACAATTTGTGGACCACAGAACTAGAATTAAAAGACGTTTTCTTACGTTCCGACAAAACTCCACACCAAGTTTTGGCTAGACTCCGTCATCGCGCGCCACTCATCCCAGCAAAGTTCGACGGCAAAAAAGTCATTTTCAAAAACGCCATCAAACGCCCAGCCTCCGGCCAATCCGTTGTTTTGTATGACGAGGAAATTTGTCTTGGCGGTGGCATTATTGCCTAGAAATATGGTATAATTATCTCTATGAATGCAAATGAAGTTCGTCAAAAATTTTTAGATTTTCAAGTTAAAAAAGGTCACAAAGTGATCGCGCCAGCACCACTCGTACTCGAAAATGACCCGACCACGCTTTTTACCGGCTCTGGCATGCAGCCACTTTTGCCATACCTTCTTGGTAAACCGCACAAAGACGGCACCAGACTTACCGACTCCCAACCATCCCTTCGTTTGCAAGATATTGAAGACGTCGGCGACCCGCGCCACACCACCGTTTTTGAAATGCTCGGCAACTGGTCACTTGGCGATTATTTCAAAGAGGAGCAAATCCGCAATTTCTTCGAATTTTTAACTAAAGAAATCAGTCTTGACCCAGCCAAAATCTACGTTACCTGTTTTATTGGCAACGAAAAATATGGCATCCCGAAAGACGAAGAAGCCGCTCATATCTGGCAGGAAGTCTTCAAAGAAGCCGGCATCGACGCTAAGATTGCTGAAATTGGCTCCGCCGAAAATGGCGACAAACGCGGCATCAAACCAGGCGAACATATTTTCTTCTACGATGACCACGAAAACTGGTGGAGCCGTGGCGGCGGCATCGAAACCACTCCGCTCGGCGATCCATGTGGTCCAGATTCTGAAGTTTTCTACGACTTTGGTGAAGACAAACAGGATGTCGAAAAATACGGCCTCGCTCACCCAGCTTCAGATGGCGCTCGTTTCATGGAAATCGGTAACCAAGTCTTTATGCAATATCGCAGAAAAGACGACGGCACGTTCGAAGAACTCGAGAAAAAGAACGTCGACTTTGGCGGCGGCCTCGAGCGCATCACCGCTGCATCCATCAATAGTTTTGACGTTTTTAAGATTTCTTTGATGCGCCCAATCGTCGAAAAGCTCGAAACTTTGTCTGGTAAGTCATACGAAAACAACACCGACGAAATGCGCATTATTGCCGATCACTTGCGCGGAGCCTATTTGCTCGCCGCTCAAGGTCTTACGCCTTCTAACAAGGCCCATGGCTACGCACTTCGCCGTTTAATCCGCCGCGCGATTTTGCGCGCACTCGATCTTGGCATTGCCGATAATTTCTTGTCAGAAATCGTACCAGTAATTTCCGAAAACTACACCGAACTTAGCGATGATATTTTGAGCCACCGCGCCGATGCGCTTGCTGTGCTCGAAAAAGAAGAATACGCTTTCCGCCAAACTATCAACAAAGGTATTCGCGAGCTAGTTAAACTTACCAAAAACGAACTATTCAAGCTCCAAGATACCTACGGCTTCCCACTCGAACTTTCAGTCGAAGAATGCTACCGCCGCGGCATCAAACTTTCTGCAAAATATCGCGAAGAATTTGACACAGCCCTGGCCGAGCAACGCGAGCGCAGTAAAACCGCCTCCAAAGGCATGTTCAAAGGCGGCCTCGAAGACCACGGCGAACAAACTGTTAAATACCACACTGCTTGCCATCTTTTGCTCGCTGCTTTGCAAAAAATAGTCAATCCATCTATTTGTCAGAAAGGTTCCAATATTACTTCCGAACGCGTACGTTTTGACTTCAATCTTGATCATAAAATGACCGACGAAGAGCTCGCCAAAGTCGAGACTCAAGTCAACGAATGGATCAAAGCCGACCTTCCAGTTGTCCACGCCGAATACGAAAAAGACTACGCCAAAAATGAGCTCAAAGCTCACGGACAGTTCTGGGACAAATATCCGGACATGCTCACCGTTTACACGATTGGCGATCCAGAGAATCCGGTCTCCCGCGAGGTCTGTGGTGGTCCACACGTCGAACATACCGGCGTCCTTAATTCATTCAAAATTGTCAAAGAAGAATCTTCTGCCGCTGGCATCCGCCGCATCAAAGCTGTTCTCAAATAACTTTTGTGCTATACTTTAAGTATGAGCGTTATCCTAGCTTTAGATATTGGTACCGAATTTGTTAAAGCGGTGATCGCCAAATCGAATCGCAAAGGCGAGCTCGATGTAATTGGCGTAGGCCGAGCCAAACAGGCTCCAACCAATATTTTTGCTGGCGCCATCGCCGACATTCCGGCCGTTGTTTCGGTCTGTGAAAAGGCTCTGCTCGATGCCGAAGAAGAAGCTAAGGAAACCGCCAAACTCACCGTAGTTGGCATTGCTGGCGAGCTAATCAAAGGCTCCACCACCACTGTCCGTTATCACCGCGAAAATCCGAATAAGCCAATTACCGAAAATGAAATGTCGATCATCATCAATAAGGTTCAGGAGCGTGCCGGCGAAGCCGCCAGAAAAACAGTTGCGCTTGAAACTGGCAATAAAAATGTCGAGGTTCGTTTGATTAATTCCGCCATTGTTTCACTTACGATTGATGGTTATAAAATTTCCAACCCAATCGGCTTCAAGGGTTCTGATATCGTAATCCAATTTTATACCGCCTTCGCACCGCTCGTACACGTCGCAGCCATCGAAAAAGTCTGCGCTGAACTCGATCTCGAGCTACTTACCGTGGCGGTTGAGCCATTCGCTGTTTGCCGCGCCTGCCTTGGCGACGACCTAGAATCTACTTTCTCCGGCATCGTGATCGATATTGGTGGTGGCACTACCGATATCGCTGTCGTTGATGATGGCGGTGTTGACGGCACCAGAATGTTCTCAATCGGCGGTCGCAGCTTTACTAAGCAAATTGCCGACGGCCTAGGCGTTGATTTTGATACTGCCGAAGGCTACAAACTTGATCTTGATAATCTCGATGGCAAAATCAAAGATAAGGTCGAAGCTACCGTCAAGCGCAATCTAGATGTCTGGCTTTCTGGTGTAGAAGTCGCTCTCGAAGATTTCAATATTATCGAAGTGTTGCCGCGCAACATCTTCCTTTGTGGTGGTGGTGCCGGCCTCATGCCGCTCCAAGAAACCCTCGCCCTGTCCGAATGGTATAAAAACTTACCGTTCTCGCGCCGCCCAACCATCAATATTATCGACGTCAATACTTTGCCAGGCATCACTTTTGGCAGCAAAACCCCACTTGATCATTCCTACGCTACTGCACTCGGTTTACTTCGCGTTGGCGTTGACACATTGGCTAGCGCACCAGACGAAAATAATCTGCGCACTAAACTCGCTAAACTATTACAAAATTAATACTTTTTGACTTCTTCGTAGGAGCCCGGCTTAAGGCCGGCTAATTGATAGCGCCCAAATTGTATACGGTGTAATTTTACGACCCTATAACCCAACGCCGCAAAAGTACGGCGAATCTGGCGATTGCGCCCTTCACTCAAGACCACTTGGAAATGTTTACGATCATCACCGTTTCTCGCTACAGTAAATTTAGACTTACCATCCTCAAGATCCACGCCAAAATCGGAGATCATTTGCTGGTGCAAAGGCTCCAAATCGCGGTCCAGCTCCACTTCGTAAACTTTTTCTTTGTAAAACTTCGGATGCGTCATCTCGAAAGCAAAATCGCCATCGTTAGTTAATAAAATCAAACCGGATGAATCCTTATCGAGACGCCCAACCGTCTTAAATTTTTGGAAATCAGCCGGCAAAAGGGAATAAAGCGTCGGCGTCTCGCCCTGAGCGCGGCGCGAACAAACATACCCAACCGGCTTATTGAATGCGATATAAGAAAAGCCCACTTCAAATGGGACTACCTTTTTATTATAGCACACTTTACTGTTTTTGTCAACTCTGGCCCCTAGAGCAGCCTGCTTATCGTCGACCAAAACTTTGCCACTAGCAATAGCGGCATCCGCTTCACGCCTAGAAAGCCCGAGTCTTTCGGCCAAGAATTTATTGAGCCGGATTTGCTGGGGTTGCATTTACGTCTCCCTGAGCCGGTGCGGCTGGTGCAGCTGGCACCGCCGGTGCTGCCGGAGCCTCCGCCGCAGCTGGCGCCGCTACCACATCACCGAGCACTTCGTGGATCACATTAACCACGTCTTCAATACCAACTTGAGATTTTACCAAATAGCGATCCGCGCCCAACGCTTCACCGCGTGCACGCTGCTCTGGCGAGGAAAGCGCCGTCATCATTACAACCTTCGTGTCTTTAAGCTCCGGGGTCGAGCGCAAAATATCGAGCATATCAAACCCAGAAATTTTCGGCATCATTACATCAGACAAAATTAAATCAGGTTTTTCTTGTGCGGCCACCGACAAAGCCTCTTCGCCATCGCCAGCCACCACAATCGTGTAGCCTTCAGCAGTCAAACGGATGCTATAAATCTCACGCAAAGCGAGATCGTCTTCTACTATCATTATTTTTGTCATATGGTTCCTCCGTTATTTACTTGTTGGTTAGGTATCGGTTGCGGCTGTGCTACTGGCTGCGGCATTCCCGCGCGCCTAGCTGCTTGTGCTGCCTCGAATTGTTGCTGATTTTTTAAAACAAATATTCTCTTATCGTATTCTTCTTGAGTTAGCCTTGGCAAGGACACGTAGAAGGTCGAGCCTTCGCCAAAACCAGACTCTACCCAAATTCTACCACCCATTGCCTCAACGCGTTTCTTAGTAAGATAAAGACCGAGGCCAGTACCGCCAATCTCGCGAGTGTCAGAGTTGTCGGCGCGATAGAATTTTTGGAAAATATGCTGAATATCGTCGGCCGAAATACCAATGCCAGTATCCGTTACATTAATCAAAACACGATCACCATCACCGCGCACGCTCACCCAAATCGAGCCACCCTCCGGCGTGTATTTGATCGCGTTCTCCATCAAATTGTCCATAATTTCTTGCAAGAAATTCAAATCCACCGAAGCGTAAACTACTTGTGCAACTTTAAGATCCGTTAGCATCAAGCGTCCATCGGATGAACCAAAAGTATAATTGACCTTTTTGTCCTTATTAAATTGCGCGTTATATTCATCGGCCATTTTGCGCACCGTCGTCACCATCTCTACTGGCACAAACTTAGGCAGAACTCGGCCGTCATCAGCTTTAGTCACATCAAGCAAATCCTGGAACAATTTACCAAGGTGCTTAGACGCATTGTGTGCCGCAGTAAGATAAGTTTGCGCACGCGAATCAATCGTCGCGGTTTGCGGGTTAAGAGCCAAAGACAAATAGCCCTCAATAGAAGCCACCGGCGTACGCATCTCGTGTGAAGCGGTCGAGATGAACTCCGTTTGCGCACCTTCTTCCTCGAGCTCTTTAGCAATATTTCTAAACGTAATAATGCGACTACGCGAAGCATCGTTAGCGTTGATTACTGAAATCGAAATCGGAACTCGTTTGCCGAGATTTCCCACGATCAAACTGGCGCGGAAATTATCGAGTGGCTGGCCAGAATTCATCGCCATGACTAACGGATTTTCTTGCTCAGAAAGCGCCCGACTCTCTTTTGATTCGAGCCGCAAAACGTCCTTATAGCTTACCCCGACTGGATTAGTCAAAGCGTTAGCCTCGACCATGCGACCGGCGGCTGGATTTATAAAGCGCACGATACCATTAGCATCGGCAATTACCACACCGTCATTGATCGTATTCAAAGCCAACTCAGCCAAAGCCGAGCCTCCATTACTAGGGGTAGGCGCCTGCGCGCGCTTGAATATATTCATTTTCTTTATTTTAACACAAGCGCCATAAAATATGTTATATTTTAATTATGAATAAAGACGTTATTTATATTGAACCGGAGGATGATATTACTAATATCATCTCAAAACTCGAATCCGCGAAAGAAAAAATCGTCGCTCTAGTGCCACCAAAAAAGAGTGGTGTTTTAAGAAGTGTGGTAAATATCAAATTAATCACCAAAGCTAGTTCGGCCAAAAACAAAAAGGTTGTTTTTGTGACAACTGATCCTTCTATCATCAAGCTGGCTGCAACCGCCAAAATTCCTGTCACCAAAAATCTTCAAACCCCTCCGACCATCCCATCCCTCGATGATACCGAAAACGATACTGCCAACGAAGAAGTCCTAGAAGAAGAGCCGGTCGAAGTCAACGACGGCACTCAAGCCGAAGGCGAAGAAGAGGCTGAAGA
>JAUMXN010000007.1:0-19376 GCA_030529095.1 Candidatus Saccharimonadota bacterium
ATCTCGGCTTAAAATTTCTTGTTCAAAATCTTGTCCGCCGCCGACAAAGAAGATGTCGTATTTTTGCCAATCTAGGCGGTCGCCCAGCACGATATTGTCGACGCTGCATTTGATGCCACTAGCTTCGAGGTGCTTGACCATAGCCTTAATATTGCCAAGATCGCCGTAGAGATTGAGTAGGTCTGGATAAAGGTGGCAGATTTTGATTGATTTAGTCATAAAACTCCTTAATTTCTACGCGCTCGGCGATTTTACGGCGAATTTCGAACATGGCAGTGTAGGTTTGGAAGACGAAAGTCTCAAGATCGGACTTAGCCACCGAGTCGAGTAGCTCATCGTAGTCTTTAACGACGGTAACTTTTTTCATGTCGAAACCGGCGTATTCGAAACGCATGGCGAGTTCATCGGCGCGGATGCCAGTAAGGTAAATATTTTCAAATTGTTTGCCGGATTCTTTGGCTAAAGTTTCAAAATCGACATCCCAAATCCAAGAGATATCGGTGCCGTCGGCGATGCGATCGTTTAAAGCAAAGATGGCCTGAGATTTTTTTGGATTATTGATGACGAGATTAATTACTTGGTTGAAACCGGCTGGGTTTTTGACAAGGAGCATCTTGAGGGGGGTATTTTTCATCATGATGTTCTCGGTGCGGCCAAAGCTGGCGGAAGTTTGCTCAAGGGATTTTTTAGCAATTTCATCATCGATGCCGGCAGCGCGAGCGAAAGCGAGGGCGGCCAGGGCGTTATAAATATTGTAGGCGCCTGGAAGATTGATTTTAAGATCGAATTTAGTCGTAGAATCAACGGTAAAAGTTGAACTTTCGAGATCGGCTTTGATGATTTTACTTAATTTAATATCTGGTTCTTGGCGTTTATAACCGCATTCTTTGCAGTAGAAATCGCCAAGATGGGCAAAAGTTTTGTAATGATACTGATATGGGTGTTGACAATTAATGCAGTAAGTCGCATCAGAAAGTTCGTTTGCAGTTTTCTTATAAAGCGGGCCAGTTGTACCAAACCACAAAACTTCGTTTTTGGTTTTTGCGGTGACGATGGACGAAGTGAGCGAGCAGTCAGCATTAAGACAAAGCTTAGCTTTTGGCTGGTTTTTAACAGCGGTCTTGATGGCGTTTAAAGTATTTGAAACTTCACCAAAACGGTCGAGCTGATCGCGGAAAATATTAGTAACGACTGCATAATCGGCCTTGATCAAAGTGCTGATTTGGCGAAAAGCGGCTTCGTCACACTCAATCAAGGCATGGGTGTAACCATGCTTGTTTTTGATACCGACATACTCGGCAAAAGTCGCAATAATACCAGATTGAATGTTGGCACCAGATTTATTCGTGAAAAATTTAATGCCGGCGTCTTCTAAGATTTGGCCAATCATTTTGGTCGTGGTGGTTTTGCCGTTGGTGCCGGTAACAATAATAATTGTCAAATCTTTAGACAATTTAGTAAGAATTTTTGGATCGATTTTTTTGGCGATGCGGCCTGGCAAATTCGTGCCACCGCGTCCCATTTTGCGGAGGGCGGAACTGATCGAGCGGCTAGAAAAGGCAGCAAAATTAGCTTTTAAATCCATAAGTATATTTTAGCACATTAAATTAAGGCCGTAACGCCGTAAGTGATGGCAAGAACGACGGCGCCAGCGATAAGCACGCCGGCAATAATGGCAAGCATGGATGGTTTAAATTTCATCTTGAAGCAGCTGGCGACGAGTGCGCCGGTCCAGGCACCGGTGCCAGGAAGCGGAATAGCGACCAAAATAATCAAACCGAGCCAACCATATTTATCAACTTTGGTGTGGTTTTTGTTGGCTTTATCTTCGAGCCAAGCAATTATTTTTTTGGTGTGCTTTTTGTCGCGCAAGAAATCAAAGACTTTTGGCACTAAAAGTAGCAAGAATGGGATTGGTAAGAGGTTACCGATGACAGCGAGTCCAGCAGATAGAAGCGGTGCGAGGCCGCGAGCGACACCAAAAGGAATAGCGCCACGAAGTTCGATCACTGGCACCATAGCAATTAAGAGTGTGAGGATAATCGAGGTTACCATAAGTTAGGCCAGCTTCTTTTTAAGAATTTCTTGCACTGCGGATGGGTTGGCTTTGCCGTGGGATTCTTTCATGACTTGGCCAACGAGGAAGCCGATCACTTTTTGCTCCCCGTTTTTGTAGTCTTCTTGAGCTTTCTTGGTTTCTGGTTTTGCTAGCACGGCATCGACGATGGCTTCAAGAGCACCGAGGTCGTTTTCCTGAATCACGCCAAGTTCTTTGGCGATTTCGCGGGTGGCTTTAAAATGCATTTCTGGGTCGAAGAATTTAATAAAGACTTCTTTAGCACCGGTGGAGCTGAGCTCGTTTTTGTCGGTCATGGTGACGAGTTCTTCGAGCTGATTCTTGGACGGCAAATCGTCGTTTAAGAGGCTGGTGTTTTCTTCGGCGAGTAGCACGGAAGTAAACCAGTTGGCAACTTTCTTGGTGGCGAAGTCGTCGACTTCGGCGAGCTTGCTGATGAGTTTTGGATAATCGAGTAAGATTTCGAGTGTGTCGTTTGGCAAGCGGCCACTGAACGTTTCGCGATAATCGGCTGGCATCAAAGGCAATTTAGCAATTTCTGCAGCGATAAAATCGTCAGTTAAATTAATTGGTGGCAAATCTGGTTCTGGCATATAGCGATAGTCTTTAGCTTCTTCCTTGCTGCGTTGGCCGGTAGTTTCGCCGGTAGCGTCGTTCCAGCCACGGGTTTCTTGAATAACTTTTTCGTCGGCTTCGAGCAATTTGGTTTGGCGCTTGATTTCGTATTCGACGGCGCGTTCGACCGAACGGAAACTGTTGAGGTTTTTGGTTTCGGTGCGGGTGCCGAGCTGGTCAGAGCCTTCTGGCGCAATCGAAACATTGACGTCAAAGCGCATGTTGCCGTTATAAAGATCACCATAAGAAACACCAGCAAAAGTCATTAGACGCCAGAGTTCTTTACAATAATCGTGCGCATCGGCGGCGGAATGAATATCTGGCATCGAGACGATTTCAATGAGCGGTGTATCAACACGGTTTAAATCAACAAGCGAGTAGCTATCAAAATGGGTGAGTTTGCCAGCATCACCCTCGAGATGAGCGTGCTCAATGCGGACGCGGTTGCCGCTTGGTAAATCTACGTAACCCTCACCAATGATTGGGTGATAGAACTGGGTAATTTGATAACCTTTTGGAGAATCTGGGTAGAAATAATGTTTGCGATCAAAGCGTGAGTAGTTGTTGATTTTGCAGTTCATGGCGCGTCCGGCGCGGATAGCGAATTTGATTGCTTCGCCATTCAATCTTGGTAACATGCCGGGCAGTGCGTAGTCGACTGGTGAGACGCAGGAATTTGGTTCTTTGCCGCGAGCGTCATTATCGATTTCGGAAAAAAGCTTAGTTTTGGTAGCTAGCTGAACGTGGCATTCGATGCCGATAGTTGGAATATATTTCATTAGATGGCTCCTAGATCTCTTAAAGCTTTTTTGTAATTTTCCAAAGCGTTTTTAGCTTTTTCGTAGGTGATTTCGAAATCGGCTTCGTGCGCGATGGTGTTGCGGAGTTTGTGCGCACTCCAAACAGCGTTCACATTAGAAAATCTTTGGCCAGAACGCTTCAAGCGGTCGCCCATGGTTTTGCCTGGGATACCGGCTTCGTTCATGGCGCGGTCAAGCAGTTTATCGGCTTCGATTACGACTAGACTATAGCTAACCGGATTATCTTTGCTCAATTTATTCTCGATAGCGAGAAAACGGGTTTGGTAGTATTCGAGATCGAAATGATGACTGCGCTTACCGGTGAGTAAAATCGCAAAGAAGATTAAAATACCAATGATGATTACGGCTGAAACGAACGGGATAACGGAGTCCATTAGGCGAGCTCCTTTGAAAATTCAATCAATTGTTTGTCGCTGCGGCGTGGGCCAAGTAGTTGTAAACCGATTGGCAAGCCGGACTCAGTCTTTCCTGCTGGGACAGCAAGGCCCGGAATACCAGCGAGGTTGATTGGCACAGACATTACGTCTTCGAGATACATAGCGATTGGGTCGTTAACTTTTTCGCCAAGCTTAAAGGCTGGGTTTGGTGCAACTGGCGTAAGAATAAAATCACATTTTTCAAAAGCCTTGGCGTATTCGTTGATGATTAACGTGCGGGCTTTAGCAGCTTTCAAGAAGTATGCATCATAAAAGCCAGAGCTTAGGACGAAGTTGCCGATCATAATGCGGCGTTTGTTTTCTTTCATGAAACCTTCGTTTCTGGTGCCGCCATAGATTTCGTCGAGCGAGACGGCTTTGTCGGAGCGGAGTCCGTAGCGGATGCCGTCGTAGCGGCTAAGGTTGCTGGCGATTTCGGCTGGGCAGATAATGTAATAAACAGCCAAAGCATGCTTCAAGGTTGGCATGTCTAGTTCAACGATTTCGTAGCCTTTATTCTTGAGTTCTTCGCATTTTTCTTTAAGACAAGCACGGATTTCTGAATCAACGGATTCGTTGTCAAAATCTTTTATAATACCAATTTTCTTAACTTCTTTTGTCGGGGTTTCTTCGTAGAAATCTGGTAGAGTAGTAAGATCTTTTTCGTCGCGCTTAGCACAAATCGACATAAGAAGATCCATGTCTTCTGGAGTTTTAGTAAAGAAACCGTCCGTATCGAGCGAACTAGCCATCGAAACCACGCCGTACCTAGAGGTGGCGCCATAGGTTGGTTTTAAGCCATAAACGCCGTTAAATGAGGCTGGCTGACGAATAGAGCCACCAGTATCGGAACCGGTTGCGAATTCGACAATATCGAGGGCGACGGCAACGGCTGAACCACCAGATGAGCCACCGGCGACGCGGGTGTTGTCGTAGGCGTTTAAGGTTGGGCCAAAATATGAGTTTTCGGTAGATGAGCCATGAGCAAAAGAATCGAGGTTGACTTTGCCAATCAGGATTGCACCTTCGTCTTCAAGTTGTTTAACGACGGTAGAAGTGACAGGCGCGACGAATGGTTCCAAAATGTGGGATGAAGCAGTAGTTTTAGTTCCCTTTACCAGGTAGTTATCTTTAGCCACGAACGGAACGCCGGCAAGCTTGCCAACTGGTTCGCCGTTTTTGATTTTCTCATCAATTTTGGCAGCTTTTTCCAAAGCTTCGTCGGCGTAAATAGAAGTAAAAATATTGTAACTCTTGAAGAAGTCGGCTTTAGCGAGGGCGTCCTGAACAAGTCTGGTTGCGGTAACAGTTTTGTTTGCGATTTTCATTTACAATACCTTTGGAACTTTAATTTGATGATCTTTTTCTTCGGTCGTGAGGTCGAGCAATTCTTCGCGGTTGGCGTCCATTGGCTTGATTTCGTCGTCACGCCAAACGTTTTCCATTTCGAAAACTTGGTAGGTTGGTTCGACCCCTTCGGTGTCAAGGCTGTTGAGTTCGGAAATGTAGCTAACGATGTTTTTAAGATCGCCAGACAAAGAATCGAGTTCTTCATCGGACATCGAAAAATTAGACAGGTTAGCTAGATGCTTTAAGTCTGCACGAGAAATATCCATATGGACAAATTATACCATCTATTTGAGATTTTTAAAGAGAGTTTTCTTGATTTTTGCAATGATTGGCGCGACTTCTTTGATGTTGAGAAAATAGCTAGCGATGATGTAGGCGACCGAGGAGACTGCTACGATTAATAGGAATTTTGGCGCAGTGTTGACAAGGGAGTTATCAGATGCTCTTAGCGGTACAAATTTGACCATGGCATACGAGACACAGCCGCAGATTAAAGTGGCTAGTAGCATACGCGAAAAGGCTTTCCAGAAGGTCTTATTAAGTAATTGGTATCCTGAGCGTTTATGGAGCAGGGTTAGCAAGATGATGATTTCAATGATGGCGCCAATAGACTGTGCGTAGCCGAGGCCCTCCACGCCAAAACCAGCAAAATAGAATACGGCGGAGAGAATCATAGTGAGACCAATGGCAAAGATACTAACGATGAATGGTGTTTTAGTGTCTTGGTTAGCATAGAATCCGCGCGAAGCGATATGAAAGACTGAACGAGCAAAGATTGCAATAACGAGAGTAGCAAGAATCGAGACAATGATAGAGTTATTGCTATTGCTACCGATATTACTAATAAAGCTTACGACGTAGCCGCGCGCAAAGAAAGCGATAATTGCTACCGGTAAAGAAATCCAAATAATTGTGCGCAGCGCGGTGCGAAAAGTATCATAATAACTTTGTTTATCGCCCTGACCGAGTTCTTCGGTGAGCTTTGGGAAGAAAGCGGTAGAAATTGCTACGCCGATAAGATTGACTGGCATTTGATGAAGTGAGGTTGCCTGGTTGAACGAACGGATGGCGCCGGCGCCCATACGAGAAGCGAGGTTGGTGCTAACGATGGAGTTGACGTAATCAATTCCCTGGTCCAGCGAGCGGGCCGGCAATAGTTTTAGGATCGAACGAAAACCTTGGTTTTTCCAATAAATTTTATGCTGATAATCCATGCCGAGGCCAAATAGACCAATCAGGCTGACGATGAGTTGCATTACAGCGCCAAAGATCACGCCGATGGCGACGCCCATGATGCCACCTTCGAAAAGCTGTATGCCGAACAAGTTGATGCCGTTTGTGAAGACGGTGATACCAATAATGATGCCAATATTATAAATGGCTGGTGCAAACGAACAAAATACGAAACGCCCTACGGCTTGTTGTACCGACGTAATAACGGTAGCGATTGAGAAAAGGAATGGGTTAATAGCGATCACGCGGGTCATGTTGATGGCGAGCACCATACCGGATTCGTCGAGGCCTGGGCTAACGACATAGCGGATGAGCGGGTCGGCAAAAATCATAATAAGAACGCTAGCAACAAGCGTTACGAGTGCCATTAAATTAAGAATGCTGGAGGAAAGTTCCCAAGCAGATTTTTTGTTGCCGGATGCCAAGCGCTGGTTGAATACTGGGATAAATGAGACGGCGAGTGCGCCCGATGTGAGAATAAAGAACATGAAATCCGGAATAGTAATAGCGGCGGTGTAGGCGTCGACGCCGGTTGGGTATGTACCAAGATAGTAAGTATTCAAAAGGCGGTCACGAAAAATCCCGAGTAGGGCCGAAATCAGGGTGGAGCTGGCCAAAATGATAGCTGCCGATTTAACGGAGAGCCTCATGTTTGCAAGCTGAACCACAGAGTGGAAGCGGGGTTTTCTCATGAAATAATTATAGCACGCTTTTAAACGAAGATGGATTTTCGTTATGCTATAATTAATGGTGAAATGAAAAAGATTCGAGAACTAACACCGGATGAATTTAAAGCTTTTTGTGACCTTGCAGAATCTAAAAATTATATGCAAAGCATCGAAATGTATCAGCGCTATCTAGATGAGGGCCGCGAACAATACTTACTTGGTTTAGTCGATGATAATGGTGTGATAACCGTAGCTGGCTTGGCCCATATTATATATAGTCGTTTTGGTAAGAAGGTCTTTTCTTTTTCGCGCGGACCAATCACTGGTACTGATAATATAAAAGATCTATTAAAGTTTCTTAGTGAATGCAAAAAATTCTTTAAAACCAAACATGGCATGACTTTACAAGTAACTTTGAATTTGATGGCAAGTGAGGTTCCAGACAATTTTGTGAAAGAAATGCAGAAGCTTGGCTACAAGAGACTAGGCGAGTATGAGCAGGTAAAGTGGGTGTATGTGCTAGATTTCTCGCAAGTTGAAAATTTGCCAGTAGTGAAGCCTAGGGCTAAGCGTACGGATCTAATTAAGCCTGAAATTGACCCAGAAGCAGAACAAATTTTGTTTAGGCATTTGCGCACTAGTCATCGACGTTATATTCGTTATGCTGAAGAACGTTACGGTATTAAAGTACGCGAGCTAAAAGTATCTGAATACAAAGTTTTGCAAGATCTACTAGAGGAATCTGGTAAAGCACATGGTTTTGCTCCGCGCAATCAAAAATTCTTTGAGCAACTAGCCAAATATTTTGGCGATAATATAGTGGCGATTGTGGCTGAACTGCCAGACAAAACTCCAGTAGCCGCCGCTTTCTTTATTCTGCTTGGCAACGAAGTGATCTATCTTTCTGGCGGCTTTGATCGTGAATATAAGAAGATGGGTGCGCCGCATTTGGTGCAATGGACTATGATAAAGTACGCTTATGCCAATGGTTATAAACAATACAATTTCTGGGGCACGAAACCAAATTTAAATGACGGCGTATTCCAATTTAAAGAAGGTTTTCATGGCGAAATGCGTGAATTCGTGGATGCTTTTATTACTGGTCTTTCCCCGCTCGGTGCGGTTTATACGAAAAAAATTCACTACGCAAAAGTTCGTCGCGACCTATAAATTATTTTTCAACTAGCTTGATGATTTTGGCATGTAAAACGACGCGGTCGTTGGTGCCGATACAAGTAGACAAAGTAAGAATGCGGTCTTTTGTGCTGACGCTGGTGTCAAAATCATAGGCACTGCGGGATTTGATCATATTAATAAATTCGGAAAAATCGGTGTCGTTATTAAATATAGTGGTCATATAGTCGTTGGTCTTTGGAATGCGGTAAACGCTAAAAACACGCCAGAGTGAGCTGTTCTTTTCTGTTGTAATTTTTACAACATGATTATCGAGATTGTTTTGCCAATCTTCATCAAGTACGTTTTGGAGCGAACCGAACATTGAACCGTCTACGCGGCCATGAGCATAGATAATTTGGTTGCGATCTGAAAGTGTGGCGGTGTTACGATAATCGAGGAACACCCAGCCAGCATCGGACCAGTGCCCATCAAAGGTGTGAGTTAGGTAAAAATCGTTATTATTAGTCTGGACGAAAGGATAGTTGATATTGGTACCAGGTACATAAATCCAACCGCGAGTATTGGCGTTGGTAGCCTTAAGATTGCTTAAGTCGGCATCGATAAGGTTGTAAGAGAGATAACGGTAGTCGCTTTGTGATAATTCAATGTCGCCACTTAGACTATTAGATCTTTCGTCTTCATTAATCGTCACGATATTTGTCTCGTCTTGTAACTTGGCGATGGTTTCGTTAGTGAGATCTGATTCGGCTTGCCAGCGGATAATTTTGTAGGCGCTAAATAGAATCAGGAAAAGTAATACCGCTGTAGTGGCAGCGTAAATCAAGCCTCTAATTACTACTTTTGGATCGTTTTTAATACTAAAGTCTTGGGATTTTTTCTTTGGCTTTAAAAAATCCAGAAAGCCGCGCGAGGATTTTCGCGCGACTTTTTTGTCTGGTTTATACGATTCAACGTTTCGCAAGGTGGCGCCTGTAAGCGAAGATGGCGGACGAAGCCACGAGCACCGCTGCATAGACATAGACAATATCGATAGTTTCTGGGGAATCCGGATTACTATCCTTGCAACCGCTAGCAGATAAGCTTACTGGGCCTTTGATGGTGTAGGTTGCGGCAAAGGAAGAGACGCTGCCGGTTTTGATTTCGGCGGAACCGCTTTTAGCGCAAAGGTTAGCACCGAGTTTGATACCGGTGGTGCCAGTTGATTTATGGTAAACAGCGATGTCGCCAGTGGTGGCAAGTACGGCGCTGTCTTCGATAGTGAGGACTGGTTTTGGAGTAGTAGAATCGCCGAAGACGCTGATTCTACCGATCTTTTTACTAGATTGAGCGCTGGTGGTTTTGATTGTGATATTTTGGCCAGTAACGCTGATATCTCCAACAAAACCTTTAAGAGTTAATACTTTGTTGGCACTGTTGTATTCAACAGTCTTGTCGGTGTTGCTGGTTTTGGAAGTGATATCTTCGTTGCCAACTTTAACCTGAGCGGCAAAGACATTGGTCGGCATAATTGCAAAAAACGCTGCAACAAGCGCACCAATTCCCAGCTTTAGCTTAGAGCTAGTTTTCATTTTATTTTTTCCCTGTTATTTTAATATGACCTTATTACATAATTAATTATAGTGCTAATGTTTTTCAAAGTCAAGAGCTTTCATTTAAAATTAAAATGCTATAATAATATACATGAGTAAGAAGAAAAGTGAAGTTATTTTGCCGGCTAAAAAGCAGAAGGCTGCCAAAACCGAAGCCAAGAAGCCGAAGAAGTCTCTAACAGAGACAATTAAGCCAAAGAAAAAAATGAAATTATACTCAAATTTGAGTTACAAAAAGAAGGTTCGCAAGGAAGCTGCTCAGCGCAGGCGTGCTGAAGAGCTAGCCAAATTACCAAAAGAGCCTTGGAAACGCTTTTTTGCCCGTCTTTCGCCAAAGCGCTTCTTTAAGTGGTGGTTTTCTTGGCGTGGCCAAAAAGCCATTTTGAAATTCTTCGCTGCTTGTATTCTTCTCTTCATTATCTTTATTGGTGGTCTTTTCCTTTATTACAAGAAGGATTTGCAAGAAATTAAACTTAATGAGATGCAGATTTCTGAGACCGTCAATACGTATCTCGATCGCAACGGCAAGGTGCTCTGGAAAGACACCGGGAACGAAGACTATCGTTTGGTTGTTGATAGTAGCGAGATGAGTGACTACGTTAAGCAGGCTACTGTGGCAATCGAGGATAAAAGCTTCTATGACCACAGCGGTGTAGATTTTAAAGCTCTTATTCGTGCTACTTGGTCTACCCTCTTTGGTCATCAGGTCCAGGGTGGTTCTACTCTTACTCAGCAGCTTATCAAGCAGGTTTATTTCTCCGATGAGGCATCTAGTGCCAATCGTGGTGGTTTGACCCGTAAGATTAAAGAGTTGATTCTTGCTATTGAGCTTGAGCGTATGTATTCAAAAGAAGAAATTCTCACTATGTATCTCAACCAGTCGCCTTATGGTGGTCGTCGCAATGGTGTGGAATCTGCTGCGCAGACTTACTTTGGCAAATCTTCAAAGGATTTGACTTTGGCCGAGGCCGCGCTTCTGGCTGGTATTCCAAACAACCCAGGTATGTATAACCCATATAATACGGCCGGCAATGAGGCTTTGCTCGAACGCCAGCATAAGACGCTCGATAATATGGCTGAGATGGGCTACATCACAAAAGAAGAGGCTGAAGAAGCCAAGGCTGTGCCAATTCTCGATACGATTAAGCCGGAGTCTAGCCAATATTCCGACATGCTTGCTCCGCACTTTGTGCTTGAAGTCAAGAATCAGCTTGAAGAAAAATATGGTATTTCGACGATGCGTGCCGGTGGTTGGACAATTACCACCACTCTCGACTACGATCTCCAGATGATTGCTGAGGAATCGCTTGAGCATGCTATGCAATGGAAGTATTCGATTGATGGCGACAACCTCGCTATGACTTCGATTGACGTTGAAACAAGCCAGGTCATGGTGATGATTGGCTCGATCGACTTTAATAATGCTGAATATGGTGAATTAAACGCTACAACCTCACTGCTTGAGCCGGGCTCTTCGATTAAGCCTTTGCTTGATTACGCTCCACTCTTTATGGAACGTGACGGTATGAACTATGGTCCTGGCACTTATCTCAAGGACGAAAATATCGATTCGATCTATTGTAATGGCTACACTAACGGCGGTTGTCGTTTGCGCAACGCTTCTGGTATCTTCTATCCAAGCGCGCATATTCGTCAGTCTCTTGGTAGCTCGCTTAATATCCCGGCCGTAAAAGCTCTATATATTAATGGTATTGATAACTCGCTTGATGTCTTGCATCAGTTGGGTGATGTTTCGTACTGTTCTTATGGTGAAACTGCTGGTCTTTCGATGGCAATCGGTTCTGGCTGTCGTGTAAAGATGGTTGAGCACGCTAACGCCTATGCTTCGATTGCTCGTGGTGGTGCCTATAAAGATTTGGCCTATGTGCTTGAAGTCAAAAACTCTTCTGGTGATATTATCGAAAAATGGGAAGACAAACCAGCTAAACAAGTGGTTGATCCACAGGTTGCTTATATGATTTCTGATATCTTGAGTGACCCAACTGCTCGTCGTTTGATGGGCTGGACCGGTTACGAATTTGGCTTCAACGTTCCTGGTGTGTGGACCGCCTGTAAGACTGGCACCACTACAACCGCTGTTAATTTGACACCAAAGGATTCGTGGTTGATGAACTATTCGACTGCACTTGCAACTGGTGTTTGGGTTGGTAATCATGATGGTTCTGGCATGTATAACGCCGATTCTCGCTTGCTTCGTGAATGGATCGGTACGTTTACTCAGCGTGCCCACACTGAAGTACTCGCAAATAACGGCAAATGGAGTGAGGGCGATCAACCAGCTCGTCCAGCTGGCATTAAGACTCTCACCGTCAATGGCACAACTGATATTTGGCCAAGCTGGTATGAAGCCGACAAGAACTCTGGCAACAAGAAAGAAACTTTGACTTTTAACCGTTACAATAAATTGCTTGCCACCGAATGTACGCGTGATGATTTCAAGATCGAAATTGGTGCGACTAAGTTCGTTGACCCAGTCAGTAAGAAAGAAACCTGGACGCTCGATGACGAATCTTACAACCGTGAAGAAAAAGATACTTGTGACTACGTACCGCCTTCTGTGACGTTGACCAACGACGACAAGACGTTGATCGCAAAGATTAGCCTCGGTAGCAACAATATTTCTGGATACACGCTTTATGTGAATGGCCAAGAGTTTGGGAGCGTATCAGTAGATAACGCTACTGGTGTCGTAAAGGGCTACACACTCAAGGGCACAGAAACTTCCGTCCGCTTGACGATTTCCGATACGGCCGGCTACTACGCAAGCTCAGAAATTACTTTGACGCCAAGCGCTTCTTCTGATTCCGGCCAGAATAGTGGCGAGCAGAATCCGTAAGTTTAGCAAAGACCATTTTACCGGCTGATGTTTCGTGGATTTTGACGAATTCGACAGCAACGGTTTCACCGATTTTGTTGGCGGCTTTGTCAACCACGACCATCGTACCATCTTTCAAGTGACCAATTCCCTGACCCGGGTTTGAGCCTTTGGTAAGGATTTTGACGGTGAGTTTTTCGCCGGGCAAGAATTCATTACGAATCGAAAGAGCGAGATCATTGATATTTAAAGTTTCGATTTTTTCGGCGGCGGCACGTTTGATCAGGTTATAATCAAGGGTCAGAATAATGCCGTGGTTTTGTTTGGCGAATTTTAGAAGTTCTTCGTCGACTTGTTTATTACCCTCGCCGTCGTCAAAAATTTCGGTATTAAAATAAACTACGCGTTCGAGTTCGCTAGCAACTTCAAGTCCGGCGCGAGCGCGCGTACGTTTCTCGGCGTCTTTGCTGTCGGCGAGGAGCTGGAGCTCTTTTAGTACGCTTTTCAAGATAATCAAATCTTCGCGAATAAAGCCGGTTTTGGCGATGTTTAAAATACGCCCGTCGATTAAGGCTGATGTGTCTACGTAGATTTTTTGCTTATTGCCGGAAAAAACTCGGCGATGGTTTTTGATAAGGAGTGTAGTGGTCTCCAAAAAAATAAAAATTGTGATAATTAAAATAAATAATTCCATGGCTATATGATAGCACAAATGTCTAGAGGACGATATCTTCGCCGGTCTCGATGGCGTGGGCGTGGTTTTCGGCCAGCTTGGCTTGATACTTGCGTACTAAGTCGAGGCGGCCAGTTACGGTGGCGACGTCGATAGCAAGATCATAGCGCGAAGCGCCGTTTCTTCTAAGCATTTCAAATGGTGTAGTCGTGGAGCCTTCTTCGAGAAAACCATGTACGCGGATGCGGTTTCTAGAAGTATATTTTTCGAAGATATTAGTGAGGGTTTCTGGGTAGCCGTGGAAGTTGGCGATGACTGGTTTGTCCGCGGTGAAAAGATCGGCGAACTCGACTTTGGTAAGTTTGTCTTCGGTGGTGCCGATGGCACGATACGATAAAGCGTTTATATTGATGAAGCGGATTTTAATTTCTGGAAGATCAGTTTTTAAAATTTTGATGGCTTCAATAGCTTCTTTGGACATTAAATCGCCGACGCCAACCATTACGAAATCTGGATCTGCTGGATTGTATTCGTCGAGTATCAAGACGCCATGGTTTTGCATTTGTGATTTGCTGGCTGCACGGTCTAAGAATCTTGGCTCGTCGTGCTTGTTGAATGTTGTAAGATTTACAACATTTTTCGAACGCATCATAAAGTTGAAAATGTCTTCGGCAGCGACATCGTCGAGTGGGAAGAAACAGTTGACTAGGTTGGACGGCACAGCTAGCAGGGTCGAGATTAGGGCTGGAGATTGGTGAGTGAATCCATTGTGATCTTGACGCCAGCAGGTAGATGTGGACAATAAATTAACGGCCGGCAAGGCTTTGCGCCAGGAAGATTCTTTACATTGCTTAATGAATTTGATTTGCTGTAAGATTTGTGAAGTAGCAACGCTAAAGAAGGCTTCATAGCTGCCCATCATGGCTGGCTCGCCGTTCATTAAATGGCCAGTCATGACGGAAAAGAGGACGTTCTCGGAGAGCATCTCGATGATGCGGCCATTTTTACTTTCTGGCAAATCCCACGGTTCTTTTGGTAAATTCCAGGCACGTTTTTCGGTCTCAAAGACTTGCTCGAAACGGTTTGAGGTGGTTTCGTCCGGCGAGAAGAAATAGAAATGACTGTTTTTGGCAAGTTCAAATGATAATAATTCGCCGATTTTGTAAGCTGGAGAATATGGCTCGCTTTTGACTTTGGTCAGATAGTCGGAAATTACATTACGCATAACTAACCCCTTCTAAGCCATTCTCGATGATTTTATTGAAGCGATACGATTTAAGCCAATCTTCAAGCGTGGCAAGCTCTTCTTTATCTTCTTTGACCTTTTTGAGTGGAATTTGGTGCGACATTTGATAGCGATTCGGACCAGTGGCGCCTTTTTCGGTTTTTAGGATAAAGAATGGGTTTTTGCTTTCACGTTCGAGTGCGATTTGGAATTTTTCTGGCTCGTCACCATCGATTAAAATTGGTTCATAGCCAAAGCCGCGGATTAGTTCGTTTAATTCTCTCTCGGATTTACGGGCATAGATGGATGGGGCAGAAATTTTGTAGCCATTCAAGTGAAGAATCGGGATGACTTTACCGTTTTTGGAACCAGAGAGCAGGCTTTTGAGGTTGAGCGAAGCGAGTGCGGTAGCAGTTTCGAGCTCGCCGTCGCCGATTAAAACGGCGATAGTTTTTTCCGGGTGACCAAGCGCGACGCCATAGGCGTTGGCTAGTGCATAACCGAGTTCGCCGCCTTCAGTGATAGTGCCCGGCGTGAATGGGCTGGCGTGGGACGGAAAACCGTCTGGCCAAGAGAAGTTGTGGCAGATATAGGCGATACCGGATTCGTCCAAAGTGGCTTTCGCGTCGATTTCGAGTAGTTCTTTATCAAGGAAAAGATTAGCTTGAAGGGCCGGAAAACCGTGGCCAGGGCCAAGCACGAAAGAAAAGTTTTTATCGTCTTTAAAGAAAGCTTTAAGGTTGGCGTAGGCGACGTTGATGCCGTGACAGGTACCCCAGTGGCCAAGTAGGCGCGGCTTAATGTCGTCGAATCCCAGAGGCTTTTCGAGTAAGAAGTTGTTTTTTAAGAAAAGTTGTGCAACAGAAAGATAATCGCAGGCACGAATGCGAGCTTTGATTTTTTCGATCGATTCGATACTAGAGTTGCCCAACCCGCTCATGCTATTAATTATAACATAACTCGGTTATTTTTTGGCAGGCTTTCCATCGATGAATTCGTTGATGCGAGTGATTTCGTCGCGTAGGGCGGCAGCCTTTTCGAATTCGAGGTTAGCAGCCGCAAGTTTCATCTTGGTGGTAAGGTCCTTAACGAGGCTCGGAAGCTCGTCTTTTGGAATCTTACGGATATCAAGTTTATCCTCTTTAAGCTTTTCTGGAATGATGGCGCGTAAGCCTAGGCTAATTTCCTTCTCGACAGAATGCGGGGTGATGTGGTGTTTTTCGTTGTACTCGTGCTGGATCTCGCGGCGGCGATTAGTTTCGCCAATAGCGCGCTCCATGGATTCGGTAATATAATCAGCGTACATAATAACTTTACCTTCGACGTGACGAGCGGCGCGACCGATGGTTTGGATGAGGGCGGATTCGGAGCGAAGGAAGCCTTCCTTGTCGGCATCGAGGATTGCAACGAGTGATACTTCTGGGAGATCCAAGCCTTCCCTGAGCAAGTTGATACCAACGAGAACGTCATAAACGCCAGAGCGGAGGTCGCGCAAGATGTCGCCACGCTCCAAAGTGTCGATATCGGAATGAATATAAGCCGTCTTAATGCCGCGTTCTTTGAGGTGGTCGGTAAGGTCTTCGGCCATGCGCTTGGTAAGCGTGGTAATAAGAGTGCGCTGACCTTTTTTGATACGATCTTCGATCTCGAGTATAACGTCGTCGATTTGGCCACCAGAGCTTCTGACTTCGATTTCTGGGTCGAGCAAACCGGTTGGGCGAATAACTTGTTCGGCTGGTTTTGGCGAATGCTCTAGCTCATATTCGCCCGGTGTAGCAGAAACATAGACAGCTTGATTTATCTTTTTATTGAATTCGGCGTATGTTAGCGGGCGGTTATCAAGCGCGGATGGCAAACGGAAACCGTATTCAACGAGGGTTTCTTTTCTGGCGTGGTCGCCATTATACATGCCACGAACTTGTGGCAAGGTCATATGCGATTCGTCAACGATAAGGAGGAAATCTTCTGGGAAGAAATCGAGTAAGGTGGCTGGTGGTTCGCCAGCCTTGCGGCCTTCAAGGTGGCGAGAATAGTTTTCGATTCCTTTGACGAAACCGGTTTCGCGCAGCATTTCAAGATCGTACTTAGTGCGTTGGGACAAACGTTGAGCCTCGAGATATTTTTCGTGTTTTTCGAAGTAGCTTAGGCGCTCATGGAATTCCTTCTCGATGGCCGTGAGAGCGTCTTGGAGCTGGTTTTCTGGCGTGGCATAGTGAGTGTTTGGAAAAATATGAATATGGTCTGGTTGTTCCCTGACAGCAAAAGTAAGCGGATCGACAATTTTGATGGTTTCGAGCGTATCGAAGCCGAATTCAAAACGATAGGCAAACTCACCGTTGGCTGGAAAAAGATCGATAGTGTCACCCATTACGCGGAAATTACCGCGTTCAAAAGCTAGGTCGTTTCTGTGGTATTGGATTTTAACAAGTTGGCGAATAAAATCAGTTTGATTAATTGGCTTATCTTCAGCATTAACCCAGCCGGCGGCCTTTTTCCAGAACGGCATCGACATTTCTAGATAATGCGCTGGCGCACCAATACCATAAATACAGGAAACTGATGCAATCACGATCACATCACGGCGCGTAAGTAAAGCTTCGGTGGCGGCGTGGCGGAGACGGTCGATTTCGTCGTTAATGGCGGAGTCTTTTTCGATATAAGTGTCAGTGGAAGCGATGTAGGCTTCTGGCTGATAGTAATCGAAGTAGGACACAAAATAATGGACTTCGTTTTCTGGGAAGAACTCGCGGAATTCGGAATAAAGTTGGGCGGCAAGAGTTTTATTATGGGCGAGAATCAAGGTTGGTCTCTGGACGTTTTGAATAATATTGGCCATGGTGAAAGTTTTGCCGGAGCCAGTTACGCCAAGCAAAGTCTGCTCACGGGTACCAGAATTTAGGCCATCGGTAAGTTGTTTGATGGCCTGCGGCTGATCGCCAGTTGGTTTATATGGTGCGTGAAGTTTGAACATAACCACCCCCGCTAGGTTTATTCCTCTTTTTGTTTCATGATTGGGAATGGCACGGCTTCGCGGCCTGGAACGCCTTCAAGAAGCCAGAAATTGCGTTCGGAATTGCCCCAACCACAAGCTGGTGGCATGCCGTATTCGAGCATTTCGACAAAGTCTTGATCGAGCATTTGGGCTTCTTCGTCGCCGGCGTCGCGAGCAGCTTGCTGTTCTTTGAAGCGTTCTAATTGGTCTAGTGGATCGTTGAGCTCAGAATAGCCGTTCCCCATTTCGGTACCAGCAATAATTGGATGGAAGCGTTCGGTGACTAGTGGGTTGTCCGGAACGGTTTTAGCGAGTGGGCTAAGGCTGAGCGGTTCTTCAATAAGCCAGTACGGGCCAGCGGAAGTTTTGCGGATGAGTTTCCAGACATTGTCGATAAGGTGATTCGTGGTAGTGCCATCGGCGATCTCGATGCCGTTTTCTTTTAAAATATTAAGCAGTTGTTCGCGGTCTGGGTTAAAGACGTCAACGCCGAATTTTTCTTTGAGAAGATCGGAATATTTGACACGCGGCCATTCGCCTTCGAGATCAATATCAAAATCGCCGACATGGAATTTGAGTGTGCCCCAAGTTTCTTTGGCGACATATTTAATCATTTCTTCGTAGAGTTTGATGCCATCTTCGTAGTTTTCGTAAGCAGCATAAGACTCGAAAGCGATATGTTCTGGCAAATGCTCATCGTCGACGCCTTCGTTGCGGAAGCGTACGCCAATGTCGTAGACTTTTTCGAAACCACCACCAAGCAGGCGCTTCAAAGGCAATTCGTGAGAAATGCGGAGATAAAGGTCTTCGTCGTAAGCGTTGATATGGGTGGTAAATGGTGTAGCATCAGCACCGCCAGTGGTGTGCTCGAGGACTGGAACGTTAACCTCGATAAAGCCATGTGCGTTCATGAAATCGCGGGTAGCTTGCCAAAATTTGGAGCGGCGGACTAAGCGTTCGCGAACCTCAGGGTTTACATTCATATCGACGTAGCGGCGGCGGTAACGTTCTTCTTTGTTGGTAAATTGTTCTGGAAGTGGACGGAGCGATTTGGTGAGTAGTCTGACGAAGTTGGTAAAAACGGAAATCTCGCCAGTTTGGGATTTGTCAATTAAACCTTTGGCCTCGATGAAGTCGCCAGTGTCAAGTAGACGAACGTCTTTGGCACCAAAGAGACCTGGATTTTCGGAGTCTTCGGCTTTCATGAAGATTTGGATTTCGCCAGAGTAATCAGCGATTTTTAAAAAGACCAATTTACCGAATGAACGAATCGCCTTAATGCGGCCAGCTACGATAACTTCTTGACCCTGCTTTTCGTCAAAATGATCGATGACGTCAGCGATTTTGGTATTGCGAAAAGACTTCGCTGGATATGGATCGATTCCGCGAGCCTTGATTTCTTCGAGCTTTTTTAAACGCTCATTGCGATAATCTTCGAGTAACATAAGATTATTTTACCATAAAAAAGAACCCCTCGAAAGGGGGTCTTTTTTATTTAATATCGAGGATTTTAACTTTTTTGCCGTTAAATTCGAAGCTTTCACCGCTTTTTCGGCCCATGAGGAGCTTGCCAATTGGTGATTCGTTTGAAATTTTGCCTTCGAGCGGGTTGGCTTCGGTTGGACCAACGAGGGTGTAGGTAACCTTTTTGCCGCCAAGGTCGATATCGAGGGTGGCGCCAAGGCTAGCTTGGTTTTTGGAGCCGCCACGGATGATTTTGGCGCTCTTTAAGATTTCTTCGATC
>JAUMXN010000007.1:19386-35982 GCA_030529095.1 Candidatus Saccharimonadota bacterium
CGAGGATGCGACCTTCGTCAACTTTTTGCTCGTTTCTGGCTGAGCTATACTCTTCGTTTTCAGACAAATCGCCAAAAGCGCGAGCAGTAGCAATACGCTCCGTAATAGCTGGACGGTTAGCAATCAATTCTTCTAATTCTTTTTCTAATTCTTTCTTACCTTCGGCGGTAAGGCTGATACTTTTCTTAATCATATCAGTACTCCACGTTTAAACAACAATACTAAGTTTATGAAAAACTGGCTTAGATGTCAATATATTAGAGCATCTTTTTGAATTCGTCGAGGCTGACGAGTTTGGACTCGCCGGTTTTGCGAGTGGTAATTTCGACGGAATTTTCGGCCAAAGTTTTGTCGGAAATTACGACGCGGTATGGAATACCCATGAGTTCGGCGTCGGTAAATTTTTCGCCTGGACGAAGGTCGCGGTCGTCAAGCAGGATGGTTTCTTCGTTTCCGGCGTAAAGCTCGTCGGCAAGTTTGCCGGCAGCTTCGCCGATTGGGGCGAGATAGTATTTGAATGGAGCAATGTTTTCTGGCCAGACGAGACCTTTGTCGTCGCAGAATTTCTCGGCGATTACACCCATTACGCGGGAAACGCCGATACCGTAGCAACCCATATAGACGGTTTGCATTTCGTTATCTTCGTTGGAAATTTTAAGACCAAGTGGCTCGGAGTATTTGAATTTGAGTTTGAAAATGTTGCCGACTTCGGCGGCGCGGGTGCTTTCGAGCTCATCGCGTTTGACTTTTAAGTCTTCAAGTACGTCGTCGAGCAAAACTTCTTCGTTCAAAACTACGGATTTGTCTTTGTTGTAGTAGATTGTATCTTCGCCAACTGGAATGATGGTTTGATATTCATGAGAATATTTCGAGAATACGCCACCCGAGGCGAAAGTTTCGAAAGTGTCATCGCCGAGGCCAAGGCGTTCGTAGATTTTGGCGTAGGCACCCTCGGCTTCTTTGTAGAAGCGGTCGAGGTCTTCTTCGGAAGTATGGAAACTATAGAGATCTTTCATCAAGAATTCGCGCGTGCGGAGGATGCCGGATTTGGCGCGGAGCTCGTTTCTAAATTTGGTTTGGAATTGGTAAACGGCTAAAGGCAAGTCCTTATAACTTTTGACGTAGGTTTTGAGCATGTTGGTGATTGGCTCTTCGTGGGTTGGAGCGAGACCTAGTTCCCCACCGGCTGAAAGTTCGGTTTTAAACCAAATATCAACCTTGGTGTCGTCCCAACGGTCGGTCTTTTTCCAGAGTTCAGGGTTTTGAAGTGAGGACATCAAAATTTCTTGCCCACCGATTTTGTTGAGTTCCTCGCGAATGATACCTTTGATATTTTCGATTACTTTTAGGCCCAAGGGCAAGTAATCGTAAATCCCAGCCATTTCTTTATAAACGTAGCCGGCACGAATTAAATAGCCGGCGCTCCTCGCGGTTTCGTCTTTTGGCGCATCACGAAGAGTTTTGATGAAGGATTTAGATAGTCTCATAATGAGTATATTATACCATACCTGGGAAGAATATGAGGATGGCTAGGGCGATGGCGTTTTTGACCATGTGCATCAAAATGCCGGCGTAAATTGTGCCGGTGATTTCGCGGAGACCGCAAAGAACAATCGACATAGCGAAGACGTTGACGCCGACGTTCCATTGCCAGTGAACGATGCCGAACAAAATTGAGACTAGGGCGATGGCGATAGGCATGGCGAGTTTGGTGCGGAGTTTGCCATAAAGCCAGCCGCGGAAGACGAGTTCCTCGACGATTGGCGCGATTACGACTAATCTAACAAAAGCCATGGCACGATCCCAGCCGCCAGCTAGGATTTTGGCGCCGACGTCTTGGGTTTCGGTGGCATTAAACCACGGGAGCAAACTGAATAAACTGACTAGACCAAGCGCGCCGATGGTGGCGGCGATATAGGCAATTGGCGCTAGGCCGACATCGGTCCAAGTTGGCAAGCCGGTAAGGCCGAGTTCTTCACGCGAGGTTTTGAATTTTTTACTAATCAAAGCTGGGACAAGTAAAACAAGTACGGCGGCCAGTACATAAGAAATAATAGTATATACTAGCATGTCGACGGATGAATTCAGCCATTCTTTGCCAAAAATCCAAAGAAGTGGGTAGGCTGTGGCAAATTGCGACAAGACAAAAGCGGCGAAAGCCCAAATTAAAAGTAGCGTGCAAAAAACAGTAATACGAAAGACTTTGTTCTTGACGAGTTTACTGTCTTTGATTTTTTTAATTAGTTTTTTCACTTAAAGAACCTCGTGATGTCTAGGATTGTGACGAAGGCGATTAAAATAAGTAGTGCGAGGAAGGCGCGAGAGACGATTTTTTCTTCTTTTTTCTTGGTGAGTTCCTTTTTTCTGAGTTTATAGATGAAGATAAGAAGCCAACGGCCGCCGTCGAGGGCCGGGATTGGTAAGACATTCATACAGGCGAGTGAGACTGAGATGATTGCGGCGAGGAAGGCGAGGTTGGCTGGGCCGGCGGACGTGAAGGCTGGAAAAATTACGCCGATAATGCCGACTGGGCCGGACACTTGATTACTGGCGGAGTCGATGGCGGCACGGCCTTCTTCACGTGTGGCTTCGTTTGGGTTGAATTGTTTGGCGACACCAGAAACGACGTCCCAGATTAAGTTGCCGAGACCCTTAATGGTTTCGCCGGTGAACTGGACAGTGAGGCCGGCGCCGACGAGCGGAGCGGACCAAGTGTATTTAGATAAAGCCTGGCCAGAATTCATTGTGATGCCAAGTAGGTATTCGGAATCGGCTGGGTTGAGTTTGACGGAAAGAATTTTTTCGACTGCGGTAGTAACGGCTGGACAGTCGCATTCTGCTTCGGCCGGGCAGTCGCAAGTGGCCTGCGTGGTCTCTTCGCGTTCGACGGTGTAGGTGACGGTCTGATCGGCATGCTCAGAGTTGTATTTGGTGACTTCGGAAGCGTGGGAAACTTCGGCACCATCAATAGCGATAATGCGGTCGCCTGATTTAAGACCAGCAGTTTTAGCTGGTGATTCGTCTAATACTTCTACGACCGTGACAACGGTTTTGTCGGAGGTTTCGTCGTATTTAACGCTAAATTGGTTTTCAAGGAATTTTGGCATGCCGGTCCAGGCTAGAACGGTAAAGATGAGAAAAGCCAGGAGCCAGTTCATGGCGACACCGGCAAAAAGGATTTTGGTTTTGTGCAAAAACCTGGCATTACCAAAGGTGCCTTTTCTTTTATCGTTGGCTGATTCCCCGTCCATCTGGCAGAAACCACCAATTGGTAAAACGTTGAGGCTAAAAATTAGGCTTTCTTGTGGTTTGCCCCATTCGGATCTTGGCAGGCGTTTCCATTTTTTGGTGGTTGGATCTTTGATCCAGGCTAGACCGCGCGGCGGAAAACCGATGCCGAATTCAAGAACCCTGACACCGCTATGGCGAGCAGCCAAAAAATGACCAAATTCGTGCGCAGTGACGAGCACCATTAAAACTAATAGACCAACAATAACTCCAACTACAATATCCATAAGCCCATTATATCATTATTTGCCGAAGCGGCGGTTGCGGTTTTTGTATTCGTTTAGGATATCTTTGATGTCTGATTCTTCGATGTCTGGGAAGTATTTTTTGAGGAAAAGAAATTCTGAATAAGCGGCGCGCCAAAGCATAAAGCCAGAGATGCGCTCTTCCCCGCTAGTTCTTATAATCATGTCGCAGGCCGGAACTTCTGGATGATAAAGATGGTTTTCGATGGATTCCGGAGTAATTTTTTCGCCGGCTTTAGCGACGGCTGCGGCAGCTTCGGCAATTTCGAGTTTGCCCCCATAATTAAAACAGATACAGACAGTCATGCCGGTGCAATTATTGGTCTTTTCTTCGCATTCGCGGAGGGATTTTAAGAGAGATTCCGGTACGTGTTCTTCGGAACCCATAATTACACAACGTAAATTATTTTTGGCGAGCTTTTTAGTCATGCTGGAGATTTTTTTCTGCGCCAATTTCATCAAATAATCAACTTCTTCTTTGGCACGATTCCAGTTCTCGGTGCTAAAAAGATAGAAGCTGGCATAGTCTACTTCGCCGGTTTTGGCGAGTTCTTCGATTACCATTTCGACTTTGTCGAAACCTTTTTGATGGCCAGCCAAAGTTGGGAGATTTTTTTCGCGGGCCCAACGACGGTTCCCATCAACAATAAAACCTAGATGTAGTCCTGACATAAATTAGATTCTCATGATTTCTTCGGACTTGGCTTTGAATTCGGTGTCAACTTTGTCGCTAAATTCTTTAGTGAGGTCGTCGATTTCTTTTTCGGCACGTTTTTTGACGTCTTCAGAGAGATCGGTTGCGGCTTTGATGGCTTTTCTAGCATCTTCACGGATGTTGCGGATGGCAACTTTGGCGTTCTCGACTTTTTCGGAAGCGTTTTTAACAATTTCTTTGCGGCGCTCTTCGGTGAGTGGTGGGATTGGCACGCGAACAATACGGCCATCATCGGCTGGGTTAAGGCCGAGGGTTTGGTCGATGCGGATGGCGGTAGCAATGTTTTGGATATTAGCTGGATCAAATGGGGTGATGACGAGCATAGTAGCATCGGCAGCAGTAACGTTAGCGACCTGGTTTAGCGGCATCATTTGACCATAAGCTTCGACCTTGATGCTGGCAAGCATGTCTGGATGGGCACGACCAGTGCGAACCTTTTTCATCTCCTCCTTGAAACGCTCGATAACGGCGTTCATTTTGTTTCTATCTTCATTAGTATCAAACATAAAATAACTCCTTTTCACAATTATAACATAGCAAAGAAAAAGGGGCACGCTGGTTTGCGTGCCCCTGGCGGGCTTAAATAGGAAGCGGACGATGGTCTCCAATTGTGGACTTGTCCCTATATTCATCCGCGTAATTCTTGACGAGCTCGCACGGCTCAGATGTGCCCGGAATAGGCTGATTGTCGGTCGCCTGCGTAATGCACCATGCATTGAAAGATGCTTGGGCCATTTCTTGCCGCTTGGCTTTAGCTTCTTCGGCTTCATGGATGTCGCGAATAAGCGCCAAAACGGCCGGATTGATGGATGAATCGTTAGTATCGACAGCGTATTCCGCAGCAATTTTCGGGGAAATCTTTCCCGCAGCGCTTCTTTCGGCACTGTTTAATTCTGCGATGATTTTACGTGCCAATTCCTTGTTTTCAATTTTGCTGATACTGATACGCTGAAGTTTCCCGCGGATCGCCAGTTCATTGATGACTAGGACAGCGGTGGTAAAGCCACCGTTTTTGGTTCCGTCTTCGCTAGTGCTGAGTTTGAAGAGCTTGACAAGGGTGTCCGTAGACAGCATGTCGAGCCATTCCGTCGCTAGCAAATTACTATATTTTTTCATAAGGTACTCCTGCGTTTATTGCCCGCACGGCTAGTATGGGTAGGAGCAGCAACAAAAAATTGCGGCAATCCTTTTATAATTATAACATTCTTTACGCTAAAAGTCAATAGTGGTAATCTGTTAGAACAAAAAATCACCCCTGTTTTTGGAGTGATTTTTTGCTTTTTAATTACTCAGTTACACCAAGCTCGATACGCTTAAATTGGCGAACAGTGATGTTTTCACCGGTTTTAGCGATAGCTTCCTTGATGAATTGTTCGACAGTTTTGGTGTCGTCCAAGATGAATGGTTGATTCATGAGAACCTTGTCGGCGAAAGCTTTTTTGGCTTGACCAGCGAGGATTTGTTCCTTCATGTTTTCTGGGCCCTTGAAGTTTTCTTCAAGTTCTTTCATCTTGGCGGCTTTGACGTCTTCTGGGATATCTTCTTCGGAGACGTAAAGTGGGTTCATGGAAGCAACTTGCATTGCGATTTGGTGAGCCAAAGTCTTGAACTCATCAGTCTTGGCGACAAAAGAAGTTTCGCAGTTAACTTCGACGATAGCACCGAGGCGACCATCGTGGATATAAGAATCGATTAAACCTTCGCGAGTTTCACGATCACCACGTTTTTCAGCTTTGGTAAGGCCTTTTTTGCGCATAGCATCGAGGGCCTTATCGAAGTCACCGTCGGCTTCGACGAGAGCTTTTTTAGCATCGGTAAGACCAACACCAGAGAGCTCTTTAAGTTTTTTGATTTGTTCAATGGAAATTTCTGCCATTTTGCCTCCTAATTATTTTTTACCTTCTTTGATTGCTTCGACGAAGTAATTAAGAATAAGTTTGGTTGCCTTGATTGCGTCATCATTTGCTGGGATAACATAGTCGATGTTGGTTGGATCGACGTTGGTATCGGTGATAGCGAAGACCGGGATGTGAAGGACATTAGCTTCTTTCACGGCGTTTTTGTCTTCGATAGCATCAACAACGATAACTGCAGCTGGTTGCTCGGTCATATCTTTGATACCGCCATAGCGTTCGTTCAAAAGATTAATTTCCTCTTGGAAGCGTTGAACTTCGAGCTTAGAATAGCGATTCTCGAGTTCGCCAGAAGCCATGCGACGTTCCAAATCTTTAACTTTTTTGATTTGGCGGTTAACGGTCTCGACGTTGGTAAGAGTACCACCAACCCAGCGGACAGTAACGTATGGCATATCGACGGACTTAGCAGCCTCTTCGACAGCTTCTTTCATTTGTTTTTTGGTACCAACAAAGAGGACTTTTTTACCGTTTTTAGCAATCTCGGTAAGCTTTGGAAGAGCTGCCTCGAGACCTTCGACGGTTTTCTCAAGGTTGATAATGTGTGCATCTTGGCGTTTGCTGTGAATGTATGGAGCCATTTTTGGGTGCCAGCGGCTGGTTTTGTGACCAAAATGAGCGCCACTTTCGAGCAATGCCTTCATATCGACATCTACGGTCATATATGATTTCCTTTCTCTTTGCCTCTGGGCCCGTGCTTGTTTTGCCAGGAAATCTCCCAAAGGCTGTTTCATTTATTTAATAACTCTATGATTTTAACATACTACTCTGAAAAATGCAATACTTTCCCTGGGCGCTCTTGACAGTTATGCTTATTTGGTGTATAATATAGGTATAAGACGAAATTTTCTGTCAAAGGAGGGTTTAGAAATGGCAGATGATAAGAACATTAAGAACGATCAAAATCAGGACAACAATAGTAAAGACAATAATAGCGAAGTAATTCGTATTATGGCTGTGCCAACTTTGTTGGAAGATTTGGGTATGGAAATGGATGAGGGTCCGGGTAAGTATCCGGTTCGTTGAGTTTATCTCATTTATTTCGGAGCGCTCGCTTGAGCGCTCATTTTTTCTTTACAGATTACAAAAAGTTTGGTATAATAGCCTGAATTATGAGTAAAAAAGAATTACATCCTAAAGAATACCGTGATGTTGTCTTCTCTGATGAAGCTGCTAACTTTTCATTCTTGACTAAGTCTACAGCTAAAAGCGAAGAGACCATCAAATGGACCGACGGCAAGGAGTATCCTTTGGTCAAGGTACAGATTTCTTCTGCTTCTCACCCATTCTTTACCGGTGAAGAAAAGATTATCGATACCGAAGGTCGTGTGGATCGCTTCAAAGCTCGTATCGCCAAGTCTCAGGCCATGAAAACCGCTCTCGAGAACAAGGCCAAAAAAGCTCAGAAGTCTGCCGAGAAAAAGGCAAAAGCCGAAGAGAAATAATTAACAGCAAAATAGGCGCCCTCGCAGTTTTAGGTGCGCCTATTTTGTTTTTTTGGTGTTTATTTAGCGACGAGAACGCTTAATTAGTAGGAAGCCAAGAGCCAAGACGGCGAAGCCGGCGGCAGCGAGGCCTACAATTAGGTAATCGGTTTTGGAAACGTTGAGATGTTCGGAGAAGGAACCGGTGTCTGGGACGATTGGGGCTGATTTCTTCTCGTAGGAGTAGTTGATGACTTTTGGTTCACCGAGTTGGTCACCGTTGTCGTTGTAGCTGGTAATAATAATTTTGTAGTCGCCATCGGCAAGGTCGTTATCTTCGAATGGGAGAGCGACACTGTCGTCGAGATCGTCGGCTGGGACTTCAACATCATCCATAACTTTCTCGCCAGTCTCTGGGTCTACGACGGAAATGATAACTTTGTCAACATTTGGATCCGTTTCGATGTCGATGTTTGGATCACCGTTGTCTTCTGGGTCGGCGGCTTCGGCGGTGGCCGGGACTAGATTGAAAGTGACGGTTTTAATATCTTCAGAACCTTCAGCGTTACCCCTAACAGAAATCGTGACTGGGCCATAATAATTTGGCTCAGGAATGGAAACTTTGCGAGAGAACGAGCCAGTGTCGGTGGTTGGGGTGATAAATTCGCCTGCGCCACCGGATTCGCCGCAGGTGATGCTGATAATGATTTCGTCGGTTTCTTCATAATCAAACCCGAGAGTGACGCCACCGTCATTGATTACTTCTGCGCCGCTGGCCGGTTCGGTAATTTCAACAGCTGGTTGTTTAGGATTAGTGACATTAACGGTGATAGTTGTTTGGCCGCTTTCGGCGTTTGCGGAAGGCGTAAAATAGGCTGCAACAGTAAGAGCTGCCACTATGATCAAACCTAAAATACCCCAGAGTTTTTTGTTTTTCATAATGCTTTCGTTAAATTAATGTTGACTTCTGTACTAAATGTATCCCAGCCCCCCAAAATTGTCAAGCTTATTTTAGATATCGCGGCGCTTTCTAATAGCGAAGACGATTTTGAGAACGATAAGAAGGATGATGACGACGACGGCAATGATAAACCAGATTGGGCAAATTACGACAGTGCTTTCGGCGACTGAGGTTTCGCCGGCATATTCGATGACCTGCTTGACGCGGAAAATTCCTAGGGCCGGAGCATTCCAGGTCCAGGTTTCGGGACGGTTGGTTTTTGGCATGATTGTATGAGTGTATGGTTCGGCCTCGTTGCTGTAGATAATGTCGTCCGAGAAGGCGGAGCGGACCTCGATCTTGTAGGTGGCAGTATTATGGATATCGCCGGTGTTTGAGACGGTGGATTTGAATTCGACTGGCCCGTTAAAGTAGAAGGACGGAATGGTGTTATCGCGGATTTCGCCGGAATTTTTGGCGTCACCAAGGATGGTGGCGTAGACGGTTGAGGCTACGCTGCCATTAACGGTGAAACCGTTTTGGTTGACTGGCTCGTTGATGGTCGATGCGGCGATGGCAAAATATTGGCCACCGGCGAGAGCTTTCTCTGGCACGATGATAGTAAAGGTGATTTCTTCGTTTTCGTTTGGTGCGAGATGACCAGTTGTTTTGTCTAATGTAGTCCAGTTGACGATACTAGTGTATTCGTTGGCTTCGAATGTAATACTGGTGTAATCGTCTCCAGAAACGCCAAATGGGCGGAGCTCTATTTGATAGTCGAACTCTGTGGAACCAATGTTGGCGACTGTGACCTTCCCTTCGTAAAGTTCGCCCTGGACGAGCTCAATCTTTGTGCTAACTGGAGAAATGGCAATTTCAGCAGCCTTTTCGTCTTCGGCGAAAACAAAATTGATGTTTAACAAAGCGGCACCAATAGATAGTAAAGTGAGTGCTGCAACAATACCTCTTCTTTTCATGGTTCTATTTTATCATAAAAAATACACCAGGGACTGGTGCATTTTTTATGTAGTTTTTTGTAATTATTCTACAGTGGCAGCTGCAGTGAATGAAAGCACGCCGCTATAGGTGCCGTTTGGTGTAGATGATGCCGTGCCGACGAGTACTTCGAAGCCTTTGCTGGTAGAAATCGCATTAGTGTTGCCGCTTGGTGCATTGTAGGTCCAAATGGTGGCCGAGGTTGAGCTTGGAGCGAGAGCCGTGCCGGAATCATCTTCAATATACCAACCTTCGGTACCAGCAGCCGCGCTAGTGCTGGCTGCGATTGAGTGTGCGCTACCGCTACTCTTGGTGAGCTCGCCACCAGTCACCGTAACGGTAAAGCCTTTGGTAGTGTTGGTTGATACTGCTAGATTAACAGTAGCGGTGCCAGATTGACCAGGCACAATGCTAGAGCTGATTGTACCGCCAGTTGCGGTGATCGAAATAGACGACCCGACGGTTGCGGTAACCGTTGTGGTGTCTGGGTTAGCTGCGTATGTGGCGATGGCCGGAAGGACGGATAAACCGGCGATGGCGCCAGCAGCGGCAACGAAAAACTTGTTTGTTTTTTTCATTGTATGACCTTTCTTTTTGATGTTAAAATGTTTATTTTTGACCTTTTTCTGCTTCTATTATACATAAGCTCGATGAAATGTCAATGGGTATCGTGAAATTTCCCCCAGTTTATGGTATAATAATAGCAAGAGGCTAAAGCAGCCTTTTTTGGTCTTTTACAATGTGGTTGATACTTTTGGATTGGAGGTAAGTTATGGGAAATTACAAGAATGAACAGAAGGTTTTTGAACAGTACCTGCTTTGCCAGGATTTGAAACGGGTCTGTACGACTTCGTCTACGAATAGTTTTGAAGGTTACGAGGGTGACTATCGCTATACCAGGCTTATTCATGGGGTTAGTACTGCGCAGAGAATTTTTGCGACTCAGATGATTGCGATTGGCCGTGGCTATGGCTGGTATGGTTCAGTAAACAAGGAACGGGTATCTGCGCTTCTTTTGTTAGGTGGCATTATTGAATCTGAAGAGCTTTGCCCAGAGATTACGGATTCGATCATTGACAATATTTTCCTGGAGAATAACTGGAAATGGGGCAACGATCTTTTCGAGGAGTATTTGGCCGGAAAAAGCCCCGAAGCGATTTACGCGCGATACTGTATGGATGTTGAACGTTTCTGGAGTGGGCGTTTCCCCACGCGCCCTCGTGACTGGGATGAGATGCTGGGTTGCGGCTCACCTTATTTTTCACAGAGAGTGTTAAGGAATGCCATCGAGAAACCACGGGCCGGCTGGTTGGTTTGGCATGTAGATGGCGATGCTGACACTATCGCCGATCATACTGTTATGACGCAATTACTTGCGATTATCATGAAGAAGATTTATAGATATGCGGATGTCAATCTGGATCGTGCGCTGATGATGATTGATCTTCATGATTTGGTGGCGGCTTCAGTAAAAGATGTGCCCATTTCTAAGGATCCGGGTGCCAGGTTGTCTTTGGACGCCAAGAGCGCAGCTTTCAGCGAACTCATGACTCATCTGTCGTGGGGAGGTATTCAAGTAAAGCGAATAAAAGATCTTTACGATGAGGCGCAGGTGGGCAAAAGCTTTGATGCCGAGTTTGCGGTTCATGCTGGCCGGTGTGAGACGAGCTTACAGATGAAAATCTACGATGAGGCCGGGCGTGTTGACCCGGAAAGCGCAGAGGGAGGTACTATTTTGCAGAACCTTTTGGCTGTTGGTTTTAGGATATCTGAAGCCTGGATTCTGTACGATCAGAAGACCGTAAACTACGACGAAAACTTTATTCGCGTAACAGATTATGTAAGAAGAACAACATTTCAACCACAATAAATAAAGACCATGATCGCCGTGCGTTTGTACGGCGATTTTTTTTGACAAAAACAGTAAAGTGTGTTTTAATAAGGGTAGCAGATTTTTTATTTTTTAAAAATCTAGTTCTTTGATAGGAGGGTAAAATTATGAGCGAGAAGTTAGAAAAAATCAGAAGAGGACTTGAAAGTGGTGACATTATCGAAGAGATAAAGGCAATAGAGTTCAATGAGAATAGTACTGTAACCGACATGTGCTATGTGGTAGCTGCTTTGCAAACAGCTGCCATTATGGCGGAAACTGGTGCTATCGAGTACCCAGTTGTACGCGAATTGATCTTTGGTTTAAACTTCAAGAATATCGATTCGGCGAGGTTGGCATGTCTGACAACTTTCGATATTGACACGACGGATGACACAAAGAAAGACAAAGATGCAGTTTGCGCGAAGTACCTCGGCGGCAAAGAATGTTGCGTTCTTCATACGATCTTTTGCGATCAGTTTGAGAGTCGCCTGGAAAAGGTGCCAAACGAGAAGGCGCATTATCTGTTACATTGTATGGTGCCGGCTCCTGGCAATAAAATCTTGGACCCCAAGGTGGCGTGCGCGATTGTTGACAGGGTTTATCGATCCGGAAAAATTCCGCGGTCACTTCTCTTGGCATCACTGGCCGGTTCGCATCGTTTGCTTCCGGAAAAAACTGTGCCTACTGGCCTGATGATTATCGAGCTGAAATAGTTTCTAATCCCCTAGTATTTTTAAAAGACCTGCTTTTTAAGCGGGTCTTTTTATTTGGGGTAGACTCTTGACGCTTTTGCTTAAATGTGATATAATCTAAAAATAGAGACTAAGAGTCTTGAATCTTTATAGGGAGGATAAACTTATGTCAGTTTTTCCGTGTATCTTTAAGTCTATCTTCGGCGACGAAGACAATGCCGAATTTACGGCTCGTGATGCTGCAATTAACTCAGATCTTCTGAGGGCAGCAGTCGAGATTTTGAATCCGGAATGGGATGAAGCCGCGAAAGCTTGGGTCACTAAGTATCGGTGGAGAGTCCGTATCGCGGACCAGCATTACAACGAAACTGAGCCCCATTACGAATTGGAGTTTGGTGAAGGTGGTGTAGATTCTGATGATAATAGTGCTAGAATCGTTATTCCCTACTGTGATAACTATTCTTCGCCGGAACGAAAAATCGAGCAAAATCCGGGCGAGTTTATTGTCGAAGTGACCGGCAGCTTTGGGGAAAATTTTGCACATCACCTTGCACTGTCTCTTTGTGTCGCATACGAAAAATCGCTCAGAGAGCACTTTCCGGATTATTATATCCTGTGCGACATGAGCAAAGCGCTCGAGTGATGTTTTTGTCCCCCCTTCCTATTGTATTAACCCTTGGCTTGCCAAGGGTTAATTCATTTGTAAATGACTAGACGCGTGGCTTCGCGGTGCGAAGCCACTACGCCGGGCGTCGCCTCAAAAAATCCCGAACTTAGGTTTGGGATTTTTATTCGGCTCCTACGGCGTCCGAACTGATGTTCGCGCCTAGCCAAGTGTCATAAAAATAAAATAAGACCCTGCGGGTCTTCTTTTATTTTTATGGTGCGCCTGACTAGACTCGAACTAGCACAGCCGTGAATCTGGCCACTACCACCTCAAGGTAGCGTGTCTACCAATTCCACCACAGGCGCATGCATATATTATAACATACTTTTTAAATTTATGGAGTGCGATTTTTGCTGGTTTTTTCTGAAGCCCAAGTCTCGACATTAACGAAGCGATCGAGCGCGGTCACCATGTGGCTGTCATCGGAGAAAGTGCGGACGTTTTTATTGTAAAAATACGAGATATTGGTGCGATAAAGCCCGATGGCTGGCACATCGTCCACCCAGTAGCCGAGGAAGGACTCGTATTTGGCGAGGCGGAGTGAGTCATCGGTGGTTTCGCGGGCGCCAAGGATTAAATCATCGATTAAAGAGTTTTTATAATTAGACAAGTTAAGGCCAGATTGTGAAGCCTGTGAAGAGTGATAATAAGCAAACAGATCTGGGTCGGCGCCGAGTTCGATTTCGTAAATCAAAATATCGTAATTTCGCTTGGTAACGATAGAACTAATAAAGTCTTGGTTTTCGGTGTAGGCTGTGACATTGACCTCGATGCCAGCGTCGCGTAGGCTATCAGCAAAAGTTTCGGCTACGACTGGTAAATAACCAGAATTAACCGTAGCAATCGATAATGTAATGCCGCTAAAATCTGAGGCGACGGTGGATTTGGCAGAATCTAGATTATAACCAATAGGGGCTGGGTATTTAGAAAGTTGGATTTGCGCATCGGTGAGTGGGTAGTCTAGGGCCGGGTTACCATCGGTAACGGCGCGGATTTCATCGAGGTTGATGGCGCGCTTGATGGTTTGGCGGAGCGACTTACTCTTGAGCGGATCTTTTGAGGTGTTCAAGAAGGCATAAACGCCAGAGCTGATGCTGGTTTGTTTTTCGTAAATAGTTGAAGAAGTCACGAGGTTCTTCTCGGCTGGCGAGAGTGCGGCGGTGGCGGTGATTTTGCCAGCGTTGAGATCGCTAATCAAGTCGCCCTTGTCCTCGTAGGTGTGGATGGCGAAGCTATTTAGAAGTGGTTTTCCTTTGTAATAAGATGGGTTAGCCGAGAGATAGAATATTTTTTCGCCAGTGGATGGGGTCTGGGTGGCGTTGTAGGTGAAGGCACCAGAAGTGACTGGTGAAGTAGAGAAAGAATTCTCGATCAGGGTTTTCGGATCGACATTGCCTAGGATATGTTTCGGTAAGATTGGGAAAGTGAGTGCGGAATCAAAATCGGCGTAAATCGACGGCAACGTAAATACGATTTTGCCGTCCTCTTCCGCTACGCGGACGTTTGAAAGATTGGTGTCGTAAATTGAACTTACAGCTGAATTTTTGATGAGAGAGGTCGTAAATAAGACGTCTTCGTTGGTGATTGGTTCCCCGTCCGACCATTTAAGGTTGTCACGGAGTTTGATGGTCCAGGTGCGGCCGTCTTCAGAAGTATGGATAGACTTAGCTAGACCTGGTGCGATGTGGCCAGAATAATCAACGGTCGACAAAGTGGCAAAAAGCAAGCGACTGAGCGCTTTTTCGCTATCGGTCACAGCGAAAAGCGGGTTCAAGGAATTAACTTTACCTACAGTGCCCTCAGTGTAACTACCGCCACTTACGAAAGAGTTGGATGAGTAAAAATTCCCAAGCCAAATTGACTGCGTAATCGCGAGCAAAATCAGTGCCGAGATCAAAAGGCACCACTCGAGGATGAGTAGTTTGATGCTTTTGATATGAGAAAGGCGGCCAAAGAAATTGGTCTTAAGGTGTTCTTTTCCTTCCTGCTCGGCGATTTTACCGAAGCGCGAAAAACGTTTGATAACTTTTTGCCCACGCTTTTTAACGGAATTTTTCATATTATGCTGGTATGATTAATAATCCTAAGATTGATAAAACAAATACGCAGACAAAGACAACAGTAGTAACGAAAAGAGATTTTTCGAGACCGCGGCGGGTGGTGTAGAGTTCGCTTGAGCTGCCGGAGCCGGAACCGAGCGAAGCGCCACGTTGTTGAATCAAAATTAGTAGGATAACAAGTACGGCTGAAACTAGGGTAATGATTTCGAGGGTGTTTCCCATAATAACTCCTTAACTATATCCATTATAGAGCGACTAGCATAAAAATTCAAGATTATTTGAATAGGTTTTTGCGCTTCAAAAGTGAGTGATAGGTGATGGCAAAACGGTGAGCTTCCTCGTCGACGCGGGCGATCAATTTGGCGATGTGTGAACCGGATGAGAGTTCTTTCTCGACTGCTTCCCCGTTTTCCAAGTAAACGATTTTGACGCCGGCGTTTCTGGTGTGGTCACCGGATTTATTGCGGCCAATAACTGGGGTGTCGGTGAGCTTGGCAATGGTTTTGACTTGGTTAATTCCGCCATCCAGGATAATCAGGTTTGGCATTTCCCACTCGTCGTGCTTCAGACGGCGCGTAAGGGTTTCCTCAAGGCTTTTCAGGTCGTCACTCTTGCTGGAGCGGATTTTGAACTTGCGGTATTTATCACGCGCGGAGACACCGTTGATAAAAACGATCATCGAGGCCACCGTGTTGGTGCCGGATTGGTGTGAGATGTCATAGCCCTCGATACGGCGCGGTGGTTCGGCGAGGTTTAGAAGTTGTTGCAATTGTTTTAAGGCTTGGTCGTTCGAAATGTCGGCGAATTCTTTGTCTGAGAAAACAATTTTTTTGCGGAGCTCATTTAGGCCTTCGAGTTGGTGTTTGGCTTCGGCGGCAAGCTCGTACTCTTCGTTTTTGGCAGCTTCGAACATGGTTTTTTCGAGGTCTTTTAAGAGCTTTTCGCGGTCGCCTTCGAGGTAGCGGATAAGTTTTTTGAGATTGCGTTTGTAATCTTTTGGTTCGCACTTACCAATTTCGATACCAGGAGTAAGACCAAGGTCGGTATTTAAAGTCTTTTTGCCAGTATATGGTTTGTCATAGTATGGGAAAATGCGGCGCAAAATTCTGAGCGCCTTTTCGATGGATGTTTTGCCATAAAACGGTCCTACATAGGTGGCTTTGTCGTCGGCCGGGGTGCGAGTAAAAGTAATATATGGGACTTCAGCGTCCATATTGATGCGTACATACGATACGGTTTTGTCGTCGCGCAGCAAAATATTCCATTTTGGCATGTAGCGCTTGATCATTTCGGATTCTAGAAATAGCGCATCCATTTCGGTGTCAACTACAATCCAGTCGGTGTCATAAATTTCTTCAACAAGCGCGGTAGTTTTGGGGTCTTTGGGCGAATTTTGGAAGTATTGGCGGACGCGATTTTTTAAAACTGCGGCCTTACCAACGTAGATAATCTCGCCCAAGTTATTTTTATGAAAATAAACGCCAGGTGCGGCGGGCAAAGTTTTTAATTTCTCTTTGAGGCGAGTTTCCATAAAAATATTATACAATAAAAACAGCCCCATATAAAGGGGCTGCTTTTTTTGTGATTTGTTTTATTTTTTCTTCATGATGTCGAGGACTTTTTGAATGTCTGCTGCATCCCATTTGGTGATGTCGGCATCGCCACCATATTTACTGTAAAGATCCATGATGGTGTTGATGTCTTCGCCGCTAAGACTTTCAAAATCGAGGTCGAAATCGTAATCATCGTAATCGAAATCAAAGTCGTAGTCATCGAAATCGTA
>JAUMXN010000020.1 GCA_030529095.1 Candidatus Saccharimonadota bacterium
CGACTTTTGGTTAGCTTGCTTCTTTTGTGCTTCGCCTCTATCGAATAGTCCTTTAACCCCTCTGGCCACGTTCCCCAATTTGCTCCAGAGCGTCTTGTTTTCCGCTGGCGCTGTTTCGCTAGTAATCGGCTTCGTAACTGGCTTGTATCCATAGCTAGCCACAGCACTCTCGTGTGCCTTTTTTTGTTTCACATAATCATGGAGTCCTTCTCTCGAATTAATCTCCTGAATCATACCAGTCTGTGCTTTGGTCTCAACCACTGGGTTCGTATTCTCAATTCTTATCTGATCATCATTGCTAGAAGCAGTACCAAAAACATCTTTGTACTGTTCGGCTACCTCGGCCGTTGGCTTAAAGGTGCCTGGAACCGCTGCGGAAACCGGCATAAAGTTATCCGCCGCCGGTGGGGTAATTGGCTCCGATTGCGCAACCGTCTGTGCGTTCACACCAATAGGTATCGCATCAGTGCTGTCAAACATTATCTCTTCGCCGTTGTGGCCAACATCAAAAGTATTCCCCTCTTTTCCACTTTTAATCTCCGAGATAGGCAAGCCGTTGTATATAAAACCAGCCGTCGAAGAGAATTGACCACTATCTGCACTTAAGCTCGGTTGAATTCCTCCCCTGCTATACAGCTCGGCAGCCTCTGGCGCTGGCGCAATAATTTGCCTCGCATCCTTCGGGGCATTAATAGGCGCTGCTTGCGAGCCTGTAAAAATTTTTTCTCCAGCCGCCATACTGATTATTCCTCAGTTTTTTCTTCGCCCAGATAAAGCTCACGGAATTTCTCCAAAGCTTCACCAGTGATTTTTTCTGCATCAACACCAGCCTCTGCGATCGCGGCGTTCATCGCTTCAACAGCGTCTTCGCCATTTTCGATCTTGGCAGAAACTTCCTCAGCCTTGTCATCCGGCAAAGCATCGATAATCGAAAAATTGATCATGTCAGTTGCGCGCTCTTTGAGCTCGGCAATCATCTGGTTTTCAGTCTCCTCGTCAAGGTCCGTGTAACCTTTTTCAATCAGCAAACTCTGCATGTAGATGTCTAAAACTTCGTCATTCGACATGCTCTCGAGTTTTGCCTTTAACTCTTCATCGGTCATTAATTGACCATCATTTTGATAATCAGAATTGTCCATGTGGAGACCTTTCTTTTTCTTTGTTATATGCCCTTATTCTTATTTAAGATTAGCATAAACTCTTTGGCCGGTCAACTTTTTTCAACAAAAAATTGTCCCATTTTGGCGCGTCAAAAGACCCCCACTAAAAAACCGAACTGACTGTTCGGTTTTTTAAGTAATTTATGGTCTAATCGATAGATTTTTCCCTGTTTAATTTCGTTTTCTTGTTTGTTTTTGATCCCTTACATTGGTAAACTTTTCCTTTCTTTATGATTAAAATTTATTTTACCGGTTAATGTAGTGCGGTTTCACCTATCCTCTTAAGGAACGCGCGGCTTCTTTGTTTTGCCACTAGACCAGCACTCTCGTTTTGGTATCCTGATTCGTCTTGAAATATCTCGAATCCCATTTTGTTTTCCTGTTTATTTTTGTTATTTGTTAGATTTTTTATTTTATTGTCTAACTACTTTTTATATTAGCACACTTTGCCAAAAAAGTCAATACTACTTATGCTTAATTTTAGTGCTCTTGTCAAATTAACAGAGATAAAGTCGCACAAAAAATAGGCCCGAAGGCCTATTTATCTATATGTTACGCTTTTTCGAGCGAGATTGTGACGTTTTCACCGTTAACCTTGGCGATCTCATCGTAGCCATAGTTCCCCGCTACTTCAACGCTATCAGCGAGTACCTCGGCCTTAAACATCTCAGCAAAGTCAGCCGGCACTTCGCACGACAAAGACAACTTAATATGGTCACCCACGCTGAGTCCAGCCTTCTTACGAGCAGCTTGGACCGAACGAACGAGCTCACGCACAAAACCTTCTTCCAAAAGTTCCGGCGTTAAGGTTTTGTTCAAATAATTTTCTGCACCATGAGTAACTTTTTTAACGTTCACTTCGTCGGCGATGATACCTTCATAGAATTCTGAAAGCTTCTCGCCACCATAAACCATCTCTGATAGTGGCTGACGAACCTTAATCTGCTCCTCTGTTTCAGATTTATTCATGCGCATTGCGAGACCATCGGTAATAATTTCACGGCAACGCTTCATGTCATTCAAAATATTTTGATCATCAATGTCAGTAGTCTTTGGGAAGTCTAACAAATGGACAGACTCTTCCTTGCCAGTCATCTTCTGATAAAGCTCTTCAGCGAGGAACGGTGTAAATGGTGCCATAATCATCGCCACACGCACCAAAACCATATGAAGTGTCCAGAAAGCCTCTTTCTTATCCTCTTCATCCTCATTCTTGCCGCTAAAGCGACGACGTGAGCGACGCACGAACCAGTTAGAAAGATCATCCACAAACGGCAAAACGCCTTCGAGGGCTTTTGGTATATTATATTCGTTCATACCATCAATAATCTCAGCCTTCACTTCGTAGAGACGGGCCAAAATCCAACGGTCTAGCGGGTTCTTCAAATCCGAAATCAGCTTACCAGACGGTCTCCAACCGTTATCCGAATCCCAACCCTCTGCCTCGGCATAGGTAGTAAAGAAGTCGTAAACATTCCAAATCATCGAAAGCTTGCGATTAACATCGGAGACGTCCTTATCCAGAAGAGCAAAGTCTTCGCCAGAAAGAACTGGGGAGCTAAGAAGCAAGAAGCGTAGTGAGTCTGCCGAATATTGGTCCATCAAGATATTTGGATCAGTATAGTTACCAAGCGACTTGCTCATCTTGCGACCATCGTTACCAGCGAGAGTACCGGTCGTGATCACGTTCTTGTAGGCATTCTTTGGACCATTCTTAGCCTTTTCGCCAAAGGCGCCAATCGAAGCTAGCGCAGTGTTTACAGCGTGCACATAATAGAACCACGCGCGCACCTGGCCAACATATTCTACGATGAAGTCTGCTGGGTAATTACTTTCAAACTTCTCTTTGTTCTCAAACGGATAATGCATCTGAGCAAACGGCATCGAACCAGACTCAAACCAACAGTCCAAGACTTTTTCAATGCGTTTAAAATGCTCGCCATCAATATCAAATTCAATTTCATCCACCCATGGGCGGTGATAATCCTCTAATCTTACGCCAGAAAGCTCATAAAGCTCGTCATAAGAACCAACCACCTTCACAGTTCCCTTGTCACCCTTCCAGACTGGCATAGCAGTAGCCCAGAAACGATCGCGAGAGAGATTCCAATCTGGTGCAGCTTCGATGTTTTTAGCAAAGCGACCATACTTTAAATACTCTGGGAACCAGTTAATATTCTCGTTTTCTTCGAGCATCATTTCCTTTTGGCCTTCAATATCGAAGAACCAAGATGGGAATGCGCGGTACATAATGCGCTCTTTCGAACGTGGGTTAAATGGATACTCGTGTTGGATATATTCAATCTTATAAATGATGCCCTTTTCTTCTAGACACTTAGCGATAAACTTATTCGCTGCCCAAATCTGAATACCATTTTCGTCGGTATCACGCACACCAAGCGCATGCAATTTCTCCACATATTCGGCATTATAATAACCGTTCTCGTCCAAAGTATCGACAAAGCCGATTTCATCTTCGTGAGCCTTAAAGAGCTCGTAGTCGTCTTCACCATAAGCCGGAGCGATATGAACGATACCAGTACCTTCTTCCTCGCCTACAAAATCAGCGGTAAAGACTTGGCAAACAGTACCATCTAGGCTTTCATATTTTTCGCCAGCAAGATCTTGACCCTTCATAGTCTTTTCTGGTTTCTGTTCTGGGAAAAGAGCCTCGGCGCGTTTCGTAGCGAGGATAAACTTCTCGCCATCAACATCGTAGACGCCGTATTCCATCGTAGCACTAACAGCGAGCGCACGGTTCGCCATCAAAGTCCAAGGAGTAGTTGTCCAGGCTAGGAAGTAATTGCCATTCTCCGCCTTAAACTTCACAAAAGCAGATGGATCAGTCACAGTCTGATAGGCATCGTTGTCCATCGTCACTTCAGCCTTCGAAACTGGGGTTGCAAACTTCGTATCATACATCAAAACCTTGCGGCCTTCATAAATCTTCCCCGCTTCGTAAAGCTGTTTAAAGGCCCACCATACCGATTCCATAAAATCTTTGTTCATGGTGCGGTAGCAATTATCAAAATCCACCCAACGACCGATACGGTCAATCGTGCTGCGCCAAGTTTCAGAATTTGCCACCATCGACTCACGCGCCTTAATAATGTAATCCTCAAGAGACCATTTAGTGCCAATTTCGCGGCGATCGGTAATGCCAAGCTGCTTTTCCACGAAGTTTTCAGCAGGGAGACCATGGCAATCCCAACCCCAACGACGCTCGACATGTTTGCCGTTCATCGTCCAAAAACGTGGCACTGCGTCCTTCACGATAGAAGAAAGCAGCGTACCATGGTGTGGGTTACCAGTAATAAACGGAGGGCCGTCATAAAAGACATACGAGTTATCAATCGGACGATTCTCGACCGACTTCTCGAATGTTTTGTTTTCTTTCCACCACTCAACGAGTGCTTTTTCGTACTCGATGGCGCGGCGACGTTCGCCTGCTTTATATTTCATATGGTCTCCTTTTTTATTAAAAAATCCAATGTTTTACCATTGGAACTCCTTTGGAGCGGTACCATCCAATTTCCAAGACTTGCTTGGCTCTCAATTAATCTCTTACGCGGACTCACGGATGGTTCTACTCGGTTTCCCTTTCTTCCATCAGCTCGCAGGCGATAACTGCTAAAACGCTTTTAATCATCATACCATATTTATTCTATAAAATAAATTGCTTATGCTATAATTAAATGAGATGAAAGGTCATGTGAAAATCAGAGGTAATTTTCATCATGTTTTGGTTGTACTTCCAGCTGCAATCATCATGCTTTTTGTCGCAGCAATCATGCTTCCAGCAGTCTCAGAATCCACTCATGCCGAAGGCGATGAACCAGAAGAAGGTATTTCCATTGTTGCATCATCAGATATTTCAGTTAATCTTCTGTCTAAAGATGAAGGTTACTACAAAATATTCAAAGATTCTATTAAGGTAAGCACTGGTTCGGAAAATGGTTATACCCTTTCCATTGCTACGGACAGTGCAGATCATCAAACACTATATTTAAATGGTGATACAACAAGTGAAAGTAAGATTGATGGTGCTACCGGCACTTATGAAGAACCAAAGGCTCTAGGTGATTACGAATGGGGTTTTGCCGTCCCGGGCATTAGCCATTTTGATGATACATATAGCGCTACTGATCCAAGTGAAGACTCTAAGTTCGCTATCCTTCCATTAGAAAACAAAATCATTCGTGATTATACTGAAGCTGCTACAGACCATATCACAGACATTTACTATGGCTTTAAACTGAGTGGTACATTAGAGCCAGGCGAATACGAAACGAGTATTATCTATACTGCCGTACCAGCAGACCAACCATTAGTCGCCAGAGCAATTTTGGGCCAAAACAAAAACCTCAACTTCGTTTACGACCGTAAAACTTATACGGTTGGAGAAACTTATACGGACAATCTTGAGGAAACTGAAATTGTCGAAGTTTACGACGTTCCTATGGATGCCTACATGGATACATCAGAGTTTAATATCGATTACTGCCCGGCATGGGTAGAATTAGACACTATATATTATGTGAACTTCGATAACTCGTTCTATGGTTTTAAGCCAACCAGCACGTCGTGTTGGTTTTATGAGCTTAGAAATCTAACAACCGTTACTAACGCCAACAACCTAAACACTAGTAACGTGACGAATATGGCTGAAATGTTTGGCGGCGCAGGTATTGAAGCCACTACTCTCAGCCTTGACTTTAGCGGCTGGAATACTAGCAAAGTAACGGATATGGAGGGAGTATTTGAAAGCACCGGCAAAAACGCCGCCAGCTTCACGCTAGATCTTAACGGTTGGGATGTTAGTAACGTAACAAACATGAAGTTTATGTTTGCTAACACTGGTCAATTTACTACTACCTGGAGTATCAGCGGCCTCAATGGTTGGGATACTGGTAATGTAACTAATATGTTTTGCATGTTTGAAGTCGCCGGAAACCAAGCTTCCGTGTTCAGCTTAGATCTTAGTGGCTGGGATGTTAGCAATGTAGAAAATATGTCTTCTATGTTCTCTGGTGCTGGCTATAATGCCATCACTTGGGGCATCGGCGATCTTAGCGGCTGGGATACGGGAAATGTAACCAACATGTCTAGTATGTTCCAATACGCCGGCGCCCACGCTAATGCCTGGGACGTTGGCAACCTCAACTATGTAGACGAAGAACATAAAGGGTGGGATGTATCCAGCGTTACCGATCATTCTGATTTCGTAGATTGGAGCCAACCCAACATTAATACTTCCAGGCTCCCGTGGCAATCTAACTACTAGACGAAGTATATAAAAAAAGACGCCCTCACGGGCGCCTTTTTACATCATATAATACAGCACTTCATTAATCAGCGGCATTTCCCTGCCCCGCCACAACGCACGCACGTCGCCGTTTGGGCCTAACGCAATAATAGATGGGTATTCAATAATGTCGTACGTCTCACAAAAACCAGCATCTTCATCTGGGTCTAAGATCTCAATCTCACGTCCGGTTTGGCGACGAAAATTCTCCAGCCACTCAAAAACCGTTCTCGAATAATCCTGATTATCGCGAAAAACGCACACCACCCGAGAAGCCATTATTTATTCCTTTTTCTCTTTTGCTCTTTCAAAATTTCTTCGAAATCGTCCAAAGTCTTGAATTCCTGGAACACACTAGCGAAGCGCACGTAAGCCACTTCGTTAATCTCGGCCAAAACGTCCAGCACGGCTTCACCAATCTGCTTAGACTGCACCTCATCCGTGCCGAGGCCATACAAAGAATCAATCACGCGATTGATCACGTTCTCTACTTCAAGCTCAGAATTAAAGAATTTACCAACGCTGCGTTTTACAGCATGCATCAACTTATCACGGTCAAAAATCTCTTTGTTGCCATTGCGTTTAATCACGGTTAGCGCTGGCATTTCAATACGCTCATAAGTGGTAAAACGATGCCCATCTGGCGTCTCACGACGCCTTCTAATCATCTTTCCATCAACCGTTTCACGACTTTCTAGAACTTTACTATCACCAATTCTAAACTTTGGTTCCATAGTTAAAGTCTCCTAGTTCTTTTTTCTCCTGCCGAAGAATTTATCCCTAAGAGAAGGTGGGATATCCATTTCGTCATCATCTGCAGCTGGTTCGGCTTCAGCTTCTGGCTCGGTTTCGTCAGTCTTCTTGATTGAATCCCACATATTGTCTTTGTTATCAACGGCAAAATCTTTTTCTTCAGCTTCTGGTTTTTCGTTTTCCATTGAAGTAGCTGGCTTTTCGTCCTTTGCCTCAACTGGTTCTTGGCGATAATCCGAATCAAAACCGGTAGCAACTACGGTTACCACGATCTCATCCTCAAGCTCTGGGCGAATTGATGCACCAAAGATAATGTTTGCATCTGGAGAAACTGAACCAGTAATTACTTCCGCAGCTTCTTGAATCTCAGACATTGACATATCATAGCCACCAGCGACCGAGAAGAGCACGCCACGTGCGCCTTCGATACGAACTTCGATGAGTGGCGATTCAACTGCTTGCTGTGCGGCAAGTACGGCACGGTTTTCGCCTGAAGCACGGCCAATACCCATGAGTGCTGAACCAGCATTTTTCATGATGGCCTTCACGTCGGCAAAGTCTAGGTTAATCAGTGAGTGCTCAGTAATAAGCTCGGAAATACCCTGAACACCTTGGCGAAGTACATCGTCTGCAATCTTGAAGGTTTCAAGAAGCGGAGTACGTGGATCAATCGTTTGAAGCAAGCGATCATTAGGGATAGTAATGAGTGCATCAACTTGATGAGCGAGCTTATCGATAGCGAGTTCTGCATTGTCACGGCGTTTGGCACCTTCAAAACTAAATGGCTTAGTAGCCACACCGACGGTAAGGATGTCTTTCTTGCGAGCTTCTTCGGCCACAATTGGACCAGCACCAGAACCAGTACCACCACCGGCACCGAGTGTAATAAAAACCATATCTGCACCATCAAGTGCCTTGTCAATCTCTTCACGGCTTTCATCGGCAGCCTCGCGACCCTTTTCTGGATCACCACCGGCACCTAGGCCTTTACCAATATGAACTTTTGTATCTGCTGCTGAATGATGCAAAGCTTGAGCATCAGTATTAACTGCCACAAATTCAACGCCAGAAAGCCCAACCTCTTTCATGCGATCAATTGCCGAACCACCAGCGCCACCGACACCGACGACCTTAATACTTGCTGTGCTCTCCACCTCAGTTGGTTTAATTTCAGGCATAATTTTCCCTCGCTTTAGAATATCTTATTTCTAGTATAGCACAAAAAACCAAAAATCAACCTTAAAACCTATCAATAAAACAGATTAGAATTTTGAGAAAATTTTCTTAATGAAAGATGGTCCAGACTTCTTGGTTTTTACCTTCTTTGCGGCCTTTTTCTTTGGCCCTGGCACGAAATTGTTATTCTCGTCTGCCGCCATCATCGCAAGACCCACCGCTGCGGCATACTCTGGTTTCGTCACGTCATTAGCCACACCGCCAAGCTCACTTGGTACGCCAACTTTTACAGAAGCTTCGAGTGCGGTTTTCACAAATACTTCGATATCACGCATCTTGGCGCCGCCACCAACTAGCACCACGCCTTCTGGAAGCCTTTGGTCGTACTTGGCAGCTTTAAGTTTCTTGCGTACTTCGCCAAAGACTTCATCGAGCCTGGCTTTAACCACAGCTTCAACCTCTTTGCGATCAAATACGCGCTCTTCCTTACCCCGAGTAATTCTAATTAAATTGGACTTTTCACTATTCAAATTACCGGTCACAAAACGAGTCTTAATCTCTTCAGCGAGTTCTGGTTCAATCGCGAGCACAATCGCGAGATCGTTCGTAATATTGTTCGAACCAGCTGGCACCACGCCAACATATTGCAAATCACCTTCTTCATAAATTGCGATGGAAGTAGTTGTTGCACCAAGGTCAATCACGGCCACGCCGTTTTCACGCTGACGCTCGGTTAAAACCGCCTTTGCAGCGGCCACTACGCTTGGCACGATGCGCTGCGGCATCACGTCGGCATTCTCGGTAGCCTTACGCAAATTCTCAATATTTGGGGTCAAAGCCGAAATTACGCAAGCCTTCATCTCGAGGCGCGTACCAGACATGCCGATCGGGTCTTTAATCCCGCCTTGGCCATCAATCGCATAAGCTAGCGGCACCACATCGAGCACCTCGCGGTTAGCCGGGATTCTTCCCACTACCGCCACATCCTCTACACGTGCCAAATCTTCTTCATCAATCTCATGATCAACCACACCAACGGCAATCATGCCCTCGGTATTAGTCGTGAGTAGTTGTGAACCATTCGTCGAAACATAAGCCGAGTCGATATTGCGACCACACATGTGCTCGACTTCGCCGAGCATCTTATCAATTGCGCCAGCCGGGCCAGCCAAATTGGCCACCACGCCTTTGCGCATCCCCACTGATTTACCTTCGTTATAACCAACTACGGCAAGTTCGCCGCTTTTTGAAACAGAAAGCACTACTGCTCGAACATTTTCAGTTCCAACATCTAGTCCTACTGCATATCGGCTAGATTCATCCATAAGCTTTATTATACACGCTATTCTGGTAAAGTCAAAACTTCGTGTCCGTTTTCGGTCACCAAAATTGTGTGCTCACAATGGCAACCAATTGAGCCGTCTTTCATCTTTACAGACCAACCATCATCCTTGTCTACATAGTTTGCTGGCTTGCCGAGACAAGACATCGGCTCAATACAAATCGTATCACCAACTTTCAGCACATAGCCAGTTCCCTTACGCCCATAATTTGGCACCTCTGGAGCCTCGTGCATAGTTTTACCAATACCATGGCCAATGTAATTCTCGATCACGCCAAGATGCCCCGCGCGGAGAACCTTTTCTACCGCATGGCCAATATCACCAATGTGCGCACCTGGTTTTACCTGCTCAATGCCCTCCCAAAGCGCAGATTCCGTCACGCTAATCATCTTTTTAACGGCTGGATTCCCTTTGCCGCCCACCAACATAGTAAAGGCCGAATCCGTAAAATAACCCTTATAAGAAATCACTAAATCAAACGAGACCTTGTCACCCTCTTCGAGTGGCTCATCCTTTGGCGCACCATGCACCAATTGGTCGTTGATTGAAATACAGATAGCACCCGGGAACTTCTCTTCCAAAGTGTCATAAGCCACACCAGCACCGCGTGCAATAATCTCTTTGCGCACCCAAGCATCAACCTCTTTGCCGGTCATGCCAGGTTTCACATATTCCTTCAAATCCGCGAGCAGACGCCCCAGGATTCGGCCGCCTTCGCGCATTGCTGTTACTTTATCATTCGCCATAGCTACGCTCGATTTCTCCGCCATTCACATCCGCCGTCTGCACGCGTGCACCCGGCACCATTTCTTTCATCACATCAACCAAACGGTTGGTCACTTCTTCAACTGAACCCACACCATCCACCTTGCGAATTTCAATATTTTCGCCACTTAACAGAGTAGAAATTGCATAAAAATTTTGTTCAGCGATCTCAAAACGACGTTCAATCGCCGTACGATCCATATCGTCGTCACGCCCGCGCAGAGCCAAACGTTCATATAATTCTTCCTTTGGCACGTCCAAGAAAATCGCGCCATCGATCTTGTCTGCAAGATTTGCTACTACCCATTTGGCCTGATATTCGTCACGCGGATAGCCGTCCAAAATCACATCATAGCCCTCGGCCTCCGCCTTAGCAATCTGTCCACTCATTAAGCGGTTCACATCATCATCGTTAATTAGCTCACCACGGTTGATAATGTCATCATACTCACCCGTATCGCGAATCACCTGCCCCACCGAAATCCAGCGCCAACCAAAAATTTCCGACAAAGCTTTGCCCTGCGTTCCCTTTCCTGAGCCAGCCAAACCGAATAGTATAATCATTTAATTTCTCCTTTTCTTTATTATATATCAAAAATACCTCCCTGGGGGAGGCATTTTTTATTTAAGGCCTAGCTTGATGCGTTCGGCTTTTTCAGCCTTGCGTTGTTCACGCAAGATTGCCTTCAGACGGCGTTCACGTTTCGAAATTGGTTTTGAAAAACGCATTTGTTCCTTCTTAAGAGGCATAACTCCGCTCTGAAGCACTTTGCGGTTAAAGCGACGAATAATGTTTTCGTTTGCTTCACCTTGGTCTTTTCTAGTAACTTTGATTGCCATATTGGGATAAATTATATCACTTGTAGAGAAAAAAGACAACCCCTGAATTAAGCGGGTTGTTTTTGTTTACACAAAAAATGGCGGACACGACGAGACTCGAACTCGCGACCTCCGCCGTGACAGGGCGGCGCTC
>JAUMXN010000021.1 GCA_030529095.1 Candidatus Saccharimonadota bacterium
TGTCTGTGGGGACAGGCGTCGGGGTATCCGTCGGGACCGGCGTATCGGTCGGTGCGCTGGTGGGCGTCGCTGAGTTCTCAGTTGTAGAACTCGTCGAGCTCGTAGGCACCACAGAAGACTCCGTCTCGGAGGGCGTTGTCTCTGTCTTCTTTCGGCATCCATGGCAAGCTACCAATGATAAAATGATTGCTAGCGTTACCACTGCGGACACCACGATCCAAATTCGTTTTCTCGGTGACATTGACATAAATGTACACCCCCTTAAAATAAAGTAAGAAATTCCATAAAAAGGAATTCCTCCTGTCTTGATTATATCATACTTTAGCTTATTTTACAAGGATGGGGGGCCTTAGTAGCTGCCGCTTTCAGATTTGGCGTCACGAATTTTAACTAGGCTGTTGTTAGTATCGAGCAGTTGCACGCCATAGCGTGGAACGATGGCGTTGTCCGAAATGCTTTCAACTCTGGCTTCGACGCGGCGATACAAATCATTGGCGCGACCGGTAGAATCGATGCCAATTTGATTGAGGAAAGATGCGCGGTTGGCGTTTTGGCAAACCGTGCTGGTGCAAACTTCCACGGCAAAGTCGGTATCTGGTTGCCCGTAAGGGATCGACAAAACCACCATGAAGGTATTCGGATTTCTGCTGCCACCACCGATTGGACGTGGGATCTCGATCGAGACCGAACAGGCGAATTCCGGGTCGAGACCGCTGGCGCCTGGTTCGCCGCAATAAACCGAGAGCGGCAAATTACTAGAAGTTTTGCTGCCGGCTTTAACAAAGTTCATAGTGTCACTGCTTACGACGGCATTGTTGCTCGAGACATCATAGTAGGTACTTTTGATGTTATGGTTGCTGGATTTTTCGTTGGTCGGGACCAAGAAAAGAATACCGCTATCACTGGTGCCGTTAGATGGATTTGAGATATCGAGATCGGAGAGATTGAAATTGGTCGTGGTTTGGATAAGTTGCACGGACATGGTTGGCGGAATCGCCTCGGTGCTTTGAGAAAGCCTCGGGAAGCTAATTGTGTGGTTGAGTTGATTAAACTGGCTAAACCTAAGTGTGGCGTTGTCTTTTTGCTGGTTTTCCGAAGAATACCATTTAATTCTGATCGATTTAATGTCGTCGGCATGGGCAACCTTGATCGGCACGACGCGCGTGACTTCGCCGGTGGCGATAGTGCCGCGATAGTCCGGATTATCATTGCTAATTTTGACACAAGTGTAGGCCTGCTCCATGTTGTTGGTATTGTCGCCGGATTGGGTGGAAGTTTCTTGCACTAAGACTTCGGAGCCGGCGTTCGGGTTGCTGGCCGGATCGCTCTTTGGAATACGGTTCAAAATGTGGCCGACCATGTCGCAGTCTGGATGCTCCATGTAATAAATAATTTCGCCACAAGACACGTTGCCGGACGGGCTAATGCTCGATGCGGAAGTGTAGCCCTGTTTGAGACAGTTCTGATAATTGGTGATGGCGATCTTGGCGTCTTCGATGCCGGCGAGAGCGGAGTCGTAGGCAGATTGAGAAAGGTCGCTATTGGTGGTGCGGACGAGCTCGGAAATAACCACTGCGGCAAAACTCATCGCGATGATCGTAAAAAGCAAGGTTGAGATTGCTACGATATAGAATGATGCGGCGCCGGTACGTTTTTTCATGTTATTCCCCACTGGCCTGAATGGCAAAATTAAATTTGTTAATCGCGCAGTAATCGAAATTCTCGACATCGTATTCGTCTGGAGTGGCGCAGTAATCGCCGCTAGTCGTAATGTTGATGCCGCCGCGGATGGTAGCTAGGATAAAGGAGCCGGAATAGAAAATATTGCGATCCGTGACGTCGGCAGCTGGCTCGATAATCGAGAGGTCGTAAAGCGCGAGGTCGCTATATTCGTCGTTCTCGAGCAAATCAACCGGTGCTTCGGAAACGTCTTCGCCGAAACCAGTGATATTGAAGTTGCTATTTAAGCTATAAATAAGGCCGGTGTTTTTAGTATAGGTTTGCTGAATTACTGCTGTGCCCGAGCCGAGATTTGAAATCTGCGAGAGACAGACAAAACGTTTTGGATCGCGAATCTTAATCAAGCGAAAATCGTTTAAAGTGGTTGCTTGAGAGTTTTCGTTGAGATATTTAAGCGAAGCTTTGCCGAGGCTGGCGACATATTCATCACTAAACAAGTAGCCGCTATTCCAAATATACGAATAGGCACCGCTGCAAAATGCACCATAAAGCGGGACGCTTTCCAAAGTTTTTTCGTTGCTGGTCCCCTGGCCGATAATAACTTGGCCGTTCCTAACCAGGTAAATCGCACTGTAGGCGTTGTCGTTTTCGCAGGCGGCAAGCGGGTTAGGCTGGGTGAAATTGGCCTCGCAAAGGCCGGTGATTTTTTTGGATGATGAGGCCGAGATCGAGGCGCGGAAATCGTCGATCAAGCTATTGCCAATAGTATTGACCTGCTTCAGCATGATGCCGCGTTTGTAATTTTCGATCAGATTCATTGTGATAACGATGACGGTGAGTGCGAGTACGGCCACAAAAAGCACGGCAAACGATAGTTCTACCAAGGTAAAACCAGATTTTTTCCCGCACCTTTTCATAAGCTTATTATAGCACCTCACCGACATTTATTATCTTCCGAGTCCAGAGAAATTACCTCTACGCCCGAGGCATCGTGCGAGGTTTCGGCCATGCGTACATCGTAGCGCTTGCCACCATAAACCGTGATACCCTCTGCGGCAACGCAGAAGTTGACTTCGTTAACATTGAAATTGTCGAGTAATGGATTGAGCGCGCTGGCCGCGCTGGTGGCGATAGCTTTTTGTACTTCGACCGTCGTGCCACCAAGCGAGTAGGTATAGACCGTGCCGGAAACCGGCGAGCGGACGATTAAAATGGCGCCCACATAGGGGTCGTGGCTGCCGCCAATTTGCTCGACTTTAGCGTCCCAGTTTAGAGAATAGTCCGAGGAGTTTGCAATGAGTTTGGTGACGTTATTTTCGTTTTTGACGACATCGGCATGGAGAGTTTTGAGCATCTGCACAGTGGTGCCTTCAAGCGCATCGTTGCTGACGTCGCCGATAACATCATAGACGAAAATGCGTTTGTTTGGATTGTAGGTTTCGGATTCACCAAAAGTGACGAGCTTGCCATACATGGCATACTCCGAGCGGCCACCGCCAGCGCCAGAATCTTTGCCGCGCGGGTTCGAAACTTCGGAATAAACCGTGCGGAGAAACTCGGCAAAATTTTGCGTGGAATCTTCGTAGCGTTGCTGATCGATTTGGGTCGTGGCAGCAAAAATGATCCCCATAAGAAGCGCCGCACTTACCGCCAAAAACAAGAGAACTTCAACGATAGTAAAACCCGAAGTTTTAGATTTCATATATCTATTATAGCATAAGCGGCTAGGTATTTGGGAACAGGAATTTCAACCACTTGCGAAAATTCGACATCTCTTGTTCGGTCTTGGCGACCGTGGCTTCGGTGTGTTTTTTCTTGGCATAATCCGAGTTCTGCGGCAGGTAAATCATGTGTTCGCCCGGGAATTGTTTGTTGGCTAATTTACGTGCGGCCAATTCCTGATATTCCTCGGTGCGATAATAATCATTTTCGAGTTCCAGCGTATCAACCTCGATACTAATCAGTTGTAGTTTGCGATTCTCCTCGCCGAGTCGTTCCATCAGGGTCCAGTTGCGAGACATTGCGTTAATCGAGTTAAAAGTAAGGACTAGACAGAAAATGACGGCTAAAATTAGCGCTGTATTTTCAGCAACAAAAACATCGTGCCTAAGCCTGTAGGCCAGGCGGCGCGCTTTGAGCTTGAAGCTGTCTAGTTTGTTTCTGCTCACGCTTATAATTATAACATTTTATGATAAAATGAGGTAGCGGGGGTGTAGCTCAGTTGGTTAGAGCATGCGTCTTATACACGCAGCGTCCCTGGTTCGAGTCCAGGCACCCCTACCATAAATCGCGGACGGCCTTTGGCCGTTTTTGCGACGCAAGTTTTACCACGGGTTTCGTGGGTCCGGGTCGGTTGGGTCCCAGCCGCGGTTCGGGCTATTTTCGTCGATTTTGATGGCAGATGGTTTAGTGACTCCGGCCGGGAGCGTTGGTGAATCGTAAATTTTGACGACGGTGCCATATTCGATGTTGTCGTAAATCCATTTTGCATCAATGGCGGCAAGGCGCACGCAACCAGCCGAAGCGCCGCTCCCTAGTTTGTTATATTCGAGATATTCCAAATCGTCCCAAGGATCTCCTTTGCTAAAGTACGGTACGGAATGGAAGAAATACGCACCGTCGATACGCAGGGCGTATTGCCCCCACACGTTGCCAACCAAGAAAAGCGATTCATAACGATCAGAAACGGTGTAGGTGCCGAGGATTGTCGGTGAGTCTTCCGCACCGGTAGAGGCGACAAAGACTTTGGCAATGTTTGAATAATTACCGCTTTGGTCTCGCGAATACACAATCACCACGTTCTGTTCGCGATTAACCTCGATATAATATTTGGCGCCAGTTGCAATGGTTGGTCTAGGCGGTTCGGTAATTATTAATAAAATCTCTTTGGAGCCTTCGTTATTAGAAGCGTCCTTAGCAATAATCTTAATCGAATACTCGCCAGCTTCCGTTAGGCTGTAGTCACCAACAACTGAAAGTTCGGCCGGTTGCCCAGAATTATCTTCGGCCGTGTAGTGGCTCAGAATATCAATTTCATCAGAAGCCATAAAGGTCAGCTCATCGTCACCAGTGATAGTTGGCGCAACCGTATCTTTAACACTATATTCAATATTGATTGTTGTTCTTGTGCCGAGTTGACTAATTAGCGTAGCTTCTTTTGTTTTTGTGCCGGTCGTGGTCGTATCGAGCTTGTCGTCTGAGTTATCAAGGATACCGGCTTTAATTTCATCGAAAAGCGAAGCAACCGTAGCTTCGGTATTAACCTCGTAAGTAGAGTTTTCTATCAAAGTATAATCGATGCGCGACAAAAGAAGCAGGGTGATCGTCGTAACACAAACAACCGTCGCAAATATAGATAGAGCAACGATCAGGATTATCTTTTTCTTTGATTTTGCCAACTTCATTACATTTCAAATTATAGCACGACAAAAAATGGCGCCGTATCGCTACGGGCGCCATTTTTGCACCTAATTAACTTTGCGCGCAATGATTATTTTTTCTTGAGGGTCAAGAAGCCATTGCGAGGATTTTCGCAAACCATACGATCGGCTGGAAGGTCACATGGGGTACCTTTGCCACCTTTTTCGTCTTTAGTGAAGAAATAGATAGTTTGAGGTTTGCCACCACGAAGAGTAACTTCTGATTTGTGCAAGAAGTACTTAACTCCTTTGCCATTGGTATGTTCGTAAGCCATTTAAGCTTTCCTCCTTAAGTTAATATACTCTTATCTTATGACCCCGATAAGGTTATGTCAAGACTTTTTTATAGAGAAAATAAGAGATGTGGAAAACCTACTTCCCTAGAGCTTTTTTGATGGCTGGGCGGTCAAAACCTACGATTCTCTGCCCGTCAATCTCCGTAACAGGTACAACGCTTATGGTTTTATCGGTCGTGGCGTCGACTTCTTCATACTCGACACCAATTTTGTCTAGCCAGTCCATTAGTGCGTGGCAATATGGACATGTGGCGGTTGAATATACTTTTACCATATATATATTATCGCATAAAATGGAGGGCAATTTTCAAAAAGACCCAAAAGATAAAGCGACAAATCAAGAATAAAATGATAATTAGCGTAGCCAAAATCGCGAAGCCGGCTGGGCATGGCGCCCAGATTGGCGAGGCGTAGTTTTTGCGGTAGAGCTCGGTGGATGGAATGTTGGCGCGGACCGAATCGATCAGATTGGCAGTGCCTGGATGATTATCGATTTCACTATACATACAGTCGATGTAGGCGTAGTATGAACCGATTGAGCTACACTTGTCGATAGCCCCCTGGAAAACGTCTCCGTCTGAATCGCTATTGGAATTCTCGATAATAGCCCTCGCCTCTTCTAGCGCAGTTGTAGCGGCACGCACATATTGCTGCTCGAGATAAAATACACCGGTGCCAAAATTCAAAAATTGTGTACCGTTGGATTCATCGATATAAACAACAATGTGAGAGAAGGTAAAATCTTTCAACTCTTCGAGCTTTTGTGAAAGCTTCGCTTCGTCGCCTTCTTCATCGGCGGATAGAACAGCGTCACGCATTTCGACCATTCTCAAGTGGTCGATGCGAAGCAGCGTCAGATCAAGAAAAATCAGTGCCACCAAAACCAAAAGGATTTGCCAGGTTTTGACACGATGGAATTTCCACTTTTTGATTTTTTTGAAGTTTAGGCCACCCATGTTGTTTTTATTATAGCATTAATCTTCGTCTGGGATGATGGCGAGATGGCTCTCGTCGAGCTGAGCCTGGTCAACGGTAGATGGAGAGTTCATCATCAAGTCGATGCCGTTACCGTTCTTCGGGAAGGCGACAATGTCGCGAATGTTTTCTTCGTTTTCGAGCACCATAAAGATACGATCGAGACCAGGAGCACAACCAGCGTGCGGTGGAGCGCCGAACTTAAACGCATTAAGCATGCCACCAAATCTGGCTTCGACATACTCGTTGCTGTAGCCGAGGATATTGAAGACTTTAAACATGATTTCTGGGTTGTAGTTACGGACGGCACCAGAAGCAACTTCGTAACCGTTCATTACCATATCAAATTGATCTGCCACGATAGCGAGTTTTTCCTCGTCGGTCTTAGCGTTTTCAAGCGCAGCAAGGCCGCCTTTTGGCATGCTGAATGGGTTGTGACCGAAGTCAAGTTTGTTTCTCTTGTCATCCCATTCGTAGAATGGAAAATCGACAATCCAACAAAGTGAAACAAGGTTTGGATCTTTGAGGTTATAGAAATCGGCAAAAGCAATGCGAAGTTGGCCGAGAACTTTGTTTACGAGAGCGCGCTCGTCTGCACCAAAGAAGACTGCGTCGCCATCTTCAGCACCGGTACGTTCTTTGACGGCAGCAATTTCCTGCTCGCTCATGAATTTAAGGATTGGAGATTTAGCTTCGCCCTCGCTATAGAGGATATAAGCCAAGCCGCCGGCACCAAGTTTTTTGGCTTTTTCAGTAAATTCATCAATTTGAGAACGAGTGAGGCTAGCACCGCCTTTAACACAAATTGCTTTAATGCAAGGAGCTTTAAAAACTTTAAAATCAGTGTTAGCGAAAGCGTCGGTGAGCTCAATTAGCTCCATGCCATAGCGTAAATCTGGTTTGTCAACACCATATTTTTCCATCGCCTCTTGGAAAGGAATGCGTGGAACATCTTCGCTAAGTAATTTTTTGCCAGCAAATTCGGTTACAAGCTTCTTGTAGAGTGGCTCAATTTCTTGGCGGACAACTTCGCCGTCGTCAACAAAAGCCATTTCCATATCGAGCTGGTAGAAGTCGCCATAGAGACGATCGGCACGTGGATCTTCGTCGCGGAAACATGGGGCGATTTGGAAATAACGGCTAACGCCACCAACCATGAGTAGCTGTTTGAACTGTTGTGGAGCTTGTGGCAAAGCATAGAATTTGCCTGGGTGAAGTCTGGATGGCACGAGGAAGTCGCGCGCACCTTCCGGCGACGAGTTGGCGAGAATAGGCGTGGTGATCTCGGTGAAATCACGATCATACATGTAGTTGCGAATGAAGCGGTAATACTCGGAACGGCGCTTCAAACGATTCTGCATCGATGGGCGGCGAAGATCAAGGTAGCGATATTTGAGACGCATTTCCTCGGAAGATTTCTCGCCATCATCGTGAGTATTAACTGGTAAAGGTTCGGAACGGTTGAGAAGAGTAAGTTCTGAGACGACTAGTTCGATATCGCCAGTAGCGATGTTTGGATTTTTGAGTGATTCCTCGCGCTCGCGCATGGTACCGGTGGCGGTCAAGACAAACTCATCACGCACGGTTTCGGCAAGCTTGAAAGCTTCGGTATTCTCTGGGGTGACAACAAGCTGAATAATTCCTTCGTGGTCGCGCAAATCGATAAAAATCAATCCGCCATGATCGCGACGTGAATTAACCCAGCCAGACACTGTTACGGTTTGGCCCAAAAAATCTTTTAGTTCACTAGTCAGTCTTCTCATGTGGTATATTATACCATAATTTAACCGATGAGGTAATCTAGAAGTAGCTCCAAAGTAAAGAAACCGGCCAGCTCGTCTTTTTCATTTAAAACGAGGAAATAAAAGCAGCCGGTTTTACGCAGTTTTTCGATCACAACATCTAGAGAATCGTTTTCGTAAAGATATTCGAAATTTTTATCGAGATACTTTTCGGCGCGATCAGTCTTTTTAATTTCAAGAGTATTGAGTGCATCGGTATGGATCACACCCTTGACACGCTCTTTACTATCTACCACTGGGAAATGTAAGAAGCCGGATTTATACAACCTGTCCAGCGTGAGTGGGCCGAGGAAGTCTTTTTCATAAACAAAAACCATGTTGTTTTTGGTGATCATAATATCTTTAACCTTGCGGCTACTAAAGCTCATCACGGCGGAAATTTTTTCGCGGTCCCTGATAGAAAGAACGTTTTTTGGCGTGCGGCGCATCACATCAATAAACTCTGCAAAAGTCTGCGGCGTATACTTTGGGGCTGGCTTGCGATACTTGTTCCACTTGGGGTCGATCCAGGCCACAAATTTTTTCATAAAGCGTTCCCACATGCTATAATTATAGCATTGAAAGGAGAGTTATTTATGGGTAAAATCCTGGCGAGTATCTTTGGAATCGTCGCGATTGTATTGGTGGGGTTTGCAATTATCAAAAATAGTGGTCCGAACAGCGGCGACAATTATTGCCGTATTTTGGAACCATCTGAAGTAAATGGCGGAATTGGCGACCATGTTAAAGGTTCGGCCGATGCCCCAGTTATCATTTATGAATATGCCGATTTCCAGTGCGAAGCTTGTGCCTCGGTTAACCCTCTTGTGAACAAAGCGATCGCCGCCCTCGATGGCCAGGTTGCCGTGGTTCACCGCAATTTCGTCTTGTCCTATCATAAAAACGGCACCGCTTCTGCTACTGCTGCAGAATCCGCTGGTCTTCAGGGTTATTGGAAGCCTTTTGCTGACTTACTTTTCGAAAACCAATCCGAGTGGAAAAACTCTTCTCCATCCGAGCGCACAACCCTCTTTAAGGAATACTTCCTAGAAGCTTCAAACAACCAGGGCGATATGGACGCATTCCTTGATAATTTGAGTTCTGCTGATATTTCTAAGAAAATCAACAACGACATCAGTATGGCTAAAGCCGTTAATTTGCAAGGTACTCCAGCCTTCTATATCGACGGTGAGCTTATTGACTGGAGCGTTGCTAGTAGTGTAAAGATTGGCGACAAAGTCGTATCATGGGATTCTGGCCGCCTCACCGAAGATCAATTTATCCAATTGTTTAAGGATATTGTTGCTGCCAAGCTCAGCCAATAGATTTTTGTGGGTCACAAAAAAGTCCCGGGTTACCGGGCTTTTTTCGTTCGAAACCAATTAGATTTCGATAAACTCTTGCCAAGCGGCAGGAGCAATGGTTGACTTTTTGCGCTCAGTTGAGTGCTTGAGTCGTTTGATACGCATGTATCGATTTTCTCCTTAATGATATCGCTCATCCGACCGACCCACCTCGTAAATAGAGATTCAAATTCAAGAGCGACTTTTTCCATTTTAGCAAAGATTTTTTACAAATCAAGCGTAATCTTTTTGAATTTTTACCCCTGTTTTACAGGGAGTTTTTTAGATTTTCGTAATCTTTTAGAATATCGTCGTATTCATGAATTTTGAGGGTCTTATGGATCTTTTCTACTTCAAATGGTTTGACTTTTTGGACATGGAAAATTGGCAAAAATTTGAAGTTGTTTGAAAAATGGTGAAATACGGTGTCTTCTTTTGGATGATCCTGCTGTTCATTGAACTTGCGCGGCATGAGTTTGCGTTTTTTAATAACCTTGTTTAAGGCGGCTTGGTCCGCTAGCATCATTTTGCGTTTTCTACAGAGCTCCACGGCGCGTGGAAAAATTTTTGACTTCTCGCACTCGGCCATATTGAATAGCAGTACGCCAGAATTCATGTAGTCGCGTTTTGGAAAATTATAACGATAGAAATGTTTGCCGTAGATATCGAGCACGCCAGCAGCCTCGATATTGTTTAAATCGGTGTTGTAAAAATCTGCTGGGTCTTTGCGGCAAACTACGTCGTAATCGAGATAAAGCAGCCTGTCTTTTGGCAGCTCTTTGATCTCGTCTAAATAAAGCCTCAGCATCGAGCACGGCGTAAAATACGACTTCATGTTGGCTTTTGGCAGGCGCTTTTTGAAAGCCTCGGTGCCATCGATGGTTTTAACAAAACTATCCTTGTTTTGTTTTTTAACGATTTCGTTTAATAATTTAGTAGTTTTTTCGGTAATCGGTTTGCTGTTTTGGTAATCGATCGTCAGGATGTAAATATTCAGCGGTTCTTTGACGTGTTTTGTGAGTGACAAAATCGAGACGAGCAGCCCGTCTTTGATTCCCTGATCGCCACAATAAAGAATGTTCATGGGTTTATTTTAGCATTTTTATTCTTCAAAATATCGTATCGGATAATTGCTATGGCATTAATGACTGAAAAAATAATGCAGCTAATTGCGCCGACGTACTGGCCGAAATGAAAATTATACGGGATCCAAACGACCACGGACGCAAGGTTGAGCGCCCTCAAAGCAAAGTCTTTAGAAACTAGAGCTAGCGGAAATAGGATGCCAGCACAAATCGGCAAAGCGTCCCAAAATGACGTTGCTGTGAAGATTAGAACTGCGCACGGCACGATCACATAAATCGCGATTAGCCAAAGTGGGTATTTATCGTGTTTCTTTTCCCAAAAATAATTGATGATAGTTTCGATTACAAAAATTATTAAAACAATAGTTCCGGACACGGCGCCAAGCAGCCCGATAGCCATAGCACAAAAGATATTACCGATAATGAAAAGCAGCAGTGTCTTGCTTTTGTTTTTAGATGTAATGCCAAAAGCATTAACTAATGTACCGATGCCGTTGAAAATTTGGGCGATGATGGCGGTGATACTCATATGTTTTATTATAACATGGTGCGACGCTGGCATGGTGCGACGTTTTTGCTTGGTGCGACGTT
>JAUMXN010000022.1:0-3241 GCA_030529095.1 Candidatus Saccharimonadota bacterium
TCGGGCGTTGGTGTCGGCTCTGGTGTCGGCGTTGGCTCAGCGGTAGTCTCCGTCGTCGTAGTCATCGTAGTTGAAGTCGTTGGCGCGACCGTCACATCAGACGAAGACGAAGGGGTACTAGTCTCTGGCACCTTCACCGAATCTTTCCCGCAGCTATAAAGCAGTGCTCCAAACATTGCCAACACGAAGACGGCAACGACAGCTATCGACTTCTCCGTCGGGATTTTTTTCTTCTTAGGTGCTTTTCTCATAAGGTGCACCCCCTCTCATAAAAGTAAGAAGCTCTCTTACGAGAACTCCTCCTACTTTTTATTATAGCATACTTCCGTCATTTTTACAATAAGAGCTTTACTTTTTACGTATTTTATTTCATAATTTTATCAACCTTAAACCCTTTACAATCTTCCAAAAATAGTCTAAAATAATACCGTAGAGTTTTGGAGCTGGTTTTTATTAGCGCTCCAAACGTAATAAATAATATAAAAGGAGAATGAATGGCAAATTTTGACCGTTCCAAGCCGCACATCAACGTCGGCACCATGGGTCACGTCGACCATGGTAAAACCACTTTAACTGCTGCGATTACTAACGTTCTTGCAAAGAAACTTCCTTCAGAAGTGAACAAAGCAGTTGCTTACGATCAGATCGATAACGCTCCAGAAGAGAAAGCACGTGGTATCACCATCGCTACTTCTCACCAAGAGTATGAATCTGAAAAACGTCACTACGCCCACGTCGATATGCCGGGCCACGCTGACTACATTAAAAACATGATTACTGGTGCTGCCCAGGTCGATGGTGCAATCCTCGTGGTTGCTGCTAACGATGGTCCACTTCCACAGACTCGTGAGCACGTCCTTCTTGCCCACCAGGTGAACGTTCCAAAGATCATCGTCTTCCTCAACAAGATGGACCTCGCTGATCCAGAACTCGTTGAGCTCGTTGAGATGGATGTTCGTGACCTTCTTAACAAATATGGTTTCGATGGTGACAACGCTCCAATCATCAAGGGTTCTGCTACCAAGGCTCTCGAAGGTGATCCAGAAAACGAACAAGCTATCATGGATCTCGTCCACGCTATGGATGAATACTTCGATATCCCAGAACACGATCTCGACAAACCATTCCTCATGCCAATCGAAGACGTCTTCTCAATCAAAGGCCGTGGTACCGTTGCTACCGGTCGTATCGAGCAAGGTGTCGTTAAATTGAACGACGAAGTCGAAATCGTTGGTCTTAAAGAAACTCAAAAATCAGTCGTTACTGGTATTGAGGCCTTCCACAAGACTCTCGACCAAGGTCAAGCTGGCGATAACGCTGGTCTCTTGCTCCGTGGTATCGAGCGTGAACAAATTGAACGTGGTCAGGTTATTGCCGCTCCAGGTTCAATCACCCCACACACCGAATTTGAAGCACAAGTTTACATCTTGAAGAAAGAAGAAGGCGGCCGCCACACCCCATTCTCAAAGGGTTACAAGCCACAATTCTACTTCCGCACCACCGATGTTACCGGTGAAGTTGAACTTCCAGCAGACAAAGAAATTGTCATGCCTGGTGACCAAGTTACCTTCAACGTTAAACTTCTTGCTCCAGTCGCTATGAACAACAACGACCGCTTCGCTATCCGCGAAGGTGGCAAGACCGTTGGTTCCGGTGTTATCACCAAAGTTATCAAATAATTGATACTTTAAACAAAAAATCCACCCGCCCGGGTGGGTTTTTTGTGCCTATATATATTAGAATCCGTATTTAGCTTTGCGAATGCGGCGTTTCTTAATGATCGAAACTAACCCAACAATCATTACGATTACAAATAGTAGTATCACAATCAGCACTGGTAATGGACAGACGAAGACTAATTGCGAAATCACCACATCTTCAGCCCCCGGCACAGACATCGAGTAGGTTACCCTAAACAAACCAATCATTGGCGTGTTATCCCAGGTGTCAGACACGTTCATCGTAGCATCTGGCAAAATCGAATCGTAGGCGGTATGATGGTAAAGCTCGGCACCGAAAAGGTTCTCAACCTTAAAATCACCTGTCGTTGCAATATCTACGTTACCAGTATTTTTAACTTCGGCACCCACTCTAATCACAGTCTTTTTAACCGGGTTGCCATCACTATCAGTGGCGTCACCCACTGTTTCTATTTTTGTATTCAGAATCTCGCCAGTTTCGATCGTTTCGCCACCTTGCGCACGACCATAAACCAACATCCCTGCGCGTGACACGGTTTTGATACCGGAATTATTTTCACCACCAGCATTCTCTACAAAGATCACAGCATACTGCCCGCCATCCGGAATACTTTCTGGCACCACTACGCGATATTTGACTTCGCGCTCCGAACAAGCCTCCATCTCGAAAACCGCTTCAGAAGCATAACCCTCAGGGCCTTCGAACTCTATCCAGCGACTAATCTGCGTGCGCGGTTTGTCGGTCGTAAAATCCTTATTACTATTTTCGTTAATCGAATAAGGCGCCGCATAAACTTTGAGCGACGCCGCACTATTAGCGCTCATATTCTTGATTTTAAGAGTTCCTTCGTGAATATCTCCGCCGCTAAAATTAAAATCTTCCGAAGCCGGAGACAGGGAAATACCGCCCACGCCCTCTTTACACTCGCTTGCAAAAACCGGCCCCGCACCAAAAGCAGCCACCACCACCGCAAAGGCCATAGCTGTTAAAATTTTCTTCATATTCCTCCTTATTATAACCATTATATAATATATGGCTTGCTAACAGGGGTTGATTTTTTAAAGAAAATATGTATAATTAGGGAACATATTAACATTAATCATCTATCTCTAAAAACTCATAGACGAACCATCTAAGCGTTCATCTGAGGTTATAGAGAGAAGGGAATTCATGGCAGAAGCCAAAAAAGCCGCTGCAAAAACCGCAGCTAAAAGCGAAGGACTAAAAATTCGCATCCGCCTCAAAGCCTATGACCACCGCGTCATCGACCAGAGCGCAAAACAAATCATCGACACCGCTATCCGTACCGGTGCCCAGGTTTCAGGTCCAGTACCTCTACCAACCAAACGTTCAACTTTCACCGTTGTCAAATCCCCACACGTCTACAAGACCGGTGGTGAAGCCTTCGAAATGAAAGTTCACAAACGCCTTATCGACATCCTTAACGCCACCCCAAAAACCATCGAGAGCCTCCAAAACCTCTCACTTCCTGCTGGCGTCGATGCCGAAATCAAAATGTAGTATAATAGTCTCATGACAT